>CAXMSJ010000001.1:0-3386 GCA_964196305.1 uncultured Acidimicrobiia bacterium
GCTGAACGTTTCCTCACTGACCATCTGGGCTTTGCCTGGGATGAAGTTCACGATGAAGCCTGCCGCCTCGAACATGCGATCAGCCCGGAAGTGGCGTCGAGACTGGCGGAATTCCTCGGTGAGCCCCAAACCTGCCCGCACGGACACAGTATCCCAAAGGCCAATGGAGACGTCGGCAAACGAAACTTGATCCCCCTGACTGAACTGAGCCAGGGTGATACGGCCCGAGTGGCCGCCGTTCCGGAAGAAGAGCCGGAACTCTTGCGCTACCTGGCGGAGCTGGGCCTGACGCCCGATACCAAGTTCACTATCAAGGAAGTCGCCCCCTTTGGCGGCCCGCTCAATCTAACTGCCAACGGAGAGACGATCGCCATCGGCCCCGAGCTGGCCGAGCGAGTCCTCGTTGAACGATAGGGACGCGTGAGCAAAAAAGCCCTCAATTTCGACGCAGAATTCATGACTCTGGCTGTCAGCGAAGCCCGGCGCGCGCTTGAACTGGACGAAGTTCCTATTGGTGCCGTCATCGTCAAGGACGGCCATGTCCTGGCCAAAGCTCACAATCTCCGCGAGACCCTCCAAGATCCGACGGCGCACGCGGAGATAATCGTCATGCGTGAAGCCTGTAAAAAACTAAGCAATTGGCGGCTGATGGGCTGCACCATCTATGCCACGATGGAGCCCTGTCCGATGTGCGCCGGCGCCATGCAGCAAGCCAGAGTAGCGCGAGTGGTTTATGGTTGTCGCGATCCGAAAGCGGGTGCGGCCGGGACAATACTAAACATTCTCGACGAACCTAAACTTTCACACCGCTTGCGGATCACCGGCGGAGTAGAAGAAGACGCCTGCCGCGAACTGCTAAACGTATTTTTTAAGAAGCTGAGGCTGGCAGAACAGTAGGCCGACTATTCGCAGTCGGCGCAGTCCGCGCCAACCGGGGTTAAGTTCTGACGGCGAATGCGATCTACTTCCCACTTGCCACATCGCCCTCCCCAGCGAGCCAGCGTCTCTCCCTCGACGATAATCTTGATGATCTCACAGTTGTTCTCACAAGCGCCGCAAGCAAAACTACTGGTCTGATAGTCAACGTTCGCCGCCTCAAACCCCTTGAACTCGGTCGGCTTCGGATCGAGCATCATCTCTTCGCGCGCCAGCAACCCGGCGCCGATAGCACCCATGACAGAGAAATTGTCTGGGATACGGATCTCGGTCTGCAGGGCCTCCTCGAACGCCCGCTTCATCCCGGCGTTGGCGGCCACCCCGCCTTGAAAACAGATCGGCCCAGCCACGTCCCTGCCCTTGGCCAAGTTGTTCAAGTAATTACGGACGAGCGCCTGACAGAGCCCATAAATAATCTCGGAAAGCTGGTAGCCGACCTGTTGTTTATGGATCATATCCGACTCGGCAAAAACCGAGCAACGCCCGGCTATCAAAGCGCCGTCGTCGGCTTTTAGCGCGTGACTGCCGAATTCTTCGATGGGAATGCCGAGGCGGGCGGATTGGTGGTCAAGAAACGAACCGGTCCCGGCAGCACAGACGGTGTTCATGGCAAAATCGACAACGATACCGTCCTTAAGAAAGATTATCTTCGAATCCTGTCCGCCGATCTCAAGTACCGTGCGAACACCGGGCACCTCATTACTAGCCCCAACGGCATGAGCAGTGATCTCATTCTTGACGATGTCGGCCCCGACAATGACTCCGCTCAGATGGCGAGCACTCCCGGTAGTCCCAACTCCGATGATATCAAGCGGGACGCTTAATTTTTCCTCGAGCTCTTTTAAACCTTCTTGCACAGCGACAATCGGCTCGCCGCGAGTGCGCCGATATATATACTCTATGACCTGGCCGTTAGTATCAAGAGCCACCAGATTAGTACTGACCGACCCGACATCTATCCCCAAGAAACCCTGTTCAACGCTCATATTATGAAACCACCCTTTCCGCCCGCGGCCGCACGCCGGCCCGGCGCCTTCCAGCGAGCAGGTCTAGAAAAGCCTCTAACCTGGTCACTATACCGGCCTTGCCGGTCTGCTCATCAATAGTAAAGTGAATAATCGGAATATCAAGATCCCGGCTGACCCGCGGCAAGATGGCCTTGGCAATGGTGTCGGGCATACAAGTGAAGGGAAACATGTGCACCACACCATCATACCCCTCCTGGGCGTATTGGACGGTGTGTCCGACACTCTGTTGCCCCTCGCCACCGATAAAATGTCCGACGTATGGCTTAGCCAGGTTACCGAGCTCGCGGTCGCTCGTCCCGGAGATGATGTTTTTGTTCGAAGGCCCGATCCAGTCAGTGACAAAGACACTGCGCGACACATAAACGCCGCGATTACCCAACCACTCTTCGATATCAAAATTGGCAAACGGCTCCAAAAGAATAAAGAACTCGCCGATAATGCCAACTTTGAGCACCGGTCGATCCCGGTCGCAGGGAACGTTGTTGACTATCGCCCGGGCCGCCTCGTCCGCCTCTTTAAGCTCGGAAGCCGACTTAGCTTCAGCCAGCACTTCCTTGGCCTTTTTGTGCGCCCTCGTGGTGTCTCCAATGTTCAGCTCATAACAGCGGGTCTCCAAAACCAACCGTTCGAGCTGATCGTAGGCGCGAGCCTTGGGGAAGCTTTCTTTCAGAGCTCGCCAGATAAACCGAGTGGACTTATCGGTCGTCTTTTTGATCGGGCCGATAAACTTGGAGAATCCCATGGTAGGCGGCTCAATGGTCACCATCTCGAACTCGTAGCCGGCATCCCGCAGGACTCGTTTTTGTATCTCGGCGTAATAGCCGAATCGACAAGGGCCTTTGCCCCCGGCCATTATTATTGTGTCGGCGCCGGCATCCATGGCCTCGATAAAATTGCCGATGTTCAGCTTAAGCGGCAAGCAAGAAAACTCCGGTGAATGTTTCGATCCCAGAGCCACCGTCTTGGCCGACGTCCGCGGCGGCACGATATAGTCTATTTCCAGCCGCTCCAGCACCTCGCGCAGGAGCAGCTCCAAATTTCCCATCTGTGGAAAGGTCGCCAGCATTATCCAGCCAGCCTTTTCTTGCGCCCCAACATGTCAGTAAATGCTTCGATACGGGTCAGCACGCCGGCCTCAGCACTGTGCTCATCGATGACCAGCGGCATCATCGGCACTTTTGAATTCTCAGCGCGCAACTCGTGCTCGATCAATGTCTGCACCAATGAGTCCGCCCCACACGGAAACGCCACCACGTAGATAATGCCGTCGACAGCCTCTTGGCGAGACCAGTGGAAGACTGTTCCGACTACTTCGCGCTCGTAGGTCCAGAAAAGGTGCTTTGGCAGGGTAGAGGCAGCTCGTTCAATCGTGTTGTGCGGGAGCATCTCGCCCGTCACTACTTCGGCTCCGAGCTGCCGCAA
>CAXMSJ010000002.1:0-15523 GCA_964196305.1 uncultured Acidimicrobiia bacterium
CTCGGCGTCTCTTACATATCCTTCTGCGATCTCTTCCGTCTGTTCGACACTTGGCATTTGTTGTCGGCCCCCCATAAAATAAAATTGGTCCACCTGGACTTCCCAGCTCAGAGTCGAGCATTGGCGGAAATTTCCGCACTCATGAGCACACAGGAGACGCCCCTTGGGTGAACCGCGGTGAATTATACACGAAAAGCGCTGTTGATAACAGTCCGTTGGAAGTTGGGCCGGCGACATTCTTGACCTAACGCTTCAATCTCCTTAATCTCTGGTATACAAAGCTATGGATTGGAGTTAGTTGTGAAAGCAGTAAGAGGACATAAGGGCCTAGTCGCCTTGGTCGGTAGCGCTCTACTATTGAGCTTGTTTGTGGCCTCGTTGTCAGCGGCTCCGGGTCCCCAGCGGGCCATTGTGGTATTTGATGGGGCGATTGATGCCGCTACGCGTGACACTCTGGTTCAGGACGTCGGCGGCGTGACAGTCAAGCATTTGCCTTTAATCAACGGCCAGGTCGTTTTGTTGCCTGGTAAAGCAGCCGGCAGTCGTTTGAGTCGCCAGGCCGGAGTGGTCTCTGTCGAAGCAGACCAGCGAGTCAGCATTTCGGCTAGAGGCGGTAATGGCGGCGGCAAGAAGCTCTCGCCTGCGGCACCGGGTGAAACTATCCCGTGGGGTGTCGATCGGATTGACGCTGACTTGGTCTGGACTGCGGCTGTGGGCGCGGGAGTTAAGGTGGCCGTCATTGACACGGGCATCCAGCTCGACCATCCAGATCTAATTGACAACATTAAGGGCGGATTCAACGCTATCCGACCAAATAGGAGCGCCAAGGACGACAACGGTCACGGCACACACGTCGCTGGGACCATTGCGGGGATCGACAATGAGATCGGTGTGCTCGGCACGGCTCCCGGGGCCGAGCTGTACGCGGTCAAGGTGCTCGATCGTAGTGGTTCCGGATGGATATCAGATGTCATCGAGGGGCTTGATTGGGCGGTGGCCAACGATATGGATGTGGTTAACATGAGCCTGGGGCTTTCGTCCGACATCAGCGCATTTGGGGCCGCGGTGGATCGGGTTGATCGGGCCGGTATAGTACAGGTGGCGGCCGCTGGAAACAGTGGCGGGGCGGTCGGGTATCCGGCTGCTTATGCCCCGGTGATCGCGGTTTCCGCCAGCAATGATGCGGACGGCATCGCTTATTTTTCGAGCTTTGGCCCCCAGGTGGACTTGATTGCCCCTGGAGTTACTATTAACTCGACCTACAAGGGATCCGGCTACCGTGAGTTCAGTGGGACCAGCATGGCCTCGCCTCACGTAGCCGGCACGGCGGCGCTGGTTTTGAGCGCTCGCGGCTCGTTGTCGCCGACTCAGGTGAAGGCCTGGCTGACTTCAACCGCCGAGCTCCTACCCGGTCTTTCCGGTAATCAGCAGGGTGCTGGTTTAGTAGATGCCGAGGCAGCGTCTCTGGCCCCGTAGGACTGGCGGTCGGGCCGCGAAACTAATAGCTTCATTGAGCGTCTCTATTATAAGATAGAGGCGCTTTTTTTCGGGTGGATTGGAGGGATGACAGATGTTGATGGTCGGGTTGACCGGCGGGATCGCCGGCGGTAAGTCAACGGTCGGGGCGCTTCTGGCGAAGCGGGGAGCGCAGGTGGCCGACGCCGATAGTCTGGCCCATGAGATCATTGACGAAGATCCAGTTGTCCAGGCCGCCCTGACCGCCGAGTTCGGCGCGGACATCGTGGTGGCCGGGCGGGTTGATCGCGCAGTTCTAGGCGAGCTCGTTTTTGCTGAACCGGAGCGGCTTTTGTTGCTGAACAAGATTGTCCATCCTCCGGTTATCGAACGCGTCGGTGCGCTTCTGGCTGAGTGGCAGTCTTCTGCCTCGGCCGCTATCGGGGTGGTACAAGTGCCGCTGCTCATTGAAGCGGGCATGGTGCCCATGTTTGACAAGATCGTGGTGGTGGTCTCGTCACCCGAGCAACGCGTGGAGAGGTTAGTGGCGGCGGGCTTGAGCCAGGAGATGGCTTTAGTCCGTATCCGAGCCCAGCTTCAGGATCATCAGCGCCTGCCGTTTGCGGATTTAACCATCCTGAACAAGGGGAGCCGGGACTTGCTGGAGCGACAGACCGCCAGTCTCTTTGAACAGTTGTCTGCCATGGCGGACGCAGCCCATGGCTGAATTTAAGCTGCAAGCAGAATACGAACCACAAGGCGACCAACCGCAAGCGATCGTCGATCTCGTGACTGGTGTCGAGGCCGGGCTGGACCGGCAGACGTTGCTGGGAGTGACTGGGTCGGGGAAAACATTTACCATGGCCAACCTGATCGCGCAAACGGGCCGGCCGACCCTGGTGATGGCCCCCAACAAGACGCTGGCGGCCCAATTATATAGTGAGTTCAAACTGCTCTTTCCTCATAACTCCGTTGAGTATTTCGTCAGTTATTATGACTATTACCAGCCAGAGGCCTATGTGCCACAGTCCGACACATTTATTGAGAAAGATGCGCATATAAATCAGGAGATCGATAAGCTGCGTCATTCGAGTACGGCGGCGGTCCTGTCGCGGGACGACGTCATCATCGTGGCCAGTGTCTCGTGCATCTACGGACTCGGTTCGCCGGAAGAATATCTAGGGCAACTGGTCTGGTTGCGCCGGGGCGAGTCGCCGGGACTGGATGAGACCATGAAAGCCCTGGTGAACAGCCAATATCAGCGGAATGATTACAGCCTGGTCCGCGGGGCCTTCCGGGTTAGAGGGGATGTGCTGGAGGTCTTTCCTAGCTACGAGGAGACTCCCTATAGGGTAGATTTTTTCGGCGACACGGTTGAGCGGATCATGCATCTCGACCCGATCACCGGGGAGATCATGGCCGACCTAGACCGCCTCGCTGTTTTTCCGGCCTCCCACTACGTTGCGTCCCAAGAACGGATGGAGGCGGCCGCAGTTTCTATTGAAACCGAGCTTAAGGAGCGCCTGGCTGAGTTGGAAAAAGAAGGCAAGCTGTTGGAGGCGCAGCGCCTGGGCATGCGGACAAACTATGACTTGGAGATGATCCGCGAGGTCGGCTTCTGTTCGGGGATTGAAAATTACTCTCGTCATCTGACAGGGACCGCCCCTGGGAAGCCGCCATACACGCTGATCGATTACTTCCCCAGTGACTTTTTGGTTGTCATCGATGAGTCGCATGTCTCTGTTCCGCAACTGAACGGGATGTATGCGGGAGACCAGGCGCGCAAGCGGACTTTGGTCGAGCACGGCTTCAGGCTTCCATCGGCGCTCGACAACCGTCCGCTCCGCTTTGAGGAGTTTAACTCTAAGGTCAAGCAGGCCATCTTTGTTAGTGCCACGCCCGGGCCGTGGGAGTCCGAGGTCTCCAAGCGGACCGCCGAACAGATCATCAGGCCCACCGGTTTAGTCGATCCGGAAGTAATGGTGCGTCCGACACAAGGACAGATAGACGATCTGATCAATGAGGCTAAAATCCGCATCGAGCGGGGGGAGCGGGTGCTGGTGACCACCCTGACCAAAAAGATGTCCGAGGATCTGACGGACTATTTACTGGAGACCGGGATCAAGGTTCGCTATTTGCATTCCGACATTGACACGCTGGAGAGAGTCAAGATCCTGCGCGACCTGCGGTTGGGGAAGTTCGATGTCCTGGTAGGGATCAATTTGCTTAGAGAGGGACTTGATCTGCCGGAAGTCTCCTTGGTCACTATTCTTGATGCTGACAAAGAGGGGTTTCTCCGCTCCGAGCGGTCGCTGATCCAGACGATGGGCCGGGCCGCGCGCAACGTCAGCGGGCAAGTCATCATGTATGCATCAACCATGACCAACTCAATGAAGCGCGCCATCGACGAGACTAATCGCCGGCGAGTCAAGCAATTAGCATACAACCAGGAACACGGGATCGAGCCCGAGACGATCCGCAAGGCGGTGGCCGATTTAATCCAGGCTGGGGGAGCGGCGGAAGAGAAAACGGAATATGAGACGGAGAAAGCTGTTGCTCGTCTAGCCCAGATGCCCCGCGAAGAGGTCGAGCGATTGATGTTGGGGCTGGAGGCAGAGATGCGCCAGGCGGCCGAGGAGCTAAATTTTGAATACGCTGCCCAGGTTAGAGACCAGATAGCTTCACTCAAGACTGAGCTAGACCCCGCGCGACACAAGGGGCGTTTGCGCAAAGATTAGATTTAACCTAGACGAAACATAAGAGTGCTACTATCCTTTACTAGCATAAAAAGAGATTGAAAAAACGACTTAGAATAGGAGAACTAGGGTGAAAAAAGATCAAGATTTTGTAATGAAGACTGTCAAAGATCAGAACATCAAATTTATCCGCTTCTGGTTTACGGATGTGCTCGGTTTTCTAAAGAGTTTTGCTATCACTCCAGCCGAGCTGGAGACAGCGTTCGAGGAAGGCATGGGCTTCGATGGTTCCTCCATTGAGGGGTTCACTCGGATCGAAGAGTCCGATATGATCGCCATGCCCGACCCAAACACCTTCCAGATCTTACCTTGGCGACCGACGGAGCAAGGTGTCGCCCGGATGTTCTGCGACGTGACCCTCCCCGACGGCAGCCCATTTGCGGGTGACCCTCGACAGGTGCTGCGGCGGAATCTCGCCCGGGCCTCCAAGCTGGGCTACACGATGTACGTTGGGCCTGAACTGGAATACTTTTATTTCGAGGATTCTAAGGGCACCGAAGTTCTCGACCATGGTGGGTATTTCGACCTGACCCCGCTTGATCTCGCCACCGATCACCGGCGTGACACTGTCTTTGCGTTGGAAGCGATGGGCATTCCGGTTGAGTACAGCCATCACGAAGTTGCGCCCAGTCAGCACGAGATTGATCTTCGGTACTCGGATGCGCTGGCGATGGCCGACAATGTCATGACGTATCGCTTGGCGGTCAAGGAGATCGCGCAGGAGCATGGGGTGTACGCGACATTTATGCCCAAGCCGATCGCGGGTGAGAACGGTAACGGCATGCATGTCCACCAGTCACTCTTTAAGGGCGACAAGAATGCGTTTTACGATGCCAACGACGAGACGCACCTCTCCACCGAAGGTAAGAGCTACATCGCCGGTATCCTCAAGCACGCCGGAGAGATTACCGCTATTTGCAATCAGTGGGTCAACTCCTACAAGCGCCTCGTGCCGGGGTATGAAGCTCCAGTTTATGTTTGCTGGTCCCGAAGGAATCGCTCAGCCTTGGTCAGAGTGCCGATGTATAAGCCCGGCAAGGAGCAGGCGACTCGCATTGAACTGAGAAGTCCCGATCCGTCTTGCAACCCGTATCTGGCTTTCTCGGTGATGATGGCTGCCGGTCTCGAAGGCATCGAGCAAGGTTATGAGCTGCCGACTGAAGCGACCGACAACATCTATGACATGACAGAAGCAGAGCGCCAAAAAGCCGGGATCGGCAGCTTGCCGAGAGACCTGCATGAGGCGATCGAGTTGGCCGAAGGCAGCGAGCTACTTAAAAAAGCTCTGGGCGACCACGTCCACGAATATTTCATCCGCAACAAAAAGGCGGAGGTGCTGGCTTATGATCTCCAGGTCAGCCAATTCGAGCTCGACCACTATCTCGGTTCGCTCTAATGTAATTATCTTGACCGCGGACCCCATGATGGGGAAGCGGCTGGCCGGGGCGGTTTCCGCGACCGGTCGGCGCGCTCACATCACGGCGGCGGATCAGGATGATTTTTCGGCCCATTTCACTGATCGCTCGCCCGAGCTGGTGTTGGTGGCCCCGGACAATCTCGACCGCCTCGCCGACGTGATGGCCTGGCGCAAGGCAAACATGAAGGTGGTAGCTGTTCTGGAGACAGCGAACGACTGCGAGCTGGTGGTCGAGGCCGGAGTCGATGACTTTATCGTCGCCCCTTTTGAAGCGGAGGAGCTGGCCGTGAGGCTGCGGCGTCTGCTGCAGGGGGACAGCGAGAGCACTATCGTTGTCGAGGGGCTGTCCATCGTGCCGGAGTCGTATGAAGCAACGATCGACGGGCGGTCGCTAAAACTGACATTCAAGGAATATGAGTTGCTCAAACACCTGGCTTCAAACCCCGGTCGAGTCCTAACTCGCCAGACCCTGCTTGACCAGATCTGGGAATATGACTACTACGGCGGCACTCGTACGGTAGATGTCCATGTCCGTCGTCTCCGGGCTAAGCTCGGTAGTCGCTATAGTAACCTCATCAAGACCGTCCGCCATGTCGGGTACAAATTCGAAGCCTAACGCTCTTCCTCGCGGTGATATACTTTAAAGGTTACGCGTTTTTTTGGAGGAGAGCTATTGTCGCAAGAGAAGATCGTTATCAAAGGTGCCCGGGAGCACAACCTTAAGAACGTCAACCTCGAGTTGCCCCGGGATCAACTGATCGTTATGACCGGCCTGAGCGGCTCCGGCAAGTCGTCGCTGGCCTTTGACACCATTTATGCGGAAGGACAGCGGCGGTACGTCGAATCTCTTTCGGCTTATGCTCGCCAGTTTCTCGGACAGATGCAAAAGCCCGATGTCGATCACATCGACGGCCTTTCTCCGGCCGTCTCCATCGACCAGAAGACGACCTCCAGGAATCCTCGCTCGACCGTGGGTACCGTGACCGAGATATACGACTATCTGCGCCTGCTTTACGCGCGGATCGGTATTCCGCATTGTCCGGATTGCGGTCGCGAGATCAGCAAACAGTCTGCTCAGCAGATAATCGATCAGATCATGGAGCTGCCGGTGGGAAGTAAATTCCAAGTGTTGGCTCCTTTGATCCAGGGACGCAAGGGCGAACATAAGAGGATCTTCGACAACCTCCGCCGTGAGGGTTTCGTCCGGGTCAAAGTGGACGGCGAAATCCGGTTGCTCGAGGAAGAGATCGAGCTGGAAAAGAACCAGAAGCATATCATCGAGGTAATAGTTGATCGGCTGGTAATGAAAGAAGATCTTCGCCGCCGTTTAGCCGGCTCGGTCGAGCTGGCTCTAAAGCTTGGCGAGGGCATGGTCCACATCGAACTTGTCGACGACGGCGATGAATTGAAAGTATTGTCTTTTTCTGAACATCTCGCCTGCTTCGATTGTGGGTTCGGCTTCGACGAACCGGCCCCCCGGCAGTTCTCGTTTAACAGCCCTTATGGAGCTTGCGAGAGTTGTGGGGGCCTAGGCAACCGTCCTGAGATCGACGCCGATTTGGTGATCGCCAATGTCGATTTGACGCTTGATGAGGGAGCCATCCATCCCTGGTCAGGCAAGACGGCATACTACTCCGGAGTGCTACAAGCGCTGGCCCGGGAGCACGATTTCAGCACCAAGGTCCCATATCGCAAACTGACAGACGAGCAGCGCCACCTGATCCTTTACGGGGAACCGCGGACCGTCGTCGACGTGCAGTATATGAACGACAGCGGCATGAGCCGCGCCTACCGGACGGTCTATGAGGGCGTGATTCCAAGCCTCATGCGGCGCTATAAGGACACTGAATCTGACTATTCCCGGCGGCGGATCGAGCAATACATGCAGACGACCGAGTGCCCGGTTTGCCACGGGGCTCGTCTCCGCCCGGCCAGTCTGGCAGTAACCGTGGCTGACAAGAATATCTCTGAACTCTGCCGGCTGCCAGTCTCCCATTCACTCCGTTTTGTCGAGGAGCTTGATGTCATTCTTTCCGAGCGGGATATGATCATCGCCGGGCGGGTACTGAAGGAAGTTAAAGAGCGCCTCCGGTTTCTGGTCGATGTCGGGCTCGACTATCTGACGTTGGCGAGGGCGGCGGGGACACTCTCCGGGGGAGAGGCTCAACGTATTCGCCTGGCCACTCAGATCGGCTCTGGATTGATGGGCGTGCTGTATGTTCTGGACGAGCCGACGATTGGCCTCCATCAGCGGGACAACTATCGCTTGATCGCTACTCTCAAGAGGTTGCGCGATCTCGGAAACACTCTGATCGTCGTCGAGCACGACGAGGCGACAATCAAAGATGCAGATTTTGTGGTTGATATCGGCCCGGGCGCCGGCGAGCACGGCGGGCGGATCATCGCTACCGGAACCCCCGAGCAGATTATGAATAACAAGGACTCAGTCACCGGGCCGTATCTTGCCGGTCGCGCCGGTATCCCGGTCCCGGCTGTTCGCCGGCAGGGAAACGGCTGGAAGCTGGTGGTTCGCCAAGCTGAAGAGCATAACCTTAAGAAGATCGATGTCGAGTTCCCGCTAGGGAAGCTGGTCTGCGTGACCGGTCTCTCTGGATCCGGCAAGAGCACCTTGGTTAGCGATATCCTGGCCCGGGCCTTGGCTCAGGAGGTGCAGGGGTCGCGGGTGAAGCCGGGCCGGTTTGCGGCTATGGAGGGGATCCAGCATATCGACAAGGTCATCGAGATCGACCAGTCTCCTATTGGACGGACGCCCCGCTCAAATCCAGCCACCTATACAGGAGTTTTTGGTGAGATCAGAAACGTTTTTGCCACCACTCAGGAAGCGAAGATTAGGGGTTATGCGCCCGGTAGATTTAGCTTTAATGTCAAGGGTGGAAGGTGTGAGCCGTGCCGTGGCGACGGGACCATCAAGATCGAGATGCATTTTTTGCCGGACGTCTATATTCCCTGTGAGGTTTGCAAGGGACGCCGCTATAACGATGCCACCCTGGAAGTTAAGTTTAAAGGTAAGACAATTTCGGATGTCCTTGATATGTCGGTCGAGGAAGCTGTGGTCTTCTTCGACAAGATCCCCCGCATCAAGCGTCGATTAGTCACCCTCTTGGATGTGGGCTTAGGCTACGTTCGGCTCGGACAGCCGGCGCCGACGCTCTCGGGCGGTGAGGCCCAACGGGTCAAATTGGCCTCGGAGCTGGGTCGGATGGCTACCGGTAAGACCTTCTATATCCTTGACGAGCCGACGACTGGTTTGCATTTTGCAGATGTCGCGCGGCTCCTGGGCGTTTTGCAGCGCTTGGTCGACTCCGGCAATACTGTTCTCGTCATCGAACACAATTTGGATATCATCAAGAGTGCTGACCACCTGATCGACCTGGGCCCGGAAGGTGGAGACAAGGGCGGTCGGGTCGTGGCGGTCGGGACGCCCGAAGAGGTGGCCGCGGTACAGGCTTCCTACACCGGCCAGTACTTAGCCGACTTACTAGGAACCGGCGTCGACTTAAAGTAAAATCTAGCTCATCGCTTTAATACGTTAATCCAGTGACATCCATCAAGGAGTGACCATGCTTAAGATCGCTATCCCCAAAGGCAGTCTGGAAGAACAGACACTTCTCTTATTCAGAGAAGCGGACATGCCGGTCCAGAAGAGCGCGCGCCAGTATAATCCGACCGTCGACGACCCGCGCGTCGATAAGTTAAAGATCCTGCGGCCGCAGGAGATCCCGACCTATGTGGCCGACGGTTATTTCGATCTGGGCATATCCGGGCTTGATTGTATCGGCGAGGCCGGGGCTGACGTTATTGAAGTCGCCGATATGCCGTATGCCAAGACCGGGACGGGTAAACTGAAGATGGTTATCGCCGTCCCGAACGACTCGTCGATCGAAAAGCCGGAAGACATTCCGCCGAATAGCCGGATCTCTTCTGAATTCCCGAAGACGACCGAGAAGTATTTTGAGAAGTTGGGCATCCCCGTTGACATCTTCTTTTCATATGGAGCGACCGAGGCTAAAGTGCCGGAATTGATGGATGTTATCGTCGACCTGACCGAGACCGGTCAGACCTTGCGCCGCAATCAGTTGAAGATTATCGGGGTCATAATGGAATCGACGACCAAGTTGATCGCCAACAAAGAATCATGGGCCGACCCAGACAAGCGCCGGGCCATTGAGGAGATCAAAACCCTGCTGTTGGGCGTGATCGAGGCGCGCGGCAAGACGCTTTTGTTGATGAATGTGCCAAAAGACCGCCTCGACGATTTGATCGGGTCGTTGCCGGCCATGAAGCGACCGACCGTCAATCAGCTATACGACTCTCACTACCTCGAGGTCTCGACCGTGGTGGAAAAAAACACAGTAAACTTGCTCTTGCCGCAACTAAAAGACCAAGGCGCCGAAGACATCCTCGAGATAGACATCTCCAAAATCATCAAATAGCCCGGAAGTGGGGTCAGGTCTTGCATGGTTGCATTGCCCAGCTCAGCGCCGTGGTCGTATTTGCCGCCGGCGCTCTCACCTGCAGTTTGCAACCATGCAAGACCTGACCCCCTGACCGCGTGATAATATTGGGGCATGACTCTACGGAATGAAGCCAGGAACGCTCCCGATCAGCCCGGCGTCTATCAGTTTAAAGATGCAGGCGGCCAAGTTTTGTATATCGGCAAGGCCAAGTCACTCAAAAAACGCGTCCGCTCGTATTTTCAGAAAGATCACCCGCTCGAAAAGGTGAAGAAGCTGGTCGCGAGCGCGACCTATCTCGACTTCTTCGTCACGGCCACGGAAGTAGAGGCGCTGGTCCTGGAGGCCAACCTCATCAAGCGGTATCGCCCCCGGTACAATGTCGAGTACCGGGACGATAAGAGCTATCCATACTTAGCGGTTGACTTGAAACAAGAATGGCCGCGGGTTCGCTATACGCGCGAGCGCCACCGCCGTGATACCCGGTATTTTGGACCATATACGAATGCGCAGGCTCTTCGCGAAACCCTGGATACGCTCTTAAAGATATTCCCCTTGCGCACTTGTTCCGAGAGTGTGCTGGCCCGGGCCTCCCGCAGTGGGCGCCCCTGCCTCTACTATCATATCGGCCGCTGCCCTGGGCCGTGTATCGGCAAAGTCGATGCCGGTGACTACCGGCGCACCATTGAGCAGATATCAGCTTTCCTAGAGGGACGACAGGAGCAAGTCATCTCTGATTTGACCAAGGAAATGGAGCGGTCGTCCCTCGCCCAGGAATATGAGAAAGCGGCTCTCTTTCGCGACCGTATCCAGACAGCCTCGCGGACGCTGGAAAAACAGCGAGTGACGACTGATAGCCGTTTGAATCAGGACATCTTTGGGGTGGTTGACGAGGCTGAGCTGGCCTGTGTCCAGCTCCTTAAGGTCCGCTCCGGCAAATTGGTGGGGAGCGAAGACTTTATCATCGATCTGATCGCCGCGACCGATACCCAGGAAATACTGACTGGTTTTATCAAGCAGTACTACGATAGCACTCCGATAATCCCCGACGAGATCGTCCTCGCTGTTGAGCTGGAAGAACCAGAGGCGATCGTGGCCTGGCTCGGTGACAAGCGTGGTCGGGCACTGAAGTTATTAACGCCGCAGCGGGGATTGAAAAAGCGCTTGGTGGAGATGGCTAGAGAGAATGCTTGGCACTCTCTGGGACGGTACAAGATCCGCTCAGACCACGAATCAAAAAAAGTGATGGCCGGGTTGATGGAAGTAGCCAAGGCACTCGCACTATCCGGCCCGCCCGCCACTATCGAGTGCTACGATATCTCTAATATTAGTGGCACCAACGCTGTTGGTTCGATGGTCGTTTTTCTCGGGGGCCGCCCGGCCCGGCAGGCGTACCGACGGTTCAAGATAAAGACCGGTCAAGGTAGCCCTAACGATTTTGCGATGATGAAAGAAGTCATCGGGCGTCGCCTGGCTCGCGGCACTAAAGACCCCAAATTCGCGGCCCGCCCCGATCTGATCGTGGTCGACGGGGGCAAACCACAACTACGGGCGGCCGTAGAGGCTCTGGAAGCAGCGGGGGCAGACTCTATCCCGGTAGCCGCGCTGGCCAAGCAGCGGGAGGAGCTCTTCCTGCCGGGTCGAGCCGACCCGGTGCGACTGCCGGACCGCTCGGCCGGCCTTTATTTGCTGCAGCGCTTGAGAGATGAGGCCCATCGGTTTGCCGTTGATTACCACCGGCGGTTGCGGTCGCGCTCCATGCGCGCCTCTGAGCTCGACGGGGTGGCCGGCATCGGCGAGAAACGCCGGGCCATGTTGCTCAAGACGTTTGGCAGCGTCCAGAAAATCGCCAAAGTGTCCGAAGATGAGCTGGTGGCGGCGGGATTAAGCCGTTCTGTGGCCAAGAATCTTAGAGAGAGATTGACCGGTGGCTAGGCCGACAACAGGCGCCAATAAGTTTTTACGTTATGAATTCGGGTCGTGGCATGGAGTGGTCGAAATAGAGGCCGGGGCAGTCCGCGCCCATTGGTGGAGCGATGACCCCAAAACGTTAGTAGCAAAGACGAGTACCGGCGTTGATAATAGCAGGCTGGCCCGGCTGCTGTCCGACTACTTCCGCGGTCTGGACGCCGACCCGGCCCACTGGCCGATTATGCCGTTAGGGGCCTCTGATTTTCAGGCCAAAGTCTACCAGGCTGTCCGGCGTATTCCTTACGGGCAGACTGCGACCTATGGTGAGATAGCCTCTGTCAGCGGTCGTCCGGGTGCCGCCAGGGCTGTCGGCAACGTGATGGCGCATAATCCGCTGCCGCTTTTTGTCCCCTGTCACCGGGTACGCGCAGCGTCCGGCCCGGGGGGTTGGAGCGGGCCGCCAGGGTGGAAAGACCGGTTGCTGGCGCTGGAAGCATCTCGCTCGCCTCGGCTAACCGTTTTGTCACCGATTGTGGTAAAGTAAATTGCTTAGATGACCACGGAAAAAGACTCCGCTACAGAAGTAGAATTCACCATCATAACCGGCCTTTCGGGCGCCGGAAAATCAGCTGCAGCTCGTTGCTTCGAAGATATGGGTTATTTTTGTATTGATAACCTGCCGCCCGCCCTGGTATCCCGGATGGCTGAACTCTGCGCTCTGCCTGGTAGCACTGTCAAGAAAGTCGCGCTTGTCAGCGATGTGCGCGGCGGTCGTTTCTTTGAGGACACACAGTCAGCCATAGAGTACCTCAAGGAACGAGACATCAAGTACCGCATTCTCTTCTTGCAGGCCAGCGACGACGTTCTAATCAAGCGCTTCAAAGAAACGCGCCGACCACACCCCCTGGCGGAAGAGGGCCGGATCGCAGACGGGATCAGGGAAGAGCGGGCGATGTTGCAGGCGGTCAAGGAAAGGGCCGACCTCGTGATCGACACCTCCCAATTGACCGGTCACGAACTGCGGAAAAAGATTCGCGATGTCTTTCTGGGCTCGCTGCAAGACGAGACTGTTTTTGTCAGCGTGATGTCCTTTGGTTACAAATATGGACTGCCGCTTGATGCAGATATAGTAATGGACGTCCGCTTCCTGCCCAATCCACACTACATCGATGAACTGAGACACCATCATGGCCAAGAAGAGCCGGTGCGCGACTTTGTCATGTCCCAGCCCGCGACCAAAGAATTCACCGACAAGTTTTTCGGCTTGCTCGACTTTCTGTTGCCGGAATATATCAAAGAGGGCAAGACATACGTCAATATCGCCCTAGGGTGTACCGGCGGGACGCATCGGTCGGTCGCCCTGGTTGAAGCGGCTGTTGTTTGGCTGAAAGCCCAGGGCTACTCTGTCACTGCTCGTCATCGTGATATCGGCAAAGATTTCGAGCGTTCGTGAAACACGTGGTGGCCGTCGGTGGCGGCACCGGGATGCCGGTTCTGATCAAGAGTCTGTTGGGGCTGGTGGAAAGCCTGGATGCTATCGTCACGGTGGCTGACGACGGCGGCAGTTCAGGCAAGTTACGAGAGGAATTATCTGGTTTCCCTCCGGGAGACAGTCGCAACTGCCTGGTGGCCATGGCCGATGACTCGGTCCTGGCCGACCTCTTCCAATATCGGTTTTCTCGGGGAGAGGGCTTGCGCAGTCATGCCCTGGGTAACTTGATCATTGCCGCCTTGGTCGATATTACCGGCGACTATCGGACGGCCCTAGAAACAGCCGGGGATCTACTGGGGGCCAAGGGCCGCGTGATGCCGCCGTCTCTGGAACCACTGACACTCTACGCTGAAGTTGAGCCTTGGGCGAATAGCGACAATGGTGGCGGGCCGCTGCGGGTTGTCGGTCAGTGTAATGTCGCCAACCGGTTGCGCCCCTTGAGCGCTATCGGGATCGAACCAAAAAACGCCGACGCGTGCCCGGAAGCAGTGGCTGCTCTGGAGGCGGCCGACACCATTTTGCTCGGCCCCGGCAGTCTGCACACCAGCGTGATCGCCAATTTACTGGTCAGCGGGATCGGAGAGGCGATCCGCCGGTCACGCGCCAAGAAGATATTTCTCTGCAATATCACCGTCCAACAAGGGGAGACCGATGGCTATACCGGGGTCGACCACCTGGATGCGCTCGCAAAATACGGGGGAGTCGAATGCGACTTAGTGATTTCCAGCGATACGGGTATATCTAACGGGAGCTCCGTTGAATTATTTGGCGGACTGGAGCCGGTGCGGCTTACGGCGGCGGTTTTAGCAGAGCGAGGGGTGGACCACTTGGTCGCCGATCTGACGGACGAAGAATGGCCGACTCGCCATGATCCCGAAAAGCTGGCTCAACTGTGGCGTGGCGCTTTATGAAGAAGACATCCTTTTCGCACCAGGTAAAGGAAGAGCTGGCGCATCAGTGGTCGGGCAAAAGGTGTTGCCGGACGGCTGAGTTCGCCGCCCTGGTTCGGGTGGACGGACGACTACATCTTCATGGGAATGACCGGTTTTCACTCCAGATGAACTCAGAGAACGCCGCCGTGACGAGAAGAAGCCTCAGGCTGATGACTGATCTTTATGGGGTCAGCGGCGAGATATCTGTCCGTCGCTCTCGCTTGAGTCAAGCTAACAATTACCAACTATATATAGTTGAGCGCCCGGAGATGGGGCAGATATTGAATGAACTAGGCGTGCTGAACGATTCACTCAGCTTGCAGGCGGATATTCCCGGGAGATTGATCCGCTCGGATTGTTGCGCCGCCGCCTTTGTCCGGGGCTTCTTTCTTGGCGGTGGATTTGTCAGCCACCCGCAGGGTCAGTACCACTTGGAGATGGTGACCGAGAGCCTGAGTCTAGCCGTGACCGCCCAGGAACTTCTGGCTAGATTCGATATTCGAGCGCGGATGATAGAAAAGCAGAACCGGTACACGGTATACTTAAAAAAAGCGCAAGCCATAGTGGATTCTTTGGCATTGATCGGGGCTTATTCGGCTACGTTGGCCTGGGAGGACACTCGGACAGTCAAAGAGGTCCGCTCGAACGTCAACCGTTTGGTCAATTGCGATACGGCCAATCTGAAAAAGGTTGTTAAAGCAGCCATGGAGCAGATAGCGGACATTGCCAAAATAGACGAGTCAATTGGGCTAGCCAATCTCCCGTCGGGGTTACAGGAGATTGCGCAGGTACGCCTCTCTTACCCGCAGGCGAACTTGGTCGAGCTGGGAGAGGCGTGTCAGCCGAGGTTAACGAAATCAGCGGCCTATCACCGTATTAGGCGGCTGAAGGAATACGCTGCTAAGCTGTAGTTGTGTTACACGACAGGGAGGATAAATGACGATCAAGATTGGGATCAATGGATTTGGGCGGATCGGGAGGAACGTTTTTCGAGCTGCGCTCAAGGGCGGTGAAGTCGAGGTCGTGGCCGTTAACGACCTGGCCTCGTCGGAAGTACTGGCTCATCTACTAAAGTATGATTCTGT
>CAXMSJ010000003.1:0-2550 GCA_964196305.1 uncultured Acidimicrobiia bacterium
TCGGAGGTTCGGTAGGATGGAACTATTATTACCAGAAGTATTTTCCGGCCAGTTACTCTGGTCTTGGGTCGCTTTCTTGCTTCTCTTTGCTGCGCTTTCTAAGATAGCGTTCCCGCCCATTATGAATATGCTCCAGGAACGAAGCGATGCAATCCGCGACTCGCTGGAGGCAGCGGAGAAGACTCGCGAAGAAGCAGCAACGATGCTCGATGACTACAAAAAACAGATCGCCGAAGCACGGGCCGAAGCTCAGAAAATTATTGAAGAGGGCCGTAAGCTTGGCGAGAGCATGAAGGAAGATATCATTCAGAAATCCAGGGTCGAGACCGAACAAGCGATGGCCCGGGCGACGGCTGACATTGAACGGGAAAAAGGGCTGGCCGTAGCTGAGCTCCAAGGACGAGTAGCCGATCTGACCATTGAAGCCGCATCTCGGGTGGTCAATGCGCAACTCGAAAAGCAGGGGCATGAGCAACTGATTGAGCAATACTTGTCAGAAGTAGGTAGTTTGAGTGAAAACTGATTCGGTAGGCGCATCGACACAAGCCGATGCTTTTGCCGGCTCTCTGGTTGAGCTCGCAAAGGGTAGTGAAGGACTCGACGCTGTCGATCGCGATCTGAGGTTGGTCAAGGAGACTATCACCAGCCATATGGATCTCAAGAAGACGTTGACCGATGCTGGGGTCGATAGCGCCCGAAAGCAAGCCGTACTTGGTGAGCTGTTTGCGGACAAGCTGACTAATACCACCCTGCAATTCTTGCAGATGATGGTGGGCCTCAACCGGTTCGACCTAGTATTAGAGATCGGCGATGCTTTCGCCAGTCGTTTGGAAGCAGCCGAGAATAAAATGATCGCCGAGGTGACTACCGCTGTGCCTATCGAGGCGGATTTTTCCGACCGGTTGGCGAAGCGGCTTTCAGAGATGGTCGGGCGAGAGGTGGCGATCCGCACGCGGGTCGACGCTGACTTGATCGGCGGCATTATTGTCCGGATCGGCGGCAAGCTCGTTGACGCTAGCGTCCGCAATCAACTGTCGCGGATGCGCGAACAAATGTTGCAAGATATGAGAGGGAACTAAGATGCAGAATTCGATCGACACTGCTGCTATAGACGCTGTTCTAAAAGCTCAGATCAAGGAGTTCACAGCGGAGATAGAAGTCGTCGAGGAGGGCACGGTGCTCGAACTCGGTGACGGTATTGCCCGTGTGAAGGGATTACCCAGCGCTATGGCTGGAGAGTTGCTTTCTTTTCCAGGCGGGCTCTATGGAATGGCACTCAACTTAGAAGAGCACGAGATCGGCGTCGTTCTGATGGGCGACACCACGGCCGTTAAAGAGGGCGACCCAGTCAAGTGCACAGGCACTATCGTCGAGGTCCCGGTGGGGGAAGAAATGATCGGGCGCGTTGTCGACTCTCTCGGGCAGCCGATAGACGGCAAGGGGCCGATCAACGCTAAAGAGACCCGACCGGTAGAGTGGCAAGCTCCGGGTATCGTCGACAGAAAGCCGGTAGCGGAGCCAATGCAGACCGGCATCAAAGCTGTTGATTCCATGATCCCGATCGGTCGTGGGCAGCGCGAGCTGATCATTGGTGACCGCCAGACTGGTAAGACGGCGATTGCCCTCGACACCATAATCAATCAAAAGGGCGGCGACGTTGTCTGTGTCTACGTGGCTATCGGCCAGAAGGCCTCGACAGTCGCTCAGGTAGAAAAAGTGCTGCGGGATCATGGGGCGATGGATTATACGATTATCGTCTCGGCTTCGGCCAGCGCACCGGCTCCGCTCCAATTTCTGGCTCCTTACGCCGGGTGTGCGATGGGTGAGTATTTCAAGTACAAGGGCGGGCACGTGCTCTGTGTCTATGATGATCTATCGAAGCATGCGCAAGCCTACCGCCAGGTTTCTCTTTTGCTCCGGCGTCCGCCGGGCCGCGAGGCTTATCCAGGCGATGTTTTTTATCTTCACTCCCGGTTGCTGGAGCGGGCGGCCAAGCTTAGCGATGAACTTGGCGGTGGCTCACTAACTGCTTTGCCGATTGTTGAGACCCAGGCTGGAGATGTTTCGGCCTATATTCCGACCAATGTTATCTCTATCACCGATGGTCAGATATATCTCGAGGGCGATCTCTTTAATTCCGGCGTTAGGCCGGCTATCAATGTCGGCATTTCCGTCTCCCGGGTCGGTGGCAACGCCCAGATCAAGGGGATGAAGAAAGTTGCTGGTCGTCTCCGTCTCGATTTGGCTCAATTTCGCGAGTTGGAAGCCTTTGCTCAGTTCGGCAGCGAGCTGGATAAGGCGACCCAATCACAGTTGGCCAGAGGAGAGCGGGTCGTTGAGATCCTCAAGCAGGGCCAGTACGCGCCGGTGCCTGTAGAGACTCAGATCGTGGCCATTTACGCGGCGGTTAACGGTCATTTGGACGACATTCCGGTCGAGAAGATTGGTGATTTCGAGGAAGCCTTTGTTCAATACATCCAGGGTTCGGCCCCGGATATCATCAAGACCTTGGAGACCAAGAAGGCTCTGTCGACCGAGGCCGAGCAGAAG
>CAXMSJ010000004.1:0-3221 GCA_964196305.1 uncultured Acidimicrobiia bacterium
ATTATTGCTGGACAGGACGGCTTTTTAGGCACCCGGGCTGGTTTTCTCTCCGACTTGTTGCTCGTGTCGCTGCTGGTATTGGTCCCTCTGGGAGTAATTGGGTTCTGGCTGGCTCGCCGGCACTGGGGAGCGGCTCACCGCCTGGTGATGTTGGTGGCCTATGAAGTTGTCGCTATCTTTGTGCTCATCTACGTTTTGCACAATCTGGTCGACGGCTTTCCGCCGCTCAGCAAAGAGGGCCCCTCTTTTTACAACGCTGTCTATCTCGGGATCGGACTGATTCATTCCGCCTTGGCCACTGCGGCTCTCTACCTGGGAGCGCGGCAGCTTTATTCAGGCTACCGGTTTACGAAAGAGCGGCGCGGCTTCACCATGCAGGCCTCTGATCGGGAAACACATCAACGGGCCGGACGACTAAGCTTATTTGTCTTTTTAGCTACCGCACTGACCGGTGCTCTCTTTTATGCCTGGGTCTTCGTATTCGCCGTGGAGTGATGGCCGGCTTGTGATATTATGAACATGCGATGGCTATATTTTTAATGATGAACAACTACTTCCACGATGTCGCCACCGCGCTTTTGATAACCAGCGCGTTGGTCATTCTCTTTTTGGCGCGCTCGGCCGAGCAAACAGGTGAGGCCGAAGTGATCCGTTACTTCGTAGGCCTTTATCCCAAACTTACCATCTTAGCCCGGGTCTCCATGGCGTGGATTGTCCTCGGCGGGGTCATCCGTTTTCTGAACTTCATGAGTTTCGAGATGCTGCAGGCTGAAATTAAGGGTGCGACTGTCGTTATTGCGCTTGTCATCAAGCACATCCTTATTTTCACGGTCGTTGGCATCGGGGGCTACAAGTGGCGAAAACTCTCAAACAGAGTCAAGGAATTACGGGCCGCTCTGCCTGAACCCGCCCCCGAAGGCCAATAGCATGGCAAAAGTACTTCTAATCACACCGCCTTATCACTGCGGGGTTGTCGAGGCCGCCGGAACGTGGCTGCCGCTCAATCTGGTCTATATCGCCGGTTCATTGCAAGCGGCTGGACATGAAGTCGAGCTCTACGACGCGATGACCAAATTCCACACCCATGAACAGATCGCCAGTCGCATTGAGGACCGCCGCCCAGATGTGGTGGCCACCGGAGGCTTTACCGCTGTTGTTAATGATTGCCTCAAAGTGTTGGAGACAGCCAAATCTATCGATGCAAACATTTTGACGGTTATTGGCGGTGTCCATCCCAACTTCTGTTTTGACGAGATTCTCAAGACCCACCCAGAAGTGGATTACGTGGTGCGCGGTGAGGGCGAGGTGACCTTTCCTGAGCTGCTGGAATGCTGGGAATCAGGTGGCGATCCGGCCAAAGTCAGAGGCATTGCTTTTCGCGACGGCGATGGTGTTACAGCCACTCCCTCCAGGCCATTTATCGAAAACCTGGACCGCTTGCCCCGCGCTTGGAATCTCGTGGAATGGTCGGACTATACCTACAGGCCGACCCCTGATTCTACGCTGGCAGTGGTCGGTTTTGCGCGCGGCTGTGTCTCCGGCTGTACTTTCTGTTCGCAACAACTATTTTGGGAACAGTCGTGGAGATCCCGGAGCCCGGAAAACTTTGTCGCCGAGCTGGCGGCGCTGAAGGCTGATTACGGCGTCAATGTGGCCATGATCGCCGATGAGTCTCCGGCTACCGATGCCGAGCGTTGGCGGCGCGTTGTCGATTTACTGATCGAGGCCGACCTGGGGATGGAAATACTTCTGGAGACCCGCGTCGTCGATGTGCTTCGCGACGAGCCCATTTTGGACCTATATCGGGAGGCCGGCATCGTCCACATTTACGTTGGGGTTGAGTCCGGGTCGGCTGAGACCCTTAAGAAGTTTAATAAACAGATAGAGGTCGAACAGTCGCGACGGGCTATCGAGCTGATCAACGAAGCCGGCATTATCTCGGAAACGTCTTTTGTTCTCGGTATGCCTGAAGATACACAGGAATCTATGCGACATACCGCTAAGTTGGCTCAGCACTATAATCCCGACTTGGCTTTTTTTCTAGCCATCGCTCCTTGGCCCTATGCTGAGATATATGAAGACCTCAAACCGTATATCGAGGAATGGGATCTGTCTAAGTACAATCTCGTCGAGCCGGTGGTCAAGCCTATAAATATGACTCGCGAACAAGTTTCGAAGGAACTCTTCAAGGCCTTTCGCAACTTTTACATGAAGAAGATGACGCAATTGCCGCAGATGTCGAAGTTTAAGCGCGACTATATGATCTCTGTCGGTCAGCTCTTGTCTACCCATTCATATCTGGCGGATCAGATGAAGATGCCGGAGAAAATCCACCGGCAGCTCCGGGACATGGTCGGCTCCAGCTAAGGCCGGTCTTAGCTCTGGCGCCCTTTAGATAAGCGGGGTGTGCAGGTTAGAAATAAAGCCGATACCCCAAAAAGTGATGATCTCGGTGAGAATGGCACCGGTCGTCATCCAGGCGATGCGCCGTCCCTTCCACCCCAGAGTCAGCCTAAAATGGATGATGACCCCGTAGGTCAACCAGGTGACCAGAGCCCATGTTTCCAAGGCGTCCCAGTTCCAGTAGCTTCCCCATAGGCCCTCTGCCCAGACTGCTCCAGATAGAAGCATGAATGATTGACCGATGAACCCAAATAGTACCAGCTTGAGCATAATATCTTCCAGGTAGGGCAGGTCGGGAAAGCGACTAAGAAACCGGCCCTCCGACTGGTCTTCGTCTCGGCCATCTTTTAGCAGGAAGGCTATCCCTAGGCCACCGGCCGCCGCAAACGACCCGTAGGCGAGCCACGCGAAAGTGACATGCACCCAGAGCCAACCGCTCTGGAAGTTGGGGGCGGCCGGCTGTAGTTCCGCCCCGACCAGTACTCCGTACCCCAGCATCATCAGCGCCGCCGGGGTGATGAAGACGCCCAGCGCCTTTATCTTTTTGAACCATCTGTCGACCACGAGCAGGAGTAGCACCATAAACCAGGCGCCGGCCAAGGCATTCTCAAAGCGCAGGACTACGGGGGGGTGCCCAGTTTCTACCCAACGCAAGGCAATCGCGATCGTGTGAGAAGCAAAGGCCACCAGGAGTGCATACCAGGCAACTGTACCGGCGCCATCCTTCCTGAAGATCACCTCGATAAGGTAGCTGATGAAGCTAGCAAGGTAGACAAAGACTGCCGCCCAAAAAACGATTACTTCTATGCTTCCCATCT
>CAXMSJ010000005.1:0-5514 GCA_964196305.1 uncultured Acidimicrobiia bacterium
AGCTTGCGAGCAGGATCAGGAGCCTGCAATAGCGGGCGCTCCTCTGAACTCTTAATTCTCTCCATTATTAACTCCTTGTCGGCAAATAAATAAACAGTAACGAATCTCTCCCGCAACTCTCGGCGATTATGCTCACTAAGAACGACTCCTCCTCCACAACCCAGCACCAGGTGGTCGTCTGTCAGCGTCTTTACTAAAGCGCTGCTCTCCCTGCGCCGCCAACCCTCTTCTCCCTCGGCCGCAAAAACTTCATTGACCGACATCCCGGCTGCCTCAGCAGTCAGGGTGTCGAGATCTAAGAAACGCCACTCGAACAACTCTGCCACCAGCGGCCCGACCGTGGACTTGCCGCTGCCCATAAAACCGATCAGAGCCACACTCGATTTTGCTGAGCTCATCGGGCGGCTATTTGGTCAAGATACCCCTGATGGTTGCGGAGAAACTCCTTGAGGCTATCGCCCCCAAATTTCTCCAAAGAGGCTTGCGCTAGCTCTAAGGCCACTACCGCCTCGCCGATCACCGCCGCCGCCGGCACCGCACAAATATCAGACCGCTCCGACATCGCGGTAGCCGACTCTTTGGTCTCAATATCCACGGTCCGCAGTCCGGAACCCAAAGTGGGAATAGGCTTCATGACCGCCCGAACAATAATTGGCTCACCGTTGGACATACCACCTTCGATGCCACCAGCCCGATTTGTCACTCGGCGATAGCCGGCACTATCGGAATGCGCGATCTCATCGTGCGCCTGTGACCCGCGAGTCTCTCCCAAAGAGAATCCAGCGCCGATCTCCACTCCTTTGATAGCCGGTATCCCGCTCATCGCCCGGCAGATGTTGGCATTAAGACGCTTATCCCACTGAGTATAGCTGCCTAAGCCCGGGGGAGAACCGAAGGCGACCACCTCGAAAACGCCGCCGACGGTATCCTTGGCAGCGGCAGCACTTTTGATCTCTTCAACCATGGCCGTCGTCGCCTGCTCATCGGCACACCGGACCGGCGACTCGTCGATAGCAGGTAAATCGGCGGGATCAGGAAGCTTCCCGGTCGATGAGGCCGCCTGTCCTATCCGGACGACATGGCTGATAACCACGACGCCTATCTCCTCGAGCAGCCGCTTGGCCACCGCCCCCAAGGCCACTCTCGCCGCCGTTTCGCGGGCGCTGGCCCGCTCAAGGATATTTCTGATATCTCCCTGATCGGTCTTTAATATCCCGGTCAAATCAGCATGGCCCGGGCGAGGCCTAGTGGCCCGCTCAAAATCGGTCGATACCGGCGCTACAGCCATCTCCTCGGACCAGTTCTCCCAATCCCGATTGTTTATGAGAATTGAAATGGGTGAGCCGAGCGTCACGCCATGGCGGACCCCGGACATGATCTGCGCCCGGTCACGCTCAATGCGCATCCGACCGCCGCGACCAAAGCCAAGCTGTCTGCGGGCAAGGTCTTTATCAATAAAATCAGCGGGAAGATCGAGGCCAGCTGGTATGCCTTCGATCATGGCCACCAGTCCGCGACCGTGCGACTCACCGGCCGTCAGGAACTTTAACATACAGTTAAGATACCAGAAATGAGGTTATTTATCGACGGATCCGCCGACTGTCAGGACGACCTGGTCATCCCCGTAAAGAAAGGTCGCGCTATCAGCTGTGACTGCACTGACCTGGTATGGTGATGATCCCACCCGATCACCGACAGTCACCAGATACGGGCTGGAGCCATAAGTAACATTGGCGTAAAGAGTCCCGTCAGCGTCTTCTTCGATCGACTCCAGGGTCAACACTTCGGTCACGGTCGTCCCGCCTTGATCGCCGCCCCCGATCGGATCCCCGCTAAACGGGGTGATCGGCAGTCCGGTCAGAGTCTCCGACGCGTCGACCGGACGGAACGGATCGCGTGTCTCATAGATATCAAGGCTTTCATTGATGTATCCCGTTGTATCGGTCGTCTCCGGTATCGTTGTCATTTCAGTCGTTTCGTCACCAGAGTCTGCTGCTGCGCTCACATCGACCGCCGCCTCCGAGGAACTCTCCGGCTCATTCGCGGGTGAGGCGGTCGTCTCCACGGCAGTCGTCTCAACATCGGTCGAGCCACCGCTCAAAACAGACATGGCAATAAAAGCGATTATCAACGCCAAGATAACTACCGGAACAGCTACGATCGCCACCCGGCCCGTGGGCGTTTCCCTAAAATCTTTCAGTTGTTCGCTTAATGATGCCATCTTCCTACCTCTATGGAGCCGGAGCAGCCGGCGTTGCGTTTGGCGCCGCTCCAGCAGCAGCCGGTTGAGCAGCGTCCACAGGAGCGCTCTCTACCACCGGTTTTTCAATCACGCTAAACGTGCGCGCTTTGACGTCTATCGAGAGTAACGGGTAACCCCCACCGCTGATTTTGAATTCATCCACCACGACCTCGCGCTGCAAGCCCTCCAGCCGATAGAGAAAATCAACTAAGGTATAGAAGCTGGCATTGGCCTTGAAATCAAATCCAATGGTGGAAAAGTTCCCGCCTTGATCCGGTTCATTAAATTTTAGCTCGATCAGATCCATGTCGGCATCGTTGGCCAAGCGCTGCAGCTCGATAATAAAAGAGGGCAACTCCGGGTTGCTCGGCATCCGCCTGCTCAAGTTGATCCGCCTGACCTCGATATCTGCGGCCTCGCGGCGGATAGCATCGAGACGCTTGAGCTTCAGCTTGTTCGTCTCCAGCTTGTCCGCCTCCACCTTCTGCTCGGCTTTAAGCGAGGTGAGCTGAGTCAACTGAGGTCGAAATCCGAGGACCAGGAACAGGACAAGCACCAGGGCCGCTCCAACTCCCACGGCGATCAGTGTATCTCTGGGTGAAAGTTTAAACGGCATCTAAGGCTGGCCTCCCTGGTTTGGCGGGGCAGAGACATCGGAATCATCTTCAGTCTGCGGTGTCAGCTTGGCATTAACCTTAAACTCCATTTGATCACGTAATTGTAGATCTTCACTGGTCAACGGATTCTCCGGCAGCGGCTCGCGCTCAGCACCGAAGGATTTTTTCGAAGTATCCAGCCAGACATCACTTAGGTCATCCAGCTGCGAGAGCCTGACCAGCCACTTGGCCACAGATTTCTGACCCAGCTGGCGGCTGTCTGTATCGGCCAACGCTGTCCCAGCAAAAGCCACGTCGCCCTCAGCGCCAATATCAAGAGAGTCCAGCCAAACCTCATTTGGGATAAGTAGACTGAGGTTATTGAGCCACTTCGACCAGCTATATTTTCCAGCTATGGCCGCATTCACCACCTGCAATCGCTCTTCGACGAAGATCTTGCTGCCTTCAAAATCGGCGATCTTGGCAATCTCCTGTTCGTAACGGAAATTGTCCGTCTTTAGATCTTCCAGCTTGTTAGCCTCGCCATCGACCATCCCAAAAACCACCAAAAAGGCCACGATGGCCACTGTAAAAATCCCGACAATGCCGATAATCAGAAAAGAAAGTATCTTTTCGGCTTTGCGCTTTTCTAGTATTTCCTGCGGTAAGAGGTTTATGCGTATGCGGTTCATGACTCGAAACCCCTTAGCGCCAGACCAAGGCCGATCGCCAGAGACATCTCATCGGCAGCAATTGTATCGGTAAAGCGCGAGCCGACCTCGACAGACGAGAGCGGTCGGCCCATTTCGACCTTGGCTTGTAATCCACGCTCCAAATAGGCCGGAAAGTTCTTCAGCTGCGACCCGGCCCCGCTCAATATCAGGCGATTGATAACACGCACATCTGTCGCTTGAGTTAGATAGTAGTCTAGCGAGCGGCGGATCTCAGCGACAAAGTGATTTATCTGGTTCTCCAAGATGCCCCGGGCTGCTTCAACATGAGGAGCCAGGTTATCCGGCAAATCTGGGGCTCCGTCGGGCTCTCCATCGAGCGGAGCCAACCCTACTTTTATCTTTAGTTCGTCTGCCTCTTCAAACGTGAGGCCCAGCGAATCCGCCAGTGATTGCGTTAGATCATTGCCGGCCAATGGAGTGACGCGGGCAAACCGCGGTGTTCCTTCTTCGACTACCACTATATTAGTCAAGCCGGCGCTAATGTTAATGATTCCGACAGCTGCGCCGCCCTCGGCCCCCTCTTCCGCCTCTGGGAGCGAGAATCCTTCTTCGGGTAAGAGTGACCTGACAACCGCAAAAGCCGACAGATCGATCACTTGCGGCCTAAGACCGGCCTGCTCAACAGCGGCCACAGTATTGCTGATCATGTCACGTTGGGCCGCGACTAACAGAACTTCCATCATCCGCTCTTCATTGACCCCCACGACCTCGCGGACAATTTGGGCATCGATGATCGCATCTTCAACCGGAATGGGAATGAAATCCTGTGCTTGAAATTGAATGGCCCCCGAGAGCTCGGCTTGGTCCATATACGGCAGAGTGACGAGCCGAACGACTACGCGCTGGCTGGCAACGCCAATGGAGACCTCTTTAGTAGAGCCAAACCCGGCTGACTTCCAGAGGTGGGTCAACGCATAAGCCACCGCTTCCACGTCAACTACTTCACCCTCGACGACTGCGCCGACGGGTACCTTGATCGAACCATAGTTTTGTAAAACGGGTTTTCCCGAACCGGGAGTTAATTGGACAGCGCGAAAGAGGTTGGAGCCGATATCAAGACCGATAGGCGCCGCACTTTTACCTAATGAGAAAGCAGCCAACTTGTGCCTCCAGCTTTACTACGTTTACTAATACAACCACTGCTACTATGACTTCTACAAAGTACCGGCGCCGGAGCCACCCAGCGACCTGACGGCCAATAGTATAGCATAATCCACTAAAAAACTATATCGACCCGGTTCGATAATACTTTAGCCCCCTCATTCTGCCGAAACAACCCCTAGCCAAGTCCCGAGATCCCCAGGTACCACTGGGCTACAGGGGCGCCAAAAAAGAGGGTTAGCACGGCCCCGAGAGCCAGATACGGACCGAACGGTATCTGGTCTTTCCGACTCTTCCCCAGCAATCCCATGGCTATCAAGCCGCCGACGGAACCAAAAAAGAAGCCCATGAATAAAGCAATGATCACATAAGGCCCGAGAAACAGCCCCATCAGCGCGGCCAGCTTGATATCGCCCCCGCCCATACCATTGGGCCAAAGAACAGCCAGCAACAACAACAGCCCCCCGCCCAAAAAGAAACCGATGATCGGGTGGAGCCACCCAGGGGAGTTCCCCAGCAGCACGGGCTCAGCGAGACCAGTCAGCGGCAAGCCCAACAACAAAAAGGCGGCCACGCCGATAGCCGGAACCACGATCACGTTAGGTATAAGCTTGTGGTGGATATCGATGACACTAAGTATCAACAACACCAGCAGGAAAAAAGTCGCCAGAGCAAATTCTGCTGTCAACCCGTAGACAAGATATGCGACCAGCGCAATCAGAGCTGTCGCCCCCTCAACCAGCGGGTATTGGACCGAAATCGCTCCTTGGCAGTAGCGGCACTTGCCCCGCTGCCATAAGTAACTAATAAGCGGGATATTGTCCCGAGCAGCCAGCTGATG
>CAXMSJ010000006.1:0-3654 GCA_964196305.1 uncultured Acidimicrobiia bacterium
CATGGCCGATCTGGGCCACGGCGGTTTCTTTCAAGCCAGTTTTTCCAGCCGGGGACCGACTGCGGATAATCGGATCAAGCCCGATATCTCAGCTCCTGGCTACCAGATCATGGCAGCTAAGGCCAAAGGCCCCGGAAACCAATATACGGAAAAAAACGGTACCAGCATGTCCTCACCTTTCGTGGCTGGTGTGGCGGCCCTGATGCGCCAGGCCAATCCAGCTCTTTCTGCCGCCGACATCAAAGACACAATGATGAGTACAGCGCGTGATTGGGGATCGTCAGGGACTGATATCGACTATGGCGCCGGTCGCCTGGATGGCTATCATGCTATCAGAGCGGCCGCAGCAGCTTTTGGGAGGACGGTTTCCACCCCGAAACACATTTACCGCGCCGGGACCCTTTCTGCCACTGTTACCGAAGAGTGGTGGGACATCGATGTCACCGATAACAGCTATCCGATCGGCATCACTATGATCATGCAGAATTGGATTTCAGCTGCCGACCCCGACTTTGATATGACCTTGTTTGATCCTGGAAACAACCAGGTTGGCAGCGCTACCGGCACCGAGCGGCAAGAAACCATTACGCACCAACCGGCGCAAACCGGGACGTACCGATTACGGGTCTATCGATTCGACGGCGCCGGTGATTATTCTGTCGACATCTCTGCCGGCACTCACGTCATCAGCATCAGCCTGGATACCGACGGAGCTATCCCCTTTGGCACCATGGGCGTGGGCGAAACCACGACAACAGGTGAGGCTGAGAGGGAAGTCGTCCGCATAGATGCTGACCCGGCCCATCTCGACATCAGGACTTCGCTTTTCAGCGACGGCGGTAATGATTGGGCTTTGGGTTCCACAAGTGGCAGCGACATTGTTAAGTGGGAGTTTTCTCCCGATAACCTGGAGTGGACGACCTTTTTGGCCGAAAACACCAACTATCCCCTGGCTGATGAGCTGGCAAGCTCTGCCCAGCAGGCGATCTATTTTCGGTTCACCATGCCAAGCGCCAGTTCATCCGGTCAAGACCACACCACACAGGTCACAGTAACCGCGACGGCGCCGTAAAACATGAGGAGAGCGATAGCTTTGCAGCGCAGAACAATAATGAGATTTGTCGGCGTCACTCTCTTTCTGGTGCTGCTTGCCGCTCCACCGGCCTCGGCTCGCTTGGGCGTGGGGGTTAATGTCGGCCACATTGAAGTGAACGAGCCGCTGCTTTCGGGTGGTATTTATGAGATTGCTACGATGTCGGTTATCAATACCGGCAATGAGGCCGGCGACTATGGAGTAGGTGTTTCCTACCGGGACAACCAAAAAGAGATGAAGCCGCCCCAGGAGTGGTTCAGGTTTTCGTCAGAAAAATTCGAGCTGAAGCCCGGTCGGCAACGGGCAGTCGATATCAGCCTAGTGATTCCGGTCAACGCCAAAGCCGGGGACTATTTTGCCCTGGTCGAGGGCCACCCGATCGCCGGAGCCGAGGGTCTTAGTATCGGCATAGCGGCGGCCGCTAAATTGAATTTCACGGTCGAGTCATCAAGTTTCTTTTGGGCCGTAGCCAACCGGCTGACGACCTGGTTTGGCAACAACGCTCCATATTCGTACGCTTTCGTTGGTGTGATTTTCCTGGCGATTGCTATCTTGATCATTCGACGGTACGTAAAGTTCAGCTTCAAAGTGGAGCGGAAAGGTTAGTCACGAGCAACGTTCAAGCAGGAAGAGACTGGTATATGAAAAACCTAGCGATGGCTGCCATGGTATTAGCCCTAGGGGTTCTCACTGGGTGCGCTCAAGCTCAAGATGCTGGGATGACAACAAAGCAGAGTATTTCCAAGGTCTCTGCGCAAGCCAACACGCAGAACGGGTCGACCATCGGTTTCTCTGTCACTCTGGATGCCCAAAGACCGGTAGTCAGAATGGTGACTCCGTTTGTCTCTACTAAGATATCGAAAACGACTACCTTTAGGGTCAAATGGACGGTCGAGGATCCCGAGCCCTCATCGGGGCTTGCGTATGCCAGGGTCTACTACCGTCCTTCAGGTTCTCCCACCTGGCACTTGTGGAAGATAGCCTCAGGCTCAGGAGAAGACAATTTCACCGGTAAGGCCGGAGTGACCTATTATTTTCGCACCCTGGCCGTCGACAAAGCCCGCAACTGGAAGTGGTCGAAAACCCACCAGACTACAGTGCCCTTTAATGAAGGCATTTACTACGACAAGATCGGCTTCTTAGGCTACGAGAAGCTAGGCGCCTCCCAGAACTACCTGAGCTCCGTGCGCTACTCTTACCTGCGGGGCCATACCCTAAGGTACAAGCTCTACAATAATACCGGCATCGGCCTGATCGTCACTAAAGGTCCAAATATGGGCCGGGCCAAGATCTATGTCGACGGCACGCACGTCACCACGGTAGATGCGTACAGCTCTACCGAAAAAGCCAGGCAGCTCATCTACTACAAAGGCTTCACCACGAAAGGCACTCACTGGCTCAAGGTGGTTAACCTCGGGACTCCCGGTAGAGCCAAGTTCGAAGTCGATGGTGTTGTGGTTAAGCGGTAAGTGTTTTCCAGTCTTATTGCCCAAAGACATGAGAAGCCCGTTGCCTGGACTTGATCAGGTGAGGTCGAAGCGGTCAAGGTTCATTACTTTCTCCCAGGCTGCGACAAAGTCGTGTAGGAACTTTTCCTGAGAGTCCTCACTGCCATAGATTTCCGACAGGGCCCGCAGTTGGGAGTTCGAACCGAAGATCAGGTCGATACGGGTACCCGTCCACTTGAGTTCTTCCGTTGCCCGATCACGCCCCTCGAACACGCCTTCGTCTTCTGAGGTTGCCTTCCACTTCGTGCTCATATCGAGCAAATTTATAAAAAAGTCATTGGCGAGCGTCTCTGGCCGCTTAGTGAAGACTCCGTGCTGTGACCCTCCGAAGTTAGTATTCAAGACGCGCATTCCGCCAACGAGAACCGTCATCTCAGGCGCGGTCAGCGTCAGCAGTTGCGACCGATCAACCAGCAGCTCCTCTGCCGATACGGTGTATTTGGTTCTTAGATAGTTACGGAACCCGTCTGCAGCCGGTTCTAGCACAGCGAATGATTCCGCGTCGGTTTTCTCCTGCGAAGCATCTGTGCGCCCTGGCGTGAAGGAAACAGTCACTTCGTGGCCGGCATTCTTCGCAGCTTGCTCGACACCGGCGCATCCGCCTAGAACAATCAAATCGGCGAGCGAAACCAGCTTTCGTCCAGCCTGAGTGCTGTTGAAATCCTTTTGGAGTTCCTCGAGGGTCTGCAGCACAGTCTTCAACTGGGCTGGCTGGTTAACTTCCCAATCTTTCTGCGGCGCAAGACGAACGCGTGCTCCGTTCGCACCACCGCGCTTGTCGGAGCCGCGGAACGTGGATGCCGACGCCCAGGCTGTTGAGACCAGTTGGGAGACAGACAGTCCCGAAGCAAGTATCTTACCCTTGAGAGCCCTGATGTCTTGTGCGTCGATTAGCTCATGATCAACCGCTGGCACTGGGTCTTGCCATATCAATTCCTCTGCAGGGGCCTCCGCACCGAGATAGCGTGAACGGGGCCCCATGTCGCGATGGGTCAGCTTGAACCATGCCCGGGCGAAGGCGTCCGCCAGCTCTTCTGGGTTTTCGTGGAAACG
>CAXMSJ010000007.1:0-4267 GCA_964196305.1 uncultured Acidimicrobiia bacterium
GGCTCTAAAACATAAGTCCCGGCGTTGATAAGATCTGTCGTGGCCTCATCCCAGCTTGGTTTCTCCACAAAACTAGACACCTGTCCATCGCTCTTTAGTGGCACCAGCCCGTAACTAGTAGGGTCATCTACCGCCGTCAAAGCGATGGTGGCGACGGCCCCTTTTTGCCGATGGTAGTCGATCAAGTTAGTCAAGTTTATGTCAGTCAGGATATCGCCGTTAAGCACTAGAAAGGTCTCGTTTAGCCGGTCAGCAACATTCTTAACTGCCCCACAGGTTCCCAGCGGCTCAGCTTCTGTCACTACTTCGACTGAAATGCCCATGCCGCGGGTCTCAGACAAGAAATCGGTAAAGACCTCCGGTAAGTAGCCGGTGCTAAGGATAATTTCGGTCACTCCATACCGCCGTAAGTGCGCTATGACGCTGGCAATAAACGGTCGATTACATAACGGCAGCATCGGCTTGGGAATGGTCTCTGTCAGAGGGCGCAGCCTCGTGCCAAGACCGCCTACCAAGATTACCGCTTTCATTTAACCCTTCCGTGTGTGAGTCCGACGACGTAACACCCAATCTCTAGCGATCAAGCCGATACCGCGAATAACCAAGCCGCCGGCCACCAGAGGCTTAAGCATGCGTTTATAGGTGTCACTATATGTCTTGTCGTAAAAACGGTAAAGACTCTTTTGAAACTCGATTATCATCTGGACGCTCATCTGATTACTGGTCTGCGCAATATGGTGAACCATTCTGGCGTCCGGGCAAAAATAGACCTTCCAGCCTTTCTTCCAAAGTCGGTAGCAAAGATCCATGTCCTCAACGTACATGAAATATCCGTCATCGAAGAGCCCGACCTTCTCTGCCGCACTCCGGCGCACCAACATCGCTGCCCCGGAAACCCAGTCAACGGTCGTATCTTCCTTGCGATCCCAGCCAATCATGCGATAACGACTGGAGAACCTGTTGTTCGGCCACAGCTGTCCTAAAAATGCATGCATCGTGGCATCGACAAACGAAGGGAACCGCCGGCCTGACATCTGCACGCTGCCGTCCGTATTGAGCAAAAGCGGCCCCGCGACCCCCAGATCATCATGGTGGTCGGCGTGCTCCACCAAAATATCGACAGCGTCCCGATCCATTTCTATGTCGGTATTGAGGACCAGAACATACCTGGCTTTGCTCGTCCTAAGAGCCTGATTAGCAGCAGCAGCATAGCCGAGATTGCCGGCGTTTTCCAGCAAATGCACGTCGGGCAAATCCTCCTTGATCATGTCGACACTGCCATCGGTTGAAGCATTGTCGATCACTAAGACATCGTAGGCAACTAGCGGCGGTGTTTTCTGAATCGTGTCGATACACGTCTTTAAGAGGTCTTTAGTGTTGAAGTTGATGATCGCGATCGTGACGTCCAGATCGTTCATCTCGCCCCTCTGATCTGTCGGCGTATCCAGCGACCGTAGTCGAAAGAAATGAACCATTTGTCGAACTCGGCTCGCGACACCTTACGGTTCTTCTGGATTATACGTCTTTTTCTCAGTAATGCGGGCGTCTCGCGCCAAACAGTGAACCAGCCAAGGAGCGCAGGCGGACAGCGCCAAAGGAGTGCCGCCGTCTTGAGTGTATCCGTCACCACAAAATGATGAATATGCTTGACGATATCAATCCACGGATCGTTCTTTAGCAGCATCATATAGCGATTTTTATAGTTATTGATTTCCACTACCTTAGTCCGACGCTTAGCTGTCCCGCCCCGGTGATGATAAGCCACGGCCTGCGGCGAATACCAAGTTTGCCAACCGCGCAGCTGAGCCCGCCAGTTCAGATCCGTGTCCTCAAGAAACAAGAAAAAAGACTCATCGAAATATTCAGTCCCCTCCTTGATATCTTCCAGCATCTCCCGCTTGTATAGGCCGACTCCGGCGCAAGCTCCAAAAACATCGCCACCCTCATTGAACTGCCCAGTGTCAATCTCGCCTTCTCCCCTATCGGTGAACAAACGATTCGTAAAGATCAAATGGCCCGTTGTATCTATGATCTTCCGCTCCCCGACCGGGAATCTGTATATTTTGCCTGTGGCCGAACCATAGGTCGGACGCGCCTCAAGAGCCTGCGCGAGAACGCCTAGGTATTCCGGCTCTAACACCACGTCGGGGTTGAGCAAAAAGAGCAGCTCTCCACTTGACTCGCGTATCCCCAGGTTCATACCGCCGGCGAAACCAAGATTACTGCCCGCCTCAACTACTTTTGCTTGCGGAAACCTCTCTCTGACCAAAGAGACCGACCCATCAACGGATCCATTATCTATAACCAACACTTCATGGAGAGGATGTTGCTGAGCAAAGACTGACTCCAGGCAAGCTTCAATGAAAGAGCGGCCATTATAGTTAAGAACGAGAACCGAGACCGGAAGCATCTACGTCCGGGTGATCAGAATGACCCCAAAAGATATGAGAACCGCCCCGCCCAGCCTGATTGCAGTAACCGGCTCATTGAATAGGATCCGAGAAGCGAACAAGATGACCACATAGCTTGAGCCAAGAAGCGGGTAGGCGAAGCTTAGGTCGACCCGGGACAAAACTATCAGCCAAACGGCGGCAGAAACAAAATAGAAGCAGAGTCCGATCACCACCCGAGAATTGGTCAACACTTTGACGACCGTATCCAGGCCATTGCGTACTTCTTCACCGGTGATCGGCCCGATCATATCCATGCCTGACTTGAGTAGGAGTTGGCCAACGACTGCCAGGGAGATACTCGAAAAGATCAAGATGATAGACTTCGTCATTTCAGCTCCTAGCTAACAAACCGGAATTTGATCAAGGCCCACAGAGCTGGTATCCCGTCGCGCCAAGTGATCTTCTTGCCCTCGTGCATCTCCCGCCCCATATAGGAGATGGGCACCTCATAGATACGGATACCCTGACGCAGGATCTTAGCGGTGATCTCCGGCTCGAAATCAAACTTGTTGGACTTGATCGTGATTCCTTCCAAAGATTCTTTGGTGAAAAGCTTATAGCAGGTCTCCATATCTGACAACGTAGTGTTATACAGAATGTTGGTCACTAGCGACAGAAACCGATTACCAACATAGTGCCAAAAGAACATGTTACGTCTCTCTCCAGTGAAACGAGACCCGTACACCACCTTGGCCTTGCCTTTTAAGACGGGGTCGAGCAGCTTACGATAGTCCTCGGGGTCATACTCCAGGTCGGCGTCCTGAATCACGATCAGATCGCCCCTGGCCTCGGCCAAGCCAGTCCGTACGGCTGCACCTTTGCCCTGGTTGGCCTGATGGACAATAACCCTTAGGGAAGAGTCAGCTTCTAGCTGCAAGATATCGGCGGTGCCGTCGCTAGAGCCATCATCAACCACGATGATCTCTTTGTCGATCTCCCCGAGGTCAACAGTACGCACCTGACGGATGATCTCTTTTATTGTCGTCTTCTCATTGAAGACTGGTATAACAATGGTCAGCTTCATCTAATTCCTCGCCGGTTCAGCTCCGAAAACATTGTAACGTTCTTCTTGCTTCTGACAACGAACGCTCCATCAGTCTGGGCTCTGCGATCTTTTTGCCGCCGCCCGTCGCCATAGCCAGACTGTCGCCCCGGCCGTCGTAACGAGCATGATGGCCCAAATGACCATAAAAGCAGCATCGGCCCGCAAGCGAAAAACGGCGGAATTCAAGACCATCCTAGGACTCATGCGGATGAACGGCAGAAAACGTAAATCGCTCTCGGTTCTCGGTTCGCCGTTGATAAGAACGTAGCCGCCAGAGTATCGGTCAATGTCAGTCACACTCGTCGAAACCGCCAGCTCTCGCGTTAGATCTGGAGCGGTCAATTCCAATAAGTACTGCTGTTCCTTGGAATCTGCCAGCGCGTCGAAAGCAAACCTGTACATGCCGGCAGACCGGATCTTTCTGGCCGGCAACTTCAGGGTCACTACCGGCTTTTTGCCGCTCAAGGACCCGTCAAACCGCTTCACAGGCCCGAGCAGATAAAGCCGCATGACAATATTCTTGCCGGTCAAACTGCTCAGCGCTTGACGCCTCTCCTTCACCGACTTTTTGCCTATTAGCGCCCGCGATGGATTGAGCCAGACATTAACCCGATTAAGATTGCGATCCGACGAAAAGAAAACCTGGGTCACCCGTTTTGACCCGTAAAGCTCCGCTCGGCCATCACCAAAATCGCTCTGCCCGATAATAGGCACTTCTGCGCAGCCGGACAGCGTCAACAAGAACGCCACCGCCATCAGTTGCCTTAGT
>CAXMSJ010000008.1:0-75611 GCA_964196305.1 uncultured Acidimicrobiia bacterium
TACATTCGGGCGATGGTCGGCGGCAAGGACTGGGAGACCAAGAAGTTCAACCTGGCCGTCCAGGCCAAACGACAGCCTGGCTCGGCTTTTAAGCCATTCGTCCTGGCGACGGCGCTCGAAAACGGGATCAGCATTAGTAAAGTCTATAATGCCGGCCCCGCCCTCATTAAGCTGCCCAACCAGAACTGGGAAGTCAACAACTCCGGTCGGAGCGGCGGGACGATGGCTTTGCGCGATGCCACTATCTATTCCGTCAACTCCGTCTTCGCCCGCCTGATCATGGATGTCGGCCCGACGGCCGTTGTTGAACAGGTCAAGCGGATGGGGATCAAGTCCAGGGTCGAGCCGGTGCCGGCCATCGCCCTTGGTGGCCTTGGCGGCGGAGTCAGTCCACTGGAAATGGCCACTGCTTACAGCACTTTTGCCAACAACGGCCAGCATGCCAAGCCGATTGCTATCACCAAGGTCACTGATTCGAATGGAGAAGTCCTGAAAACAAACGGGATCCGCATGCTACCGGCAATGGATCCAGTCACGGCCTACCTGGTCACTGATGCGCTGAGGGGGGTTATCCGCTCGGGAACCGGCCGAGCGGCCAGTATCGGCCGACCGGCGGCCGGCAAGACGGGCACTACAGAAGAGTATGGCGATGCTTGGTTTGTCGGCTACACACCAGACCTGGTAGCCGCAGTTTGGGTTGGCTATGAGGACAGTCGGCGGCCAATGCGCAACGTTCATGGCATAACAGTACAAGGGGGGACTTTTCCGGCTCAGATATGGCGAAAATTCATGATCCCGGCGATGGCCGGCATTCCAGCCAAGAACTTCCCTCGGCCCTCCAAAGGCATTGTCAGTATTCTGGTCGATTCGGAAACTGGCGATCGAGCCACAGAGTTCTGTCCGGAAACGACCTTGATGCAGTTTGCGGCGGGTAGTGGTCCGCTTAAGGTTTGTGAGGTACACACCGGACCTGAGGTGCTTGAGATGCCCAATATCGTCGGGTTGCCGGCAACGGAGGCTAAGGAGCTCCTAGAGACAGCCGGCCTGCAGGTAAAGATATCGGAAGTTGACACCCTCGCTGTCCCGGCCGGGTTGATCGCCGCGCAACTGCCGCTAGCCGGCACTGAACTGGAGACTGGAGACGAAGTCGAGATGCAAGTCAGCACCGGTCGGCCGGAGACGGACGAGATAAAAGTCCCCAAAGTGGTTGGCCTCTTACGGGTGCAAGGTGAAAATCTAATGAGAGATGCGGGTCTAGAGTTCACTGTCATCTGGGTGCCCGTCTCGGGCGACGGCCAGGTCGGCAAGGTTGTCGGCCAGCTGCCGCCGGCTGGCACGTTGGTGAAACCGACCGTAGAAGTAATAATTCGCGTTGGCCAGAAAACTGAGGCCAAGGGATAAGCGCTAGCGCTTGATGCGAACAATCCCCGAGCATGTCTGAACGGAAAGACCCCGCGCCTCGAGCTGGTCTAACCACAGATTAATGCCAATGTTGTCGCTGGCAATGTGACCGGCGATAATGACATTGATATGGTGTTTTTCCGCCGTCTTACGCAACTTTTCATCGATATGCATCTCAATAAGTGTGCCAACGCCGGCCGCCGCTAATTTGGGAATAGCCTCCTGGGGACCACCCGTCCCGCCAGTCATCACTACTACGGTTTTTCCAGCCCGGTTGCTACCGCTACCGGCTACGATGCGAGGCCCGGCGTTGATCTTCGCCCCGGCCTGGTATTCAGGAATTGTTTTCAGCAGTTTGACCACATCATCCAGATAGCGCGGCGCTTCGTCGTCAATTAGCTGCTGCAAGAATTGTGAGACGAGGTTATCTGACGGAGTATGGACGCAGATCATCGGCAGATCCAAAAGTCTAGCAGCGTCTACCGCTCGGTTATGATTAGCAGGGCTCAGTGCCCGCTGGACTTCCCGAGCCCGGCCATCGATCAGGGCATCACCGGCGTTGATGGGCACCCCATAGGCATGCCAAAGATCGGCCTGAAGCCCCATGACCTCGTGGAGCGCCGCCAGCGCCGCCCCCTCTGGGTGGTGAGCCATGATGAGGTCGATTGGTTCACCTTTTTCTCGCAATCGATCCGCCAGCATCACCTCAGGGGACTCCATATCTACCCCCGCCAGCAGGCCTCCTATCTCAGCCTCCGGATCGCCATTTAATATTCGCGTATCGGCATAAGGATTAGTGAGCTTTTCGGTATCAAAGAGGGGTTTATCTTCATCTCCCAGCTTTTCAAAGGCCTCTTGGCGGCGAGCAAGAATCGCCTCGACCGCTTCACGACCACGCAGATCAGCCTGGATACCAGTCTCGATCGCCAGCTCATATATTTCCCTTAGCTTCATGCTTCTCCGTTCTACTTCCGGCTCACAAGCCGGTTTCCAGCTATATAGGACCGCTAGGCGAGTCCCTGCCCCACCGAAATACCCACCCCGGTGGTCGCCACAACATTAAAGCGGTTATCGCCGCTCTCTTCAACCCCCAGCTCGCATACTACTCAAGCAAAGCGGCAGCAAAATCCTGTGGCTGAAAAGGTCCCAGGTCTTGTGTCTGCTCGCCAGTACCGACCAACAGGATTGGTATGCCAAGTTCGCGCTGTATAGCTAGGACAACTCCCCCCTTGGCGGTTCCGTCAAGTTTGGTGAGAACCAGCCCGTCCAGCCCAAGGGCCTCATGAAAGAGCTTCGCTTGTGTGATTCCATTTTGGCCGGTGGTGGCATCAAGAACCAGCAGTGTCATTACGCGTACTTGATCAGCGGCCTCGCGAATAGCGACCCGTTTGATCTTCTTTAATTCCTCCATCAAATTGACGTAAGTATGTAAGCGACCGGCGGTGTCAACCAGGGCAAAATCCCGCCCGTCTGCCCGCATCGACTGAATCGCGTCATAAACAACTGCCGCCGGATCTGCCCCACGTTGATGCTTAACAATGTCGACCCCAACCCGCTCCGCCCAGCGCTGCAGTTGCTCGATAGCCGCGGCCCTAAAAGTATCAGCCGCCACCAGTAGCACCCGTGCCGGCCTATCTTTGAAAAATTGAGCCATCTTGCCGACCGTCGTGGTCTTGCCGGTGCCGTTCACTCCGACGACCAGAATAACAACGGGTGGCTCAAGCTGAAAAAAATCTTCCCCCGCCGGGATCCCACCTAGCTGGGCGGTGATCTCATCGCGTAGAATGGTCATCAGCGCCTCTGGTTCAAAAACCTGATCAATCTTAACCTTGTCTTTCACGTGACCGACAATGTCCATCGTCGTGTCCATACCGACATCAGCGCCGATCAGGACTTCTTCCAAGCTTTCCCAGTCGTCATCTGTCAGCTTGGCGCCGGTAAATATGGATTTAACTTGGTAGCTTAGGTTCGTCCGTGACTTCTTCAGACCGCCTGAGAGCCGCCGCCACCAATTCTCCTTCGTCTGTTCTTTCATCCGCACTCTCCTCGGGATTCAACTTCTGTGATATGACTTTTGATACCCCATCAGCCTGCATCGATACACCGTAGACTGAATCGGCGACCTCCATGGTCAACCGCTGATGGGTGATGACTAAGAACTGCGTCTTCCTGCCTAGCTTTTTTATCAACCGGATAAACCGACCGAGGTTAACCACGTCCAAGGCCGCTTCGACTTCATCCAGGATATAAAAAGGACTTGGGCGTGAATAGTGGAGCGCGAAAAGGAGTGCCAGCCCGACTAAAGATCTCTCGCCCCCAGACAGCAAGCTCAAAGACGCCAGACGCTTGCCTTCCGGCTGCGCTTCTAAGTCGACTCCTGACTCTCCCTCTTCATCGGAATCATCCGTCAGGACCAGCCTGGCCCTACCGCCCGGAAATAACTCCTGAAACACTTGATTAAAATTCTCGTTGACCTCCTTGAAGGTCTCTTCAAACCGGTCACTTATCTTTTCATCGATAGCCTTGATCACCTTACGTAGCGCCTTTTGGCTACGGACCAAGTCATCCATCTGTTTTGTCAGGAACTCCTGCCGCTCTTCCAACTTGGTGAATTCTCCAGCCGCGATTTGATTTACCGGCCCCATCCGCTGAATCCGGTCACGAAGCCGCTGCTCGCGCACGGCCCAGTCTTCCGGCTCTCGGCTCTCGACCGGCTCTCGACTCAAGGCAGTTTCGAGTGCCACGCCCAGCTCATCTACCAAAAACCTTGTCGTCTGACTAACCTCCGCTTCCACCTGTGTCTTCTTCTCTGCCTTGTTGAGGAGCTCGGAATTGGCTAGATTCAGATCGGCGTTCAGCTCACGCGCCCGCTGATGAAGCACTCGGAGCTCGGCACGTGCAGCAGCAGCTCCTGCCTGCTCGGACTCATCTTGATCCGCCAAGACTCCAGCGTTCAACTCAGCCGCCAAACGCAGTTCTGTGTATAAGCTATGCACCGGCTGTATTCGATGGCGAAGCTCTTCGGTCGCGGCCACGATCTTCTCCTGCTCCACCAACGTCGCCTCCGCCCGCTTCAACTCATCAGTCACGTTGATTATCCGGCTTTTCAGGTGGACCTGGCGCTCAGCCAAGGAAGCCATCTCAACCTGTGCCTCTGTAAGTCTGGCCATGGCGGCTTTTTCATCCTCAGTTCTTTCTTCGACCCCCACCTGCTCCTGGTCACGAGCGGCAGTTTGCCCCTTGAGGTCCGCCTGGGCAGCCTGAATATCAATCTCTATTCTGGCGACCACGCTCTCGTTTTCAAGTAGCCCGGACCGCTTTTCACTCAGTCCGGCCCCGACTTCCTGCTCTTGCCCACCGAGGTGCTCTACCTCGCGCTCGACATTTTGCACTCGCATCGCTGCTGCCACAATCCGCCCGTCCAGACGTTGGGCTTCAGTCTGCGCCTGGACTGCTTCATCTTGTGCCTCTCTAGTGGCCTTTTCCGCCTCAGCCACCACGACTTTCCCTAGCTCCGCCTGCTCCGTTAAGCGTAAGGATTCGCGCCGGGCCAGAGCTAGCTCTCGACGTGTCGCCAGAGAACCGGACGTCACTTCCGTGCTGGAGTGGCGTACAATAATGCCTCGCCCATCGAGATAGTCACCACGCTCGTCGACAACTACTCCCCCTGCCGGTATAAACGTACCCTGATCGATGAAACTGTCGATATCTTCCGCTATCCAAACCAGAGACAATAGCGACTCTATCGCCGGTCGAACCGAATCAGAACAGTCGACAATATCAACGGCCCGAGTCAAATCCGGAGCGGGCGCAGCTACTGATGCTAACGGTACCGGAGCTAAAACACGGACTGGGTCATCACCCCGACCGCGAGCGTGGCGAAAAACCCCAATTGCATCAACCCGTTCGGTAGCCACCAAAGCATGAAGATCCAGCCCCAGCACAGCCTCCAAGGCCCGCTCATATCTCGGCTCAACCTTCATTTGAGCTGCCAAAGACCCTGAAATGCTGGGGAATCCAGCTTGTGCCTCTTCGAACCAGTCTAGATCCGGGGCAGTATTTGCCTCAACTGCCTCCAAGGCAGCCATCCGCGCACCAACATCCGACAGGTCCGTCACCGTGTGCTCCTGGGTCTCAACCGCGCGCTCCCGAGCATCCTGAGCTGCCATGATACGGGCCGCTGACTCCTCAACGCGGCTGGTCGCATCTGGCAGATCAGCTTCCAGCCGAGCTTTCTCTCCCCGGGCTCGCTCCAGTTCATCGGTGAGTGTGGTTGTCTTTTGGGCTAGCGCCTCTGCCTGTTCGCAGAGGAACGAGATCTTCTCGGTTGTCGACTCTATCAACGAACGCCTGTAGTTAAGTTCCCGCTCCAGCTCGGTCCGCTTATCTTTTGTCTTCTCTAAACCGGCCTGAGCCTCTTGCAGAGCATCAACAGCCTTTTTGGCCGCCTTCTTGACTTCTTCTACCTCCCGCCGCTCGCGGTTGAGTCGTTTGTACAGGTCAGCTAAGTCCGCATCGAGCTGATCCCTCTCGGCCAAAAGAGTCGCCTGGTTCTGCTGGAACTCCTTGGCTCTGCGCTCCAGGCTGTGAATGGATTGACGTAGCTCGCTTAAGCGAGCTACCAGATTCTTGCCTTTCTCCTCCAGTAGCAATAAGCCACTGTTTATCCGCTCCATCAGCGCCGCAAACCGCCGGCGGTATTCACTGATATCGCCGGTAAGGTCCCCTTTGGCTTCCAATTCGGCTTCCAATTGGTCTATGCTGGTCTGCGCTTCGACCAAAGAGTCGTTGAGTTCTTCAATCCGGGATACTCTTTCTTCGTGGCCGCCCGCCAGCTCCTCCCACAGCACCCGCAACCGCCTTAGGCGCCCCACAGCCCCAGCGATCTGTGCTTCTTTGAGTTCTCCCAGCAAACGCTCGTGTTCGCGGGCGGTATCTGCCTGCTTTTGCAATGGAGCGAGCTGCCGGTTAACTTCGCGCAGAATATCCTTGCCGCGAGTCAGATTCTGCTCCATCGCCTTCATTTTGCGCAATGCCCGGTCGCGGCGACGCTTATGTTTTAGGACACCGGCGGCCGCCTCCAGCAACTGCCTCCGATCCTGTGGCTTAGAATTCAGCACGTCATCAAGACGACCCTGACTGATGACAGAGTACATTTCCCGCCCCAACCCGCTATCAGAGATCATCTCCTGAATATCGATCAACCGACATGGATTGCGATTCAAAAGATACTCGCTCTCCCCGGAACGGTAGAGCCGCCGCGTCATCGTTACCTCGGAGAAGTCTATCGGAATCGCGCCATCAGAATTATCGAAAGTAAGGGAAACCTCAGCCGCCCCCAAGGCCTTTCGGTCGGCGCTGCCTGAAAAGATTACATCTTCCATTGATGACCCGCGCAGGGTCTTGGCGCTCTGCTCTCCCAGCGCCCACAGAACCCCGTCGGTGATATTACTCTTGCCGCTACCGTTGGGACCAACGATGACCGTTACGCCAGGTTCAAACCTCATTACCGACTTGTTGGCGAATGACTTAAAGCCTCGAATGCTAACCGTGCGTAGGTACAAGAGTCCCCCGGTAGGTGTGTCTATCCTTCAGGTTTGATTCTAGCAATACAGTTGCAAGACCGCTAGGTGTCTATCTTGGCGATCGCCAAAAGGGCCGCTTCCGCTGCCAACTGCTCGGCTCGCTTCTTACTAGTACCGGCCCCTCGCCCCCAGATCCGACCATGCACCGCTACTGCGGCCGAAAATCTACGCCTATGCGCCGGACCCTCTTGGTCGATGATGTCGTAGTTCGGAAGAACTCCCCACTTCTCCATCGTCAGTTCTTGAAGGTTGGTCTTAGCATCCCCCTGCTCTTTTCGGTTGCCGTGCTCCTGTATTTTCGGCTCAAACAAGCGCAGCACAAAGAGAGCAGCGGCGGCGAAACCCTGGTCAAGATAGATAGCACCGATCACTGCTTCCAAGCAGTCGGCGAGAATCGAAGCATTCTGTCGCCCATCGGATTGCTCCTGCCCCTTGCCCATAAATATAAACTCACCCAAGCCCAACTCCTGAGCAACCTGTGCTAAAGTCTCGGCCCGCACTAGGTTGGCACGGAGCTTGGCTAAACCACCTTCTTGCATCTCGGGAAATTTATTGAAAATATGTTCGGTGATCGCCAAGCCGAGGACTGAGTCACCAAGAAACTCGAGTCTCTCGTTAAACTCGCAGTCGCCGCACTCATAAGCGAACGAGCTGTGAGTCAGAGCGGTTCGGAGCAGAGTGTCGTGGGCGAAATTTATCTCTAAGCGACGCTGGGCCGCCTCGATTCGTCCAGCGGCAACCGCGTCCCCAAAAATCAGCTCTGAATTATGATCCATCCCGGGGTTATTGCCATTTCTTCAATATTATCGTCGCGTTATGACCGCCAAATCCAAAGGAGTTCGACATCGCCACGTTCACTGAGGCCGAGCGAGGCTGATGTGGCACATAATCAAGATCGCAGTCGGGGTCCGCAACGTCAAGATTGACAGTCGGTGGAATCAGGTCTCTCTCAAGCGTCAAGGCCGTGGCGACCGCCTCGATACCCCCAGCTGCACCAAGCAAATGCCCAGTCATAGACTTTGTAGAGCTTAGCGCCAACCGCTTGGCGTGGACGCCAAACGTCTGCTTGACCGCCAATGTCTCCAGGCGATCGTTAGCCCCCGTGGAGGTGCCGTGCGCATTGATGTAGTCGACCTCCGCTGGGGTCAGTCGCGCCGCCTCCAGAGCCGTAGTCATCGATCTGGCAGCGCCGGAACCTGTCTCGTCTGGACCAGTTATATGGTAGGCATCAGCACTGGCGCCATACCCGATGACCTCAGCGTAAATCTTTACGTCTCGCGCTTGAGCTGATTCCAGCTCCTCGAGAATTATTATCCCGGAGCCTTCGCCGATGATAAAACCGTCACGGTCAAGATCGAATGGTCGACTGGCGTGCTCTGGGTCTTCGTTGCGCGTGGAGAGCGCCTTCATGGCGGCGAAGCCAGCTACCCCCAATGGTGTGATCGGAGCCTCGGCCCCCCCGGCAATGCAGACGTCCGCCGCGCCACGGCGGATTGTCTCGAAAGCCTCGCCGATCGAATGTGTAGCGGTTGCACAGGCACTGACAGGGGAAAAATTCGGCCCCTTGGCGCCAAAAATAATAGATATCTGCCCGGCAGCCATATCCGGAATCATCATGGGAATCAAAAACGGACTGACCCGGCGGGGGCCACGTTCATTAAGAATCTTATGTTGATCCTCAAGGGTTCTTAAGCCACCGATACCAGAGCCGACGATGACGCCCACTCTCTCTGCTCTGGAGGCAATATCCAAGTCCGCATCGTCAATCGCCTCTTTCGCCGCAGCAACCGCGAACTGAACGAACCGATCAAGGTGACGAAGCTGCTTTCTCCCCACCAGATCGGTGAGGTCAAAGTCATCAACTTCTGCCGCGATCCGCACTGAGTAGCCCTCAGTGTCGAAAAGACTGATGGGACCAACACCGGAACGCCCACTCATCAACGCCGACCAGAAGGTCTCCCTTCCCATGCCGACCGGTGAGACGACCCCCAGCCCTGTGACTACGACCCGTCGATCAATAACTTAGGCCCTTTCCTCGATATAGCTGACGACTTCCGTAACATTGGTTATCTTTTCAGCATCCTCATCAGGGATCTCCAGCTCAAACTCTTCTTCAACGGCCATAACTAACTCGACCACATCCAAAGAGTCGGCCCCGAGATCATCAACGAAAGCGGCCTGTGCGGTCACCTCTTCCGCGTCTACCCCTAGCTGGTCAACAATAATGGCTCTGACCTTATCAATCACTTCTGACATAAAATCCACTCCTCCTTATTAAGCAACATTATTGGCTCACATTCCCATCCCGCCGTCTATCAACACGACTTGCCCGGTGATATAAGCCGACCGGTCCGATGCGAGCCAGGAAATAACTCTCGCGACCTCTTCCGAAGTCCCGAATCGCCTCATCGGGATGCGCTCCACAATCTTATCTTTCAAATCATCCGTCAGCGAGCCGGTCATTTCCGTCGCAATAAACCCGGGTGCCACCGCGTTGACTCTAATATTTCTCGACGCCAGCTCCCGCGCTACTGATTTAGTCAGGCCGATCAAACCGGCCTTCGCCGCTGTATAGTTAGCCTGGCCGGCGTTACCGATCACCCCAACTATCGACGAGACATTTACGACCACTCCTGAGCGCTGCTTCACCATCTTCTTGGCCGCCGCCTGAAGGCAATTAAACGCGCCGGTGAGGTTAACCCCGATGACGTCATCCCAGTCTGCCTTCTTCATTCTCAGCAGCAAGCCGTCGCGAGTAATGCCGGCGTTGTTAACCAGGATATCAAGACGGCCAAATTTGTCGACTACCGTATCGATCAAGTCCCCGGCCTCGCTCTCGTTAGCCACGTCAGCCTGGACTGTGATTGCCCGACCGCCGGCAGCCTCTATTTCAGCCGCTACTTGCGCCGCCCCTTCAGCTCCTTGTGTATAGTTGATAGCCACGGCCGCCCCTAAACGCGCCAGCTCCAAACACGTCTCGCGCCCGATCCCCCGGGAGCCCCCAGTCACCAGAGCTATTTTGTCAGTTAATTCCAATTATTTCCCTTCCGGCAACGCGATCTTTCGCAGTATTGATTTGTAAATACAGTGAACCACCGACATTGTCAACACTTTCTCTATGCCAGCAACTCCTCGACCTTAGTGAGCGAAATTGAAGGAGCAATCCGCTTGATTAAACCCGTCAAGACACGTCCCGGCCCCGCCTCAATAAATCTAGTTACGCCGCGCTCTACCAGATACTCAACGCTCTCCACCCAGCGAACCGGGCTGTTGATCTGCCTAACCAGGTTTTTCTTGACCTCCAACCCAGTTGTCGCCGGTTGCGCCGTAACATTCGATATAAGTGGTATCTGGGGATCCTGAAATTCTATTTGCTCCAGAAATTCGCCGAAATCATGGGCCGCTTCAGCCATCTCCGATGTGTGAAAAGGTCCGCTCACAGCCAGTCTGACCACCCGTTTTGCCCCAGCCTCGCGTAGGAGTCCTTCGGCAGCGTCCAGCCGCTCACGATGGCCGGCCACCACCACCTGGCCGGGGGCGTTAAAGTTGGCAATCTCAACCCCCGCGCTCCGACAAATCTCCACTACCGGCGGAACGGGCAAACCAAGGACGGCGATCATCCCCCCAGGATGCTTGGCGGCAGCCTCTGACATTAAGGCGGCCCGACGAGAGACTATTTGCAAGCCTTCCTCGAACGAGAAAACGCCGGCCGCCGCCGAGGCACTGAGCTCACCAAGGCTGTGTCCGGCCACAAACTCGGGCCGACCCTGAGCTTCCCTTAGAGCTATCCAATAGAGCATATTGACAACAAAAAGAGCCGGTTGCGCATTGATAGTGTCGTTGAGTTCATTTGTGGGTCCGCTAACTATTATCCTGGTCAAGGGGCGCCCAAGGGTCTCGTCAAGCCCATCCCAAAGCGCCTTGGCGCCGAGACTGCGTTCGAGCACCTCCGCCCCCATACCAACGCTCTGAGAACCCTGCCCCGGAAATACAACAGCCGCACTCATACGGAAGCGAACTCAACCAAATCCTCGATGGTTGACTTGACTCCGCTCATCAGTTCCTGAATGATCTCCGCTGCCGGCTGTATCTGGTGAACCATGCCGGCACCCTGGCCGCACATCAGGCTGCCCCAGTTAGTATCGCCTTCCTGCATGGCGAGGCGCATCTTCCCGGTGCCCAGTTCTTCCAGCTCTTCAGGACAGTTCTTGGCGTCAAGACGCTCGAGCTCTCGCGAAAGCCGGTTCTTTATAACGCGCACCGGATGACCGGTGCATCGCCCGGTAACGATCGTATCGCGATCCCCGGCTTTGATCACCGCCTGCTTAACATTATTGTGGATCGGAGTCTCAGCGGCAGCCAGAAAGCGCGTCCCCATCTGGACAGCTTCAGCACCCAAAGCTAGAGCAGCCACGATGCCCCGAGCGTCGATGATGCCACCAGCAGCCACTACCGGGATCGAGACTGCTTCAACCACTTGTGGTACTAAAACCATCGTCGTCAACTCACCGACGTGGCCGCCTGATTCCGTGCCCTCAGCCACCACGGCATCGACCCCGGCCCGCTCCATGCGCTTAGCTAGCGCCACACTTGGGACAACGGGCATCACTTTGATCCCGCGATCCTTTAGGGCTGGAACATACTTCCCAGGGCTCCCAGCGCCGGTGGTAACAACCGCCGGCGGGTCGTTAAGCACGACCTCGAACAGCTCTTTGACTTTGGGGTGAGTCAGCAACAGGTTGATCCCAAAAGGTTGGTCGGTGAGCTTCCGCGTCTCCTGTATCTGGACTTCGAGCATCTCCGGCTCCATGCCGCCGCACCCGATTATTCCAAGACCTCCACCGTTCGAGACGGCCGCTACCAGGGGTGCTGTTGACACCCAGGCCATTCCGCCTTGGATCACCGGATACTCAATACCGAACAGGTCGCAAATCTTTGTCTTAAGCATTCAGCCTCCCGACCTAAAACTCATCAATCGATTGTATCCAAAAAAACTATGAGAGCCTACCAATATCTTTTTCAACTTTCGGGGCAGCACCAAGCACGCCGCTCCAACGAAAAACGTTTGCTCCCCATGTAAAACCAGCTCCGACAGCGGCAGTCACCACTATCATCCCCCGCTCCAGGCGCCCACTGGCCACCAGCTCTTGTAGAGCCAACGGTATAGACGCTGTCGAGGTGTTGCCGTACCTATCCAAATTGCCCACGATCTTATCCCGGGACAAGCCAAGCCTCTTCGCAGCAGCATCAATGATGCGTTTGTTTGCCTGATGTGGCACACAGAAATCAACATCAGCGACACCTAATCCAGCCCGCTCCAACGCCCCCTCAATGGCCTCAGGCAGTTTCTGGACAGCGAGTTTAAACACTTCGTTGCCGCGCATCTGAATGGTCTGTGGGCCCTGACCGCAAGTCGTCCCGGAGCCTCCGGCAGGTATCTTCAGGATATCGCTTTCCAATCCATCGCTGGACAAGAAATGCGAGATGAGACCATGATTATCTTCAGTCGAACCCAGAACAACAGCCCCAGCGCCATCACCAAACAGAATGCAAGTACCGCGGTCCGTCCAGTCAATCAGCCTAGTCATCGCCTCCGCCCCTATTAACAGAACCTTCTGGTAGATGCCGGACCTAATCAAACCATCGACCACGGTCAGCCCGTAGACGAAGCCGGCGCAAGCCGCTTGAAGGTCAAAGGCCGGCAGGGCGCGCAAACCCAGCTTGTTCTGAACCAAACAGGCCGTAGCCGGCCAGATCATTTCCGGTGAGCCCGAGGCCACCACGATCAGGTCTATCTCATCGGACGACAACCCGGAATCTTCAATAGCCACAGTAGCCGCCCGAGCGGCCAGATCGGAAACATTCTCTTCATCATCAATGATCCGCCGTTCGCGAATGCCTGTCCGGCTCACAATCCACTCATCGCTGGTATCTACAAGCTTCTCAAGCTCTTGGTTTTTCATCACGCGATCAGGCACAGCCGTGCCAATGCCTAAGATGTCGGTTGTCAGTTGCATGGCCCTCTAGTTCAGCCGGCCAGGTCGGTTTCTATCATGTCCAGCAGGCCGCAACGGACTGAGTCGGCAGCATTATTTATGCCATTGGCGATAGCCACCGCCGAAGATCGCCCGTGGGCGATTATCACCACTCCCTTGACGCCAAGCAGCGGTGAACCTCCGTAACTCTCCGGGTTCAACTTCGCCTTCAATTCCTTGATCTTTGAGAAGAGCAGAGCCGCGCCGATCTTTGCCGGCAGTGAAGCTCCGACCATTTGCTTTATCTCCGCGAAGATCGAGTGGGCCATTCCCTCCATCAGTTTCAAAGCGATGTTCCCAGTGAAGCCATCACAAACGACAATGTCGACCCGTCCCTCAGGTAGGTCGCGCCCCTCAAGGTTGCCGACGAAGTGACGCTCAGATCTTTGCAACAGTTCATGGGCCCGCAAGGACAAAGAGTTGCCCTTACTGCTCTCCTCCCCAATGTTGAGCAAGCCGATTGTCGGCTCCGCGATATCGCGCATTCGCCGCATATAAAGGCTGCCCATACGGGCAAATTCCACCAGGTTCTCAGGCTTACAATCAGCATTTGCGCCGGCGTCTATCAATAATGAAAAACCCCGGCGAGTGGGGAACAGCGTGGCGATAGCTGGGCGACCGACAGCCCCCAGGCGCCCCAAGCGGAGCAACCCAACAGCAGCGCAAGCACCCGTATTCCCAGCTGATATCAGCGCATCGGCCTGTCCGGATTTAACCAGACTAGCGGCTACAACCAGTGACGAATCGACCTTTTTCTTGATCGCCTGCACCGGATGATCATGCATGCCTATTATCTCGCTTGCTTGCTCAATCACGACATTATCCGGTCGTTCCGGCAAGTGGGCTTCAATGACATCGGTCTGCCCGACCAGGATTATCTGAATAGCCGGATCGGCGGCCGCCATAATCGCGCCCGCAATATTCTCTTTGGGAGCAGCGTCTCCGCCCATGGCGTCAACCGCTATGGTGATGATTTTATCGGAGACGATCAGCAAGCCTCGTTATCAGGGGGAAGGACAAACATTGGCTTATCATAGTTTAAGTTCAAAGGTGGGGCAACAAGTCGATCAGAACAGGCTGGCTCCAGTAATGACCAGCTTGGTAACCTCTCCTTCCTTAACTACATCAGCACCGCTGACAACATTGCTCTCCAGAGTGACCTCCAGCCGAAAGTCGTTGCGGTTGTCCAGGGCTTGATAGAGGTAGACTTCCAAGTCAGGAGTGAAACCGAGAAACTCCCCCCCAAGTTCATCAAGGCCCGCCGGAAATAAACCATTTTCTGAGTAATACGCTGCCAGGGCAACTCGAACTTTTGACGTGTTGGCCTTCCGCGCCACATCCCGCGCGACCACTTCAGGGCGGGGAGCCGGAGCCAGGCCCATCCCTGAATCAAAATCTTCCGTTGTTCCTGCGGTGGGGTCATACGGGGGCTTTGTAGAGTTCAGGCTGGCTGTATCCCGAGCCTGATAATCCGGGAAATATGTGCTGAGCTGCATGCTCATAAAGATTATCGGCCCAGCAATGACCGCCACTCCAACTGTTAGGAGAATCAGCACTCGACTGGTGAGCCGCCGACTGCGAGCGGCCCGTCCAGGCGCGACAGAACGAGCCGCCAAAGCGACATCAATAGCGCTCTCACCGGCCGAAGCAGGCGCCTGGAGGTCGCGACCACACTTCAGGCACTGGCTGGCGCCTTGAGGGTTAACAGTTCCACAGCCACTACAATACATACGTTATACTTCGACTAACGGCAGGCATCACTTGAAAAACTTCTTTAATTAACTCGAAAACTTGCCAGAGCCCGCTCGACATCGTTCTTCAATTCCGGATAGGCCCTCTGCGGCACCCAGGAGACGACATACAGCACTCGGTCATCAACTGGGACGATCATCACTTCCTGTCGGACCAGGCCCTCCTGCGCTTGCTGCGAGGTATACTGATAGCGCAAAGCAGGCTGACCGCTACTGATCGTCGTGGTTTCCGCCTTATGCTTGACGAAGCCCTCGAACTGGCTGGCCATCGACTCATCGAGCTTTGCCTCCAAAGCTGCCAGCCCGGCCGACGAGACTGCCCGGCGCTCGATCCGCACACTGAGGACGCCGCCAAGTTCTTGATGCCGAGCGACAAAATCGAACCCCTGGAAGCGATCCAGTTCCGACCCGCTCAGTTGGGCCCACTCCGGCGGGTACTCAAGAGAATAGCCGGCTGATGGACTGTTGAACAAATTAATGCCGGCGGGTATATCCACCGAGGATCTTATAGTTGGAAAAGCCGCTACAAAACCGATAATGACTACCGTTGCCAGGCCAATCACCAGCCACTTCCACCCGGGGGTACTCGAACCGATCGTCTCCGGCTCAATTTTGTCACTCATATTTCCACCCCCGCTGACAACCGGCCTACGTAGCCTCTAGAGTTGAGAGATCGCCCACAGGCAGGCCGAGCTCGCGCGCCTTAAGAACCCGGCGCATGATCTTGCCGCTCTGCGTCTTGGGAAGCAGATCAACAAACTCGATCTCCCGCGGATAAGCGTGGCCGGCCAGACAGTTCTTAACGTGAGCCCGAATCTCACTTTCCAGCTCGGACGAGGGCTCCCAATCACCATTCAAGATCACAAAAGCCTTGATAATTTCTCCGCGCATCATGTCCGGCTTGCCAATGACCCCGGCCTCTGCAACGGCCGGATGGTCGACTAAGGCGCTCTCAACCTCAAAAGGCCCCACCCGCTCCCCGGCGGTCTTAATCACATCATCCGCTCGGCCGATGAACCAATAATAGCCGTCGCTGTCCTTGTAAGCTCGATCGCCAGTGTCATACCAACCCTCTTTGAAGTACTCATCATACTTAGCCTGATTGTGCCAGACCGCCCGAAACATCGCCGGCCAGCCCGGCTTGATCGCGAGGTGGCCGGGGGTCTCCGGCGGCAATTCCACGCCATTGTCATCAATAATAGCGGCCGTCACTCCGGGAAACGGCAGACCCATAGATCCCAGCTTCACCGGTATCGACGGATAGTTCGCAATCAAAATACTCCCAGTCTCCGTCTGCCACCATGTGTCGTGAAATGGCAGTCCGAACACGTCCAGGCCCCAGCGGATCGCCTCTGGGTTAAGTGGTTCGCCGACGCTGGCCAGATGACGCAGACTCGAAAGGTCGAACTCTGCGGCAGACTCGCGTCCGGCCTTCATGAGCATCCTGATCGCCGTCGGAGCCGTATACCAGACGCTGACGTCATATTCCTCCACGATTCTGTACCACTCGCGAGGATTGAATCGGCCCTCGTAGATGACCGAGGTGGCTCCATTCGACCATGATCCCAAGATCCCATACGCGATCCCGGTCACCCAGCCTGGATCGGCCGTACACCAGTAGATGTCGTCATCTTTTAGATCCAGTATCCACTTGGCCGTCAGGTGTTCCTGGACAATTGCCTCGTGAGCGTGGACAACCCCTTTTGATTTACCTGTCGTCCCCGACGTGTACAACATAAAAGCATAATCTTCGGCTGCCATCACAGCGGGAGTAAAATGATGGTCGGCGTCGGCCATCAGACGAGAGTATAGATGCTCGCGATCCTTGGGGCGGTAATCAGTGCCCCGAGAGTCAACGGGGATCACATCCTTCAGGGCCGGCAAATCATCCCTGACGCTCTCGATCCGTCCATAGAACCGCGGCACCGTAATGACTGCCCGGGCCTCACTGTCACCCAGGCGATCGCGGATGGCGTCCGGACCAAAAGCCGCAAACAAAGTGCCGGCTACCCCGCCCAGTTTTAATATTGCCAAGAAGGCGATGTACAGTTCGGGAACCCGCGGCAAAAAGATAAAGACCCGCTCCCCCCGCTTGATCCCGATATCCAAAAGAGCATTGGCCAGCCTGCTGGAGAGCTCTGACAGTTCTCGAAAGGTGTACTTTTCGATCTCCCCGCGCTCACCCTCCCAGTACAGGGCGACCTTGTTTTTTCGCCAACCAACGGCATGTCTGTCGACCGCATTATAAGCCGCGTTCAGATGGTCCTCATCAAACCAGTCGATCTCGCGACGGGCCTGCTCCCAAGTGAAGTCGCGCCGCGAGGCCTCATAGTTGCTTAGGTTCGGCGGAGATGAGAAAAGTTCAGCCGGTTTGTCGATAATCTCAATTTGATCGCTCTCTTTTCGTAATGAAAATGCCATAAGCTCCTCCCTTGGTGCTTGTGACAGAAAAACAATAGTTTCAGTCGAGAATACCGCAGAGGCCCTCGATGTCCAGGTGGTCCCGCATCAACTCGCCGATCTCATCAAGTTTCACGCTGTCGTGAACCCTTGTTTGGCCAAGCAAACTCTCGGTACGCTCGACCGCGGTCAGCGTGTCGACCTCGACCAATATCACGGGCACCCCTTTCGCTGCGGCCACCGACAGCACGGCTGCCGGCGGCGGATAGTTCCCCGTTAATATCAGACAGCTCGTCGGTGTCTCAAGAGCAGCCAACTGAACATCGGCCCTATCTCCACCCGTGATAACCGCTTTTCGCACCTTCTGCCGGAAAAACCTCAGGGCCTGCTCCTGTCCCATGGCGCCGACCATAAAGGTCTCAACCATCGCGTCGCCTCTATCTGCACCATACAGAAAGCGACCGCCCAAAGTCTTTGCTAAGACATTGACGCTGACCGCCTGCAGGCTGGCATCTCGCAAAATAGCTCCAAAACATGAGATGCCCAGACTAGCGAGAAATGGGGCAACTGTCTCTGAAATAAGCTGGCTCTCGGCCGGACGCACCCAATTGAAAACCACGCCCACCAGGCGATCGCCAAGTCGGTCGTGAGTCACCAGGATGTCGTCGACTGTCTCATATATATTCTCCCCCTTGGCTACCAAGATCGCCCCAGCTTCAAGATCCTCAATGATCTCCAGGACAGCCGCTCCGTGGAGACGCCCATCATTCAAGCGTCCAGGGCCTTCGATGATGACAGGCCCACCAGAGGCCTGCACGGCCTCATAAGCTATCTTGATCCCATCTACAGCCCCGCTGGCACCACCGCGGAGCCGGTCAAGCGTGGCCGAGGCTGTCAGCACCAGAGGACAGAGGTATTCAAGCGGAGCCTTAAGCTCAAGAGCCTCTTTGGCGTATACCGCGTCCTGGTCGCAGATGATCGAATCTATGGGGACAGGCAGGTTGCCGACCGGTTTAAAATATACCGCCCCTCGACCACGGAGTCGCAATTCTTTGATCAAGTTAATGACCAGCCCTGTCTTCCCGGAATACGGCTGTGTCGAGACGAACATCAAGTTTTTCATGACTTTGCCTCCAATAGGATTCTGACATCGGCAGCGACCACGCCGGCGCCGGCCGGCAAGACTATCAACGGATTAATGTCCAACTCAACGATCCGTGGTTCATCAACAACCAACTGAGAGAGACGCTCTAACGCCTCGATAACCGCTGGTGTGTCCGCCGGAGCTTCCCCTCGGACGCCCTCTAATAGTGCCCGCGAGTGGATATCTTGAACCATATCGACCGCGTCCGTATGGGTCAATGGCGCCAGCCTAAAAGAGATGTCTTTGAGGACCTCGACGTATATTCCCCCCAAGCCAAACATCATCAGCGGCCCAAACTGCGGATCACGATTCATCCCGGTGATCATCTCTTTTCCAGCAGCGACCATCTCCTGGACAACCACCCCTTCGATCTCCGCCTCGGGCATGTAACGCTCGACATTAGTTAACAATTGTCGGTAGGCCCGTCTTAACGCTTGGTCATTCTCTAGTCCGACCGCGACGGCCCCAACGTCTGTCTTGTGTAGAACATCGGGCGAGCTGACCTTCAGGACCACGGGATAACCAATCTCAGCAGCCAAAGCAAGAGCTTCCCGCTGATTGTGGGCCATGGCGCTTTTCGGTGTCCTAATCCCATAAGCCTTGATGACCGAGAGTGCTTCAACATCGACAATGTAGCGCTGCGCCTCGATCCCCTCAATGATCCGCCTAACTGGTTTTCTGTCTACTCGGTGGTAAGCCGGAGCCTCAAGCGGACGTGAGCGGATCTCGGAATAGCGGACCATGGCATCAACGATAGAAACGGCCCGTTCCGGGAAGTATAAGTTAGGGATCGAATCCGAACGGAGCACAGCAGTCCCCTCGTCTATCCGAGATTTCCCCATAAAAGCCGCGAAAACCGGCTTGTGTTTGGCAGAGGCAGCCGCCTCAATCAGCTCCCGGGCAGTTTCTGCAATCTCCGTCATCGCCTGGGGAGTCAAGATCACAACCGCAGAATCCACATTGGGATCGCCAAGTACGGCCTTGAGCGCCACTCCATAGCGATCTGCCAGAGCATCCCCTAAGATATCAACTGGATTATAAACGCTGGCAGCGGCCGGCAGCGCCTGACGGAGTGAATCCAATGTTTCCGAAGCGAAATCCGCCAGCCACAAGCCCCGGCGCTCACTCTCATCAGCAGCCAAGATACCTGGACCGCCGGCATTGGTCACAATAGCCAACCGCCGACCTTGAGGGATCGGCTGATAGCTAAAACCGAGAGCGTAATCAAAAAGGTCCTGCACTGAGCCGGCCCGAAGAATACCGCTTTGATGAAAAGCCGCCTGGTAGACACTTTCCGAGCCGGCTAAAGTGCCCGTATGTGAGGAGACGGCCCGCGCGCCGACATTGGTGGTGCCGGACTTCAAGGCCACCACCGGCTTTTTGCGAGCGGCACGAGCAGCAGCGTTCATAAACTCCCGACCGTCGGCGATGCCCTCAATGTACATCGTGATGACCTTGGTTTCGGAGTCTGCCGCCAGCCACGGCAGCAGATCTACCTCGCTGATGTCGGCCTTGTTACCCAAACTAACGAACTTTGAGAAACCGACACCCTCTCCTTCAGCCCAATCCAGGATGGACGTACAGAGCGCCCCAGACTGCGACATGAATGCAACGCCACCGGCAAGCGGAAGATCTCCGGCAAACGAAGCGTTCAGACCGGAGGAAGTATCTATAATCCCGAGGCAGTTCGGACCGATGAGCCTGATACCCAGCCCACTGGCCGTAGCGACCAGCTCGTCCTCAAGTTGCGCGCCTTTGGGGCCGGTTTCCTTAAAGCCGGCTGAAATAACCACCGCCGCTCTAACCCCAACGCGAGCTCCATCCTCCAGCGCCCGCTGTACGTAGCGCGCGGGAATGGCAATCACCATCAAGTCTACCGGGGCCTGGATATCGCCTAAAGAGGCGTAGGCACGACATCCACCTATTTCGGTCGCACTCGAATTGACCGGGTAAACCGGCCCCCTGAAGGTTCTGGAAAGATTGTCGAAAACGACCCGGCCCACTTTTTCTGACTCACGAGCCGCCCCGACAACCGCCACGGAACGCGGCTGAAAGAGTGAGTTTAAATCTAATTCAGCGATTGTTCCCGAGAACTACTCGGTCTCAAGCACTCCGCGTCCGTCGTAAGTCCCGCACGTCGGGCAGACATGATGCGGCCGCTTTGGCTCATGACACTGCGGACATTCGTTAATCGTCGGAGCTACCGTCGCCTTCCAGTTGGCTTTGCGACTCCTCGTTCGACACTTCGAGCTTTTTCTTTTTGGTACGGCCATATTCTCTCCTTGGCAGACCCGTTGATTACGGGTCAATAATTCATTCTAAAAGCAAACGCATTATATATAAGTCCTGATGAGCAGGCAACCCCAGGCCGACTAGCTGCTAAAGCTTGGCAGCAATCGCTGCCCCCATCTCCCGCGTACCAACTGTACCACCTAGATCGTATGTCGTCTGTCGACCTTCAGCAATTACCGTCGACACGGCCGCCTCGACTCGATCCGCGGCTTCGAACTCACCGATATGCTTAAGCATCAAGGCAGCCGACAAAATAAGGGCGGTGGGATTAACTTTGTTCTTTCCTGCAAAACCGGGAGCGCTACCATGCGTCGGCTCAAAAACAGCTACATCGTTGCCGATATTGGCTCCGGGTGCCACTCCCAAGCCCCCGACCAGGCCGGCGCATAAATCAGACACAATATCACCGTAAAGATTCGGCAGAACCATTATGTCATATTCCTCAGGATGCTGAACTAACTGCATGCACATATTATCAACTATCCGATCTTCGAATTCCACCTCTGGATAGAGTGCCGCTTCCTGCCCGCAGGCCTCAAGAAAGAGACCGTCGGAACACTTCATGATGTTCGCCTTATGGACGGCCGTCACTTTATTGCGCCCTTCCTTCTTGGCGTATTCAAACGCAAACTTGGCGATCCGCCGGGAGGCAGACCGGGTAATGCGCTTGATACTCTCACCCGTGTCGGCATCGATCATGCTCTCGATCCCGGCATAGAGGTCTTCTGTGTTTTCCCTGACCACCACGAGATCGATATCATCGTACCTAGAAACGACCCCATTGTAGGAGCGACAAGGGCGCAAACAGGCATAAAGGTCCAGCTCCTTACGGAGCGCCACGTTGACGCTGCGAAAACCGGTCCCTACCGGAGTGGTAATCGGACCCTTAATGGCTACTTTATTACGCCGGATGGACTCAAGAACCGGTTCAGGCAGCGGGGTGCCAAACTCGTCCATCACTCCGGCCCCAGCCATCTGCACTTCCCATTCAATGTCAACGCCCGTGGCATCAACCACTGTCCGCATGGCTTCGGATATCTCCGGACCGATCCCATCTCCGGGAAGCATGGTGATCTTATGTGTCATCTACTGCTATCCTTCCGTGCTTCTTGTAGTGTTCGACCAGGCCGCCATCGCCCAGAATCTTAACCATAGCCGGCGGCAGCGGTGCGAACGACAATTCTATTCCTTTGGTTATGTCTTTGATAAGTCCTGCGTTCAAGTCGACAGCCAGTTCATCTCCCATGTCAATCTGGTCGGTATCGCAAACCAGAACCGGCAACCCCACGTTGATGGAATTCCGAAAAAAGATACGCGCAAATGATTTAGCCAAAACAGCGCTGACCCCAGCCAGCTTGATGATGCGGGGAGCGTGCTCGCGGCTTGAGCCGAGTCCAAAGTTCCGAGCCCCGACGACAAAGTCTCCTAGAGCCACCTTCTTGGCAAAGTCAGGGTCAGCGTCTTCCAGTACGTGCTTAGCCAACTCTGGCAGATTTGTCCGTAAATGGAAGAGTCTCCCGGGCGCAATATGATCTGTACTGATATCATCGCCGAACTTCCAAGCCTTGCCAAGCAATTCTTCCACGCCTTAGACCTCCCTCGGATCGACGATCTGTCCAGCCAAGGCGCTGGCGGCTGCCGTTGCCGGTGATCCCAAGTAGACCTCCGCCTGGGGGTTGCCCATCCGGCCTTGGAAGTTGCGATTTGACGTCCCCAAGCAGACCTCTCCATCTCCAAGTATCCCGCCATGTACTCCAACACAAACTCCACACCCCGGGCCGGTAATCATGGCCCCGGCCTCCACTAAGTCCTCAAGTAAACCTTCCTTGGCCGCCTGCACGTAAACCTGGCGGGAGGCGGGAGTAATTATCAATCGTACGCGGTGGTGCTTCTCACGACCGCGCAATATTTTCGCCGCCACCCGCAGGTCTTCAATGCGACCGTTGGTGCAGCTGCCGATAAAGACTTGGTCAAGCTCGACACCACTCGCTGCCGCTGCCGTCTTCGTATTGTCAACTGTATGCGGAGCCGCCACCATCGGCTCCAGCGCCGTCAAATCTATCTCATAGACGCGCTCATACTCAGCATTGGAGTCAGGTCGTAGCTCTGTCCAATCTCCAGCTCGCCCTAACGAAGCGAGAAACCGGCGAGTCTTCTCATCGGAGGGAAAGAGACCGGCTTTGGCGCCTGCCTCAACAGCCATATTCGCAATGGTCAGCCGATCCGGCAGGTCCATATGGGCTACGGCCTCGCCGCCAAACTCCAGGGCTTTATAGGTGGCGCCGTCAGCGCCGATCTTGCCGATCAGATAAAGAATTAAGTCTTTGGCGCCGACATGATTTTGAAATTCACCGCCAACCACGATCCGAAACGTCTCCGGTATCTTCATCCAGGTCTTCCCGGAGACCATCGCAATAGCAACATCAGTTGAGCCCATGCCGGTCGCAAACGCGCCCAGACCCCCGGACATACATGTATGTGAATCGGCCCCCACCACTACGTCATTCGGACTAACGTAACTTTCCACCAGACGCTGATGAATAATGCCCTCGTTGATATCGGAAAGTTGCGCTCCAGATCGCTCCGCAAATTCCCGAATCCCCTGGTGGGCGTTGGAAAGCTCGCTACGGGGGCTGGGAGCGGCGTGATCAATGAAAAAGACGGTCTTATCGGGATTGGCAACGCGACCGCCCAAATCCTCGATCTGCTCTATCGCCAGCGGTCCCGTACCATCTTGAGCCGCAGCCACATCTACATTAACAATAACGATCTGACCGGCCCGAGCTCCCTCATTATCCTTAGTAAGTATCTTTTCGCTAAGAGTGAGCCCCATCAGGCCTGTTTTTCCTCGACTTTCGCCCGGTAGTCGTTGTAAATATTGACCAGCTCTTTGTCGAAGAGCGCCCGCTTCAGACGGACCGCCCTCCGTCGAACCTCGGTCAGGACATCCTGAGCTTCCTCGTCGGTCAACTCCACGCCATACTCCTTGAACTTGGCTTTGATTGAAGCGCCGCCTGAATGCTTACCTAAGACCAGTTGGCGCTGCAGGCCGACCTCCTCAGGCGAAAAGGGTTCATATGTCTTCGGGTTCTTCAGAACGCCGTCGGCATGAATACCTGATTCGTGAGCGAACACATTGGTGCCGACGATCGCCTTCCACACGGGAATTTGTCTGGCTGAAGCCTGGGCGACATACTCTGAAAGCTCTCTAAACATCTCGGTCCGATAACCAAGATCCACATCGCCGATATACTTAAGCGCCATAACGACTTCTTCAAGCGCCGCGTTACCGGCCCGCTCACCAAGTCCATTGACGGTCACGTTGACCCATTTGGCTCCGGCCTTGATGCCCGCCATGGCGTTCGCGGTGGCCATCCCGAAATCATTGTGCGTATGCATCTCAATCTCCAGCCCGCCGCACTCGGCCACGAGGTGTTGGATGATGTGGAAAGTCTTAAACGGATCCAGAACACCAATGGTGTCGCAGAAACGCAGTCTGTCCGCGCCGGCCTCAAGAGCGTTGAGTCCGAACTCTACTAGAAAATCCTCATCGGCCCGGGACCCATCCTCGGCATTCACCGATACGTAAACGCCTTTACTTTTGGCGAAATCGACGGACGTCTTAATGCGATCAAGCACCCATTGGCGGTCTTTCTGTAGCTTTGTCTGAATATGAATGTCCGAGACTGCAATCGAGATGGCGACTGCGTCGACGCCGCAGTCAATGGACTTGCGGACGTCTTCCACCACTGCCCGGTTCCAACCAAGAACACTGGTCTTGAGACCAAGGTTGGCGATCGCTTTGATCGTTTTCTGCTCATCGCCGCCCATGGCGGCAATGCCGGCTTCGATCTGATCCACGCCAAGCTGGTCAAGCAACTTAGCGATATGAAGTTTCTCTTCATTCGCGAAAACTACCCCGGCCGTCTGCTCGCCGTCCCGCAGAGTTGTATCATCGATCCGCACTGGTCTTTGGGCTGGTTCGCTCGGTTCAATATGAAAATCTTGCAGTTCTTGATCGGTCTCAATCATTGTTCCCTTTCGAGTGGTAGATACGCCCTGAAAATAACAGCGGGACATCAGCCGATGCCCGGCGGGAGTGAATCTGTTTAATTTTAGCGTAACGCCCCGATCGGGGCAAGACGAACAACTCTTAGTTTGTCTCTAGTTTCCGGCGCAGAACCTCGTTGACCAGCTTGGGGTTGGCCTGGCCACGAGTAGCCGCCATGCATTGGCCGACAAGAAACCCGAAAGCCTGTTTCTTTCCTTCGCGGTACTCGCCTACTGCCTGCTCATTTGCGGCCATCACTTGGTCAATAAGAGTCCCGATCTCAGCTGGATCGGATATCTGCTTCATCCCTTTGGCCGCCACGATCTCCTCAGCCGCCTGACCGGACTTAAACATCTCCCCAAAGACCTGCTTGGCCATCTTGCCGCTAATGGTGCCGTCTTTGACAAGCAGCAATAGCTTCCCTAGAGCCTCCGGGTCAACTGGTGAGTCCGCAATATCAATGGCCTCACCATTCAAGGATGCCGCCAATTCACCCATCATCCAATTACTAGCCACCTTGCCATCGGGGAAATATCCCATCAGCTCTTCAAAGTAGTCGCCGTGCGCTTTGGATTGCGTCATGAACCGGGCATCGTAGGCGGGGATATCAAAACTCTTCGCCAATCGGGCCTCACGCTCATCAGGAAGCTCGGGCAAGTGACGCTCGATAGCCTCGACCCAATCACGACTAAGTTCCAGTGGGACCAGGTCGGGATCGGCAAAGTACCGGTAGTCGTGGGCCTCTTCTTTTGACCGTAACGAGGTGGTCAGATTATTATTTGCGTCCCAGTGACGAGTCTCTTGTATCACGCGGTCCCCATTTTCGACCAAATCGAGGTGTCGACCCAGCTCATATTCGAGCGCCCGTGCCAAAGCGCGGAAAGAATTCATATTCTTGACTTCGGTTTTCGTACCAAGAGCGGTCTCGCCCACGCGGCGGATCGAGCAGTTACCGTCGACGCGCATTGAGCCTTCTTCCATGTTGCAATCCGAGACACCCAGGTGCAACACAATACTGCGGAGTTTCTGGGCGAAAACCCTGGCCTCTTCCGGTGTCCGAATGTCCGGTTCAGTGACGATCTCGGCCAAAGGCGTGCCGGCCCGGTTAAAATCGACTAGAGAATATTCCGCCCCAGCAATGCGCCCGCTCTCGCCAATATGGATCAGCTTACCGGTATCCTCTTCCATGTGGACACGGGTTATCTCGACCTGTCTCTCGTAATCATCGAGCTCGACCAGGACGCTGCCGTCGATACAAATCGGCAAATCATACTGAGATATCTGGTAATTCTTCGGCATATCAGGGTAGAAGTAGTTTTTCCGGTGAAACTGGGTAAAATCAGCAACATCACACCCTAGAGCCAGGCCAATCCGAGCGGTAAATTCAACCGCCTTTTCATTAACAACCGGCAACGTACCGGGCATCCCCAGGCAGACCGGACAGACATGGGTATTCGGAGGTTCGCCAAAAGTAACGGCGGAATCACAGAACATCTTGCTGGCTGTACTCAGCTCAACATGGATCTCCAGGCCAATGACCGCCTCATAGCCTGCCTTTTCCAAGCGCTCCTTCACGTCAATCATGCGGCCGATTGTAGCATACGGAGGCTATCTGGATATATCGTCGCCCCGCATCTCTTTAAGTGATGCGCGGACAGAATCCGGCAACCTGTCTTCCAGCCTGAGCGAGCGGTCTCCTCGCGGCTGTACACGCGCCTCTTCAGCGGCTTCCGACATCAAGTCCATCAATCCGGCTGGAAAGAGACGCCGTACTCCTTGACGCCAAATCACTTTCTGCTGCGCATAATCAGCGGTGCAGACGGTGATCTCCCGCTCCGATGCCGACTTGAAGACCAGCCGCTCAATGACGGAATCCGCCGACTGGCTGGTCGCTGAAAACATAACTGTCAGCCTGGGGGCAACCTGTTCGGCCGAGCCCCCGCCGCGACCATCGAAAACAACGATCAAGTCAGCATCTCCAGAGCCCGACAGATTGATTAAGTCCTGGATGAGACATTCTATCGCCGCCGGCATCGCCTCCTCGTCCTTGCAGCGACGATACTTCTCTATCGCGTAGATGACGTTGTGGCCATCGATTAACAGCAGCGGATCAGCCTGCGGCTCACTCAAGACATCTCCCGCTGCCTAACAACTTCATATAGGAACGCGGCGGCGGCAGCAGATACATTCAGTGAATCTACCCCCCGAGCCAAGGGAACGGATGCCAGCCAGTCACACCGCTCACGCACCAGACGGGAGAGGCCGCCACCCTCGCTCCCCAGAACAATAACTATTTTGCCCCCCAAATCCAGATCCCAAAGACGCGTCTCCCCGCTGCCTTCGGCGCCAACGACCCAGAAGCCCGCTTCTTTCATGCGGGCCAGCGCTTCGCCGATGTTCGCTTGAACGATTGACGACTGTTCGGTCAGCCCGGCCGAGGCCTTGACCACAGCCGGAGTCACAGAAGCTGAGCGGTGCTTGCCGATAATCAGCCCATCGGCGCCGGCGGCCGCGCCCGTCCGGATGACAGCGCCAAGATTCTGACCATCAGTCACCTGGTCTAACACCACTATCAGCGCCGTATTCTGCCCTTCGAGACGATCCAGTAGACCGCGCAAGTTTTGATATTCAAACGGGGCGACCTCAGCGACTACTCCTTGATGAACGACATCGGGCGCTCGCCTGTCCAGCTGCGCGCGCGGTAGCTTAACCACGCTAATATCGCGTTGGGTCGCCGCCGACTGGATTTCTCGGACTGCCGCCTCGCGCTCCGTGCCGGCGGCCACATAGACTTTTGAGATATTTCTCGGCCCAGCCAGCGCCTCCGCGACCACCCGGCGTCCATAGAGCAATTCCATCAGGACAGGACGGGCTTCCAGCGTGGACCAGACGCCGTATCCTCGACCTCTATGCCAATTTCTAACAGGCTATTCCGAATAGTGTCAGCCATACCCCAGTCTTGCTCTCGCCTGGCTTCCTCTCGGCGCTCAAGCAGCGCATTAAGGACGCCTTCCCGGCTGATATCTCCCGGGATCAGCCCAATGGTTGCGCGAGCCAAGTCTCTGATAGGCGCCTCGATAGCCAACCAGTCAACCTCGTATCCCAAACCCAGACCAAAGGCCTCCGTCAATTCGATGATCGTCTCCTTAGCCTGTTTGAGCGCCTCAGGAGTCGGCAGCTCTTGCGCCCCTTCGATCAGTGTATTGACCTCCTTCACCAGTCTAAACAGGGCCGGCAGAGCCTCGGCGGTGTTGAAATCGTCATCCATCGCCTGAATAAAGTGCGCCCGGCACTCGCTCAGCGTTTCGAGCAACCCAACGGTCTGACGACGCCCAGTGGCCAATGGTTGATCAAGCGCAAAATCAATATTTTGTAACGTCCGCTCCAAGCGCTCGATATTCGCTTGGGCCTGCACTAGGCCCTCTTTGGTAAAGTCGAGCGGATTGCGATAAAGGGTGCCGAGCATGAACATCCGCACCACCATCGGCGACCACTGCTTCAGCAACTCGCTGACGAGCATCACATTACCGAGAGACTTCGACATCTTCTCCTGGTCGATATTTAAGAGACCGCCATGAACCCAGTACGTCACAAACGGCTTGCCGGTCGCTCCCTCGGACTGGGCGATCTCATTCTCATGGTGCGGAAAAATCAGATCGACTGCACCGCCATGGATATCAAAACCGTGGCCGAGATACTTCAGCGACATCGCCGAGCATTCCAGGTGCCACCCAGGTCTACCCGGCCCCCAGGGGCTCTCCCAGGCCGGCTCCCCGGCTTTAGCGGCCTTCCATAAAGCGAAATCCATCGGATCCTCTTTGCTGGGATCGGGCTCAACCCGCTCACCAGCCTTCATATCTTTTAAGGTCCGCCTGGAGAGCTTGCCATAACCCTTGAACCTCGCCACCCGAAACCAGACATTTCCCTCAGCCGCGTAGGCCAGATCCACCGCTATCAAATCTTCCACCAGCTTGATCATCTCAGGAATAGTCTCGGTCGCCCGTGGCTCAATAGTCGGGTCCTTGACTCCCAACATTTCTGTATCGGTGCGAAAGGCTGCCTCATATTTCTGGGCGATCTCAGCGGTTCCTGTCCCCTCCAGAGCGGCCCTGTTGATGATCTTGTCGTCAATATCCGTGATATTGCGGACAAACTCGACTTTGAAGCCCCGATATTCGAGATAGCGACGGATCACGTCGAAGTTGACGAACGTGCGAGCGTTTCCAATATGCATATAGTTGTAAACAGTCAAACCGCACACGTACATACTGATCTCGCCACTGGTACGCGGAACCAATTTCTCTTTTTGCCTGGTCATGGTGTTATATATCTTGATTGCCATCTGATCTAGTCTCCGTCGATAGAGCTTAGGCGCACCCGGCACTCAGCCGGCCCAAGTGCGTAGGGCAGGAAATAAACCTCAGGCCCGGAAAGCTGTCCGGTGAGAGCGAGCCGCAACGTCTGGAAAATCTCTTTAGGCCGGTGCCCAGCGGCGGACATCTCGTCCTTCACTTGAGCCACAAACGCCTTTGCCTGATCCAACGTCAGCACATCTCGGTCAGCCAGCGCCGCCGCGGCCGCATGTCTGATCTCCGTACTCACCGAGGTGGCCAACCGCTCGCGCGTCGCCATGTCATAGTCTAACTCGAAAAAGATTTTAGCGTACGTCCGCACGTCCGTAAGTTGCTCTAGATTCGTTCGTATGGCCGCCACTATCCGCTGCCATCGCTCCATCCCACCTACTTGGGATATCGCTTGTGACCATTCCGGCGGTAACTGTAAAAAAGTCAGGTTGGCTAGGTCTGCCAAGTCAAGCCGGCGGAGGTGCTGGGCATTGAACCAGCGCAGTTTCTCCCCGTCAAAAATAGGCGGACTTTTGGATACCCTCGCTAGCGAGAAGGCCCTTACTATCTCATCTGCGTCCATCACCTCGGTAGCGTCCGGCGCCGACCAACTGAGAAGAGCTAGATTATTCAGAAGCGCTTGAGACAGGTAGCCTTGCCGGCAATAATCACTAACCGCCGCCGCTCCGTGTCTCTTGCTTAATTTTGTCTTGTCAGGGCCCAGGATCATCGAAAGGTGTGCGAAAGCCGGTAGCTCTAGGCCCAGCGCCTCGAATATCAGCGCTTGGCGGGCCGTATTAGTCAAGTGGTCTTCGCCCCGGATTACATGAGTGATAGCCATCCCCGCATCATCGACCACCGCCGCCAGGTTATAGGTCGGCATCCCGTCCGCTCGGGCGACAATGAAGTCACCGATCACGTCTGTCCCAAATTCCATCTTGCCACGGATGAGATCGTCGAAGCGGATCACGCGAGCCGCCGGCACGGCGAAACGCAGTGATGGTCGGCGACCGGCGTCTCGGAAAACCTGACGCTCTTCCGTGGTTAGCTGCCGACACCGCCCGCTATATTTAGGCATCTGCTTACTATCCCGGGCCGCCTGTCTCTCCGCTTCCAGCTCCTCGGGCGAACAGTAGCACTCATAAAGCGCCCCCACCTGGCCCAGCCGCTCAAAGGCTTGGCTATAGCTGCCGGCCTCCAGCCGCTCGGACTGGCGATAGGGGCCGTAAGGACCGCCGATATCGGGTCCCTCATCCCAATCAAGCCCCAGCCACTGCAAGTCGGCCAGGATATCAAGCTCATGCTCGTTGGTCGAGCGCTCCCGGTCAGTATCTTCAACCCTAAGAATAAACGCGCCGCCCTGATGGCGGGCATAGAGCCAGTTAAAAAGAGCGGTTCTGGCCGTGCCAATGTGCAAGCGTCCCGTCGGGCTAGGCGCAAATCGTACCCTAGCAGGTGCCATCAAGTCCCCTCTGACAAAGCGTGCGCGGACACCAACAGCACCACCGCCTGTGCCGCCACTCCTTCACCGCGGCCCGTGAAGCCCATGCCTTCGGTGGTGGTCCCCTTAATGCTGACTCGCTCGACATCGGTGAGCATCGCCCGCGCTAAGGCCGTCCGCATCGCCTGCCTCTGGGGTGCGATTTTCGGACTCTCCAGGATAACCGTCACATCTGCCGTGGCCACCTTGTAACCACGCTGAAGCGCTAGGTCGGCTGCCGCCTCCAGCAATTGCAGGCTAGAAATATCTTTATAGCGTGCATCAGTGTCTGGAAAGTGGGAACCAATGTCCCCGTCGGCCAAGGCACCAAAAATCGCATCGATCAGCGCGTGGCAAGCCACATCGGCGTCCGAATGCCCGTCTGCCCCCCGCTCAGCTGGTAGCTCAACGCCCCCAATAATGAGTGGGCGCCCGCTGACCAGGCGGTGGGCGTCAATACCGTTACCGATCCTAGGCTCAATCCTCATAGCCAAAGATTAACACATGCCCCGGCGCTCAAGCTCCTGTTCGACTATAGCCAGATCATGCGCTGTGGTGACCTTGAGGTTGAGATCGCCGCTGACGTAGATGCCCACTCGGCCACCCTGGCGCTCGACAACAGCGGCATCGTCTGTGCCGGTAAACCTTTCTTCAACAGCCTGCTCATAGGCCGCCCGGATGATATGCGCTGGAAATACCTGCGGTGTCTCAGCCCGAAAAAACCTCTCTCTCGGAACCGTGGTGGTCACGATCCCGGCCACCACCTCCTTGAGCGTATCGACAATCGGCGACGCAAAAATTAGCCCGTCAAGACCATTTAGAGCGCGCTCCGATTCCTCTACCCGCGCCGCCGTCAACAACGGCCTAGCGCCATCGTGTATCCAAACGACTTCGGCCTCAGGCGGACAAGCGGCCAGCCCACACCGGACAGACTCCTGGCGCTCATCTCCTCCCTCTACCACCAAGAACGGGGTGCGACCGGCGGCCGCAGCCACCTCATCGACACAACGCTCGACTAAGTCTTTCCTGGTAACTAAAACGATATTGTCAATGCACGAAGCAGCGCTAAGAGCTGCCACCGAATACCACAGAACAGGCCGACCGCCGATCTCAATGAGTTGCTTTTCTCCCGTCCCGAAGCGCGCGCCCTGACCGGCAGCCACGATTACGGCGCTATTCACGCTGTTTCAGCCGTTTTGATGCGAGAAAATATCATCTTGCCAGCTGAAGTCTGTAGCATTCTTGTGATCTTCAATTGGACCACCTCTCCGATCAAGTCGCTGCCGCCCTCGACCACAACCATTGTCCCATCCTCCAGATAGCCAACGCCCTGCCCTGCTTCCTTCCCCTCGTGGACCACTGTGATCCGCAATTCCTCCCCCGGTAAAACAATCGGCTTGACCGCGTTGGCCAAGGCGTTAATGTTCAGTACATCCACCCCTTCGACCCCAGCTACCTTGTTAAGATTATAGTCATTTGTGATCACGGCCGCTCCCATATCCTTAGCCATGCGCACCAACTTGGCATCGACCCCCACTAGATCAGGGTAGTCAGTCTCATCGATCTGCACTCGTGACTCAAGGGTCGCCCTTAGGTCATTGAGAAGATCGAGACCCAGGCGCCCACGACCGCGCTTTTGCGCGTCGGCAGAGTCGGCTAATTGGTGTAACTCGTTGAGGACGAAGCGCGGAACAAGCATCAGTCCGTCAATAAAGCCGCTAGCCACGATATCTTTGATGCGACCATCTATCAATATGTTGGTATCGACCAAAAGAGTCCGCGCGAATTCAGCGCTACCGGAGTCGCCGGCTCTCTTCACCTTGAACAGGCGGGCGAACTCGGCGCTCCGCGCCAAGCCAAGCCTCACACCGAGTGAGATGAAAACCACATATGTAAAGATAATCGTGACCAGTTTGAGCTCGACCAGCTCAATCTGAGCCATGGGCATAGTGACTAGAAACGAAACAATGAGCCCGGCCACGAGCCCGGCCAGAGCCATGACTAGCTCAGGCAATGGGATAGTCTGTAGGGTGTCTTCCACCCAGGTCATTGTCTTGGTAAGCCGCCTACCGAGAATACCGCCGGAGACATATCCGATGCTGGAGCCGAGGATCATGTAGAGGATGATTGCGAAAGTATTGTCGAAATCAGTTCCAGGCCATCCGAATCTTATCGCCAGACGATAGCCGCCGATAGCCGCCGCCAAGATCAAAGAGAACCTTGTCAGCTGTATAAGCATGGCGGTTCGATAAAGCAAAAACTACTTCATCGATTCCTCCCTTCAAAATAGACTGCAGTGACAGTAAACATTCCGATCTATGATAGTTGTTTATTCGGCAGATTTGCCGGCAGAGTTAAGTGTTTAAACGTATCTTTCGAGCAGATTGTATTCGCGCAGGCGTTTTAACCCATCCTGAATGGCCTGGGCCCGCACCGCTCCAACGCCATCGACCTCATCGAGTTCCTCAATAGAAGCGTTCGTCACCCCTTTTAAGCTACCGAACTGATCGACTATCTTGTTGATGATCTTAATCGGTAGCCGCGGAATGCGGCGGAGAAGTCGGTAGCCGCGGGGGTGCACCGGCTGATCAAGGATGTTCATCGCCCCATCGTATCCTAAGAGAGCTGATATGCAGAGTGGATCAAGGAGGTCCTCCTGGCTAAAATCTGCCAGCCGACGCCTAATCCGATCAGCCTGTTTTGGCTTGGCGCCATAGTCTTTGATCGTCATCAACAGGTCGTCGCCGACAGCTCTGATCAACTCATCCGCTTGCATACGCAAGAGGCGCCCGTCAATCCCAAGCTCAGTGATGAACCTATTTAGCTCGGAAGCGATCCGCTCGACCATTTCAGCTCGCTGCAACACGGTCAACACGTCACTTAGAGCCACCAAATCTTCAAACTCCAAGGCGCTCAAGCTGGCGGAAACCTGATCCAGACGACTCTTGTATTTTTCCAGCGTCTGCAGGGCCTGATTTCCTTTTGCTAAAACCACCGGGATATCCTCCAGCACGTACTTGGTGTCTTCAAAGTAAACAGAGACAATCTCCCGTTTTTGGGAAATAGAGATAGCGACCGCCTCAGTCTGCCTTGCCACCCGCTCTGCCGTCCGGTGGCGGATGCCTGTTTCCGGCGTCGGCAGCGAATAGTCCGGAACCAGGTGTACGTTGGCCATCAAGACTCGCTTGGCCCCCTCGCCTAGCACTAGCGCCCCATCCATCTTAGCCAGCTCATATAAGCGAAACGGAGTCGCCTCGCTATCGATTGTAAATCCCCCGTTTGAGATACTCTTGATGTTTTCGACATCGCCAATGATCAGCAACGCCCCGGTGCGTGCGCGCAAGATCTGCTCGATGGCTGAGCGAAGAGACGTCCCGGGTGCGACCCGGGCCAATACCTCCAGGAGCCTCTTGTCTTTCTCCTTCATCACGTTACTAATTTAACGCGCGCTACGCACAACGGTCAAGACCTCGGCAATGTCCCGGACCGGCAGAAGCTCCAGCCCACCTGAACGCGCTCCCAGCTCACCCTGCGGAATGATCGCCCGCTTGAAACCCAATTTTTCCGCTTCCTGGAGCCGATCGGAAAGGCGACTGACCGGCCTGATCTCCCCAGTCAACCCGATTTCACCGCAAGCACAGAGATCATTGCCGACTGGACGGTCTTCAACTGCCGACACAACGGCCAACGCCAAAGGCAAATCAAGCGCCGGCTCCCCGACCTTGATCCCCCCGACCACATTAATATAGACATCAGCATCAGCAAGCTTGATTCCCGCCCGCTTTTCCAGCACAGCCAGCGTGATCATGGCCCGATTATGATCAAGTCCAGTCGTCAAGCGTCTGGGCACGGTCAAGTATGACGGAGTCACCAGGGCTTGCAGCTCAACCAGGAGCGGCCGCGTGCCCTCGATGACCGCTGCCACAGCTGAACCGCTGACAGGCTCTCGCCGCTCAGACAAGAATAGCTCCGACGGATTGTCCACCTCGGACAGACCATCGTCTCCCATCATGAATACAGCGATCTCGCTACTGGAACCAAAACGATTCTTGACCGAACGCACCAATCGATAAGAATTATGGTCCCCGCCATCAAAATAGAGAACCGTATCAACCATGTGCTCCAGAACGCGAGGACCGGCGATACTCCCTTCCTTGGTAACATGACCAACTAGAAGGATAGGGACACCGGTAGTCTTCCCCCAGCGCAACAGATGAGCAGCACACTCGCGAACTTGGCTAACGCTCCCAGGGGCCGAGGCGACGTCTGGATGAAAAAGAGTCTGGATCGAATCTACTATCAGGACATCTGGATCCACCGCAGCCACCGCCGCATCTATCCGCTCCATCGAGATCTCAGCGAGGATTAATAATCGGTCAGAAAAATCTCCTAGGCGATCAGCTCGTAATTTAACCTGCTGAGGAGACTCTTCCCCGGTCACAATCAGAACAGTCCGGCCGGAGGCAGCCAAACTCCCAGCTGCCTGAAGCGTCAGAGTTGATTTCCCCACACCGGGCTCACCGCCGAGCAACACCAGCGAACCCGGGACCAACCCGCCCCCAAGAACTCGGTCGAGCTCGCCGATCCCGGTTGTCCACCGCTCGCCCGCGACAGACTCTATCAGCGATATCGGCTTGGGTTTGTCAGATGAAAAAACCCACCGGGAGCTGCCAGTGGGTTCGCGGTGAGCTATTTCTTGCGAATATGTGTCAAATTCGCCGCACTCCGGACACCGCCCGATCCAGCGCGGCGCCGTCGCGCCGCAACTACCGCAGCACCAAAGAGCGGCTGTTTTTCTCATCAGCCGTCATGACCGACCGAAGCTCCGACTTTGGTCTCTTTTCGTCGTTTAACGCTGAAAGTCAGTCGATTGTCTTTGGCCCCGATCTGGATCAGATCCCCGGCTTTGAATTTTCCAGCCAGGATCCCCTCTGACAACGGGTCTTCAATCAAACGCTGGATGGCGCGACGCAGTGGACGAGCCCCGGAGGCCGGATCGTAACCCTCTTCGACCAGAACTTTCTTAGCGGCTTCGCTCAAATCCACTCGGAGATCCTGCTCGCCCAACTGGGCTTCAAGACGCGCCACCATCAGTTCGATGATCTCCTTGATCTCATCTTGAGTCAGTTCGTGAAAGACGATCACATCATCGATACGGTTAAGAAATTCCGGGCGAAAAGTCCGCTTGAGTTCGCCGACGACCTTGCTTTTCATATCATCATAAGAGAGCTGCTCTGTGCCCGCCTTCGTAAAGCCCAAAGGCGTCCCCTTTTGAATATATCGCGCGCCCAGGTTCGAAGTCATGATCAAAATCACGTTCTTGAAATCTACTGTCCGTCCTTGAGCATCTGTCAGCCGACCATCTTCCAGGATCTGCAGCAAAATGTTGAAGACATCATGATGCGCTTTTTCGATCTCATCCAGGAGAACCACACAGTACGAGCGACGACGGACGGCTTCCGTTAGCTGTCCACCCTCCTCGTAGCCGACGTACCCAGGCGGCGAGCCGATCAATCTGGAAACGGTATGCTTCTCCATGTATTCGGACATATCTATCTGGATCAAGGCTTGGTCGTCCCCGAAGAGAAACTCTGCCAGGGCCTTAGCCAATTCTGTCTTTCCAACGCCAGACGGGCCGAGAAATACAAATGAACCGGAAGGACGCTTGGGGTCTTTAAGGCCCGCCCTGGTCCGCCGGATCGCCTTGGAGACGGCCTTCATCGCTTCTTCTTGACCGACAACCCGCTCATGCAGCTTCGCTTCCATCTGCAAAAGCCTCGCCGTCTCTTCTTCGGTCAGGCGAGTTACCGGGATACCGGTCCAGGTCGAGACGATCTGCGCGATCTCCTCTTCGCCGACCTCTAGATCAGCCTGAGGCGCGATCTTCCAGGTCTCCTCCAGCTCACGAATCTCCTCGAGCAACTGCCGCTCCTGATCTCGATATTCGGCCGCCTTCTCAAACTCCTGGCCCTTGATGGCGCTCTCCTTTTGCTGGCGCAAACCGGTCAGCCGTCCCTCGGCCTCGCCGGAGTGTGGCGGGGTAGACATCCGTTGAATCCGCACCCGGGAAGCTGCCTCATCAACTAGGTCAATCGCTTTATCAGGCAGGAAACGATCCGAGATGTACCGGTCTGCCAGATGGGCAGCCGCCTTTAACGCGTCGTCAGTTATAGCCACCTGGTGATGCGCTTCATAGCGCTCCCTCAGCCCCTCAAGGATGGCGACCGTTTCTTCAACTGTTGGTTCTCCAACGTTGATCTGCTGGAAGCGGCGCTCCAGCGCCGCGTCTTTCTCTACATGTTTTCGATATTCATCCTGGGTAGTGGCGCCGATAGTCTGAAGCTCACCCCGGGCCAAGACAGGCTTAAGGATGCTGGCCGCGTCTATAGCACCTTCGGCGGCACCGGCTCCAACCAGATTATGCATTTCATCAATAAAGAGGATGATGTCCTGACGGTCGGCGATCTCCTTCATCACTTTCTTCAATCGTTCCTCGAACTCACCGCGATACTTGGAGCCGGCAACTAGAGCACCGAGATCAAGAGTGTATATTTCCTTACCTCGAAGAGAGTCCGGTACCTGGTTTTCAGCTATTCGCTGCGCCAGCCCCTCGACAACCGCCGTCTTCCCCACGCCGGGCTCCCCGATGAGCACCGGATTGTTTTTTGTCCGGCGGGAGAGAATCTGCATAACCCGCTCGATCTCAATATCCCGCCCGACGACCGGGTCGAGTTTCTTCTCGCGAGCAAAAACCGTCAGGTTTCGACCGAACTCATCCAGCAGCGAGCCGCTGTACTGCTTACCGCCATACTCCCGCTCCCCAGTACGCGCGCCATGAGAACCGCTGAGTAGCTGAATCACTTGGTTCCGCACCTTCTCGAGATCGGCGCCCAGGCTGAGCAAGACACGTGCCGCCACGCCCTCACCCTCGCGAATCAGGCCGAGAAGAATGTGTTCAGTGCCGATATAGTTGTGACCCAACTGGAGTGCTTCACGCAGAGAGAGCTCTAAGACTTTCTTGGCTCGCGGCGTGAACGGGATGTGTCCTACCTGAGTAGACACCCCTTTGCCGATAAGATCTTCGACCTGCAGCCGAACATCGATCAAATTGATGCCCAGGTTGGTCAATGCCTTATAGGCCACCCCCTCTTCCTCGCGGATCAGGCCGAGAAGCAGGTGCTCTGTGCCGATATAGTTCTGGTTGAGCATGCGCGCTTCTTCTTGGGCATAAACAACGATGCGGCGCGCCTTTTCTGTAAACCGCTCAAACATATTTTCACTTCCTTTGCTGAGCTAAAACTAGTTTTATTTTACCATTTTCAACTGTAATTAAGAATAGGGGCTTGCCGGGCAAGAGGGGAGAAACTAACTATTAGAGACGTTCAGCGGGACTCGGGGCGCATCTGTGGAAACAAGATAACATCCCTGATGGAAGCGGCATCAGCCAGGATCATTACCAAGCGGTCAATCCCGATACCCAGTCCTCCGGTCGGCGGCAGGCCGATCTCCAGCGCCCTCAAGAAATCCTCGTCCAGCCACTGGGCCTCTACGTCCCCCGCCGTTCGCAGTTCCACCTGCTTCTCAAAACGCCGGCGCTGTTCGATCGGATCGGTCAGCTCGGAGAAAGCATTGGCGATCTCTCGCCCACAGACCATCAACTCAAAACGCTCGACCAGGTCCGGGTGGTCCGGATGAGATCGGGCCAAAGGGGTCACTTCTTTCGGATAGTCGAGAATAAACGTGGGCTGGATCAGCTTGCCTTCTACATGCTTCTCGAATATCTCGGTCATAACCTTGCCTTTGCCATCAGTCTTACCCACTGGCACTTCAGCCTGGTCGGCGAACTTCTTTAGCTCATCAAGGGACATTTCAAAAGACAGATCGAAACCGCCGATCTTCTTGAGTGATTCCAGAAAAGTCATCTTGGCCCACGGGCGGGCAAAGTCAAGTTCCTCACCCTGGTAGACAACAGTGCTACCTAACCCGACCCTCTCAGCCAGCGCCTTTATCAGGCCCTCCGTGAGTTCCATCATGTCGCGATAGTCTGCATAGGCCTGGTAAACCTCGAGCATGGTGAACTCCGGATTATGCTTGATAGAAATACCCTCATTGCGGAAATTACGGTTTATCTCGTAGACCCGGTCATACCCGCCAACCACCAACCGTTTCAAATAAAGCTCCGGGGCGACCCGCAAATAAAGGCTCATATCAAGCGCATTGTGGTGAGTGGTAAAAGGACGAGCCGTGGCCCCGCCGGGGATCGGCTGGAGCATCGGTGTCTCTACTTCTTGGAACTGCCGCTCATTAAGATATTCGCGCACGCCGGACACAATGTCGATACGGCGATCGAAAACCTGCCTCACCTCTGGATTGACGAGCAGATCAAGATAGCGCTGACGGTACCGGAGTTCCACGTCCTTTAAGCCGTGCCACTTTTCCGGCAGCGGTAATAGAGACTTGGTCAACAGCTTATATTCGCGCACTTCGACCGAGAGTTCCCCGCGGCGAGTCCTGAAGACCGGCCCGCCAACTCCAACGATGTCTCCGATGTCCAGCGAGAGGAACTCCTCGTAATCGTCTCCAAGATTATCGACAGTAAGATAGAGCTGAAACGGAGCAGTGCCGTCATCAATGACAATGAAGCTGGCTTTTCCATGTTGGCGGATGGCCTTGATGCGCCCGGCCGCAGAGACAGTCTCTTCGCCATGCTCTCCGACTGCGACCTCAGCAAACTGCTCCGCCAGCTCGGTCAGGCGGTGGGTCCGGACAAAACGAGCTTGAAATGGATCAACCCCGCGAGCCCTCAGTTTTTCCAGGTGTTCTCGCCGCTGCCGAACTAGGTCGCTGGAAAGATCAGACTCATCGGTCACTTTGAGATCTCAAGGATCTTATATGAGACCTTCCCCAACGGCGCATCGACTTTGACGGTCTTGCCGACGGGAAAACCAAGGATGGCTTTGCCGACTGGCGATTCATTGGATATCTTGTGGTTCTCCGGGTCGGCTTCGACTGAGCCGACCAGTCTGTAGTCGCACTCCTCGTTCTCTTCAACATCAAGGAGTTTCACGCAACATCCGATCGACACCTTGCTCGTGGAGACTTTCTTGTCGTCAATTAAGGTGGCCTTGGCGAGCATGTCTTTGAGTTGAATTATGCGCCCCTCGATAAAAGCCTGTTCGTTCTTGGCGTCATCATACTCGGAGTTCTCGGATATATCACCGAACTCAATGGCGCGCTTGAGCCGGACAGCCACCTCTCGCCTCCGTGTATGGGTCTGATGCTCAAGCTCCTCTAGAAGTTTGTCGTAGCCCTCTGCTGTAAGAATTACTTCTTTGCTCACTGGTAGGCACTCCCCAATCCCTTATTAAGCGCCAAGCACTGCCACGGCGCAGCAGCGCTTTCTCTTGTATATCAGTCGGGAATTATAGCTGAACACGCTCTAAGTTGTCAAAGACGCTGGGGCTCCTCTCGTGGTTCATAGTGCAAAAAGACCAATTTACCTGCGAAACAGACCAGTTGAGTAGCGAACGCCCGTATGTTAGATTCTAGTCAGTTTTTGGCCGCCGCGGCCGGTTCAGTCCGCTACCGCTCAGGAGAAGAAATTGCGTCACGTCGTCAGCGTTAGTTTGGGGTCGTCCCAGAGAGATCACTCGGTTGACGTAACTCTTCTGGGTCAAGACTTCCGGATCGCCAGGGTCGGCGCCGACGGTTCTTTCGATCGGGCGATCGAGCTGCTCCAGGCCTACGACGGGCGAGTCGATGCCATCGGACTAGGCGGCATCGACATCTATGTCTATTCCGGAACCAGAAGATATGAGCTGGTTGACGGCGCCAGATTACGAGATGTCGTCAAGGAAACGCCGGTGGTCGATGGCAGCGGCCTCAAAAACAGTGTTGAGCCGGCTGCGGTCCGGTGGCTGGCCGAGCAGCCCGGCTACGACTTGGCCAAGATGAAGGTCTTGATGGTCAGTGCCGTTGACCGATTTGGGATGGCTAAGGCGTTCAGCGATAGCGGCGCTCGAACTATGTTTGGCGACCTGATATTCGCTCTCGGCCTCAGGGTGCCGGTTTATTCAATGGAGAGGCTCTCCAAGCTGGCAGACGAACTTCTCCCAAGGATCGTCAAGACACCCTTCGACCAGCTCTATCCAATTGGCGCCGCTCAGGACAGCGAGCCTGATCCGCAATTCACGGAGTATTATGATGAGGCCGACATCATCGCCGGCGATTTTCATTATATTCGACGATATATGCCCCTTGACCTGAGCGGTAAGACCATCTTGACCAACACGGTGACCGCGCAGGACGTCGAATCACTGAGAGTTCGCAAAGTGCGCCACCTTATAACTACTACTCCTGAATATAGCGGTCGTTCGTTTGGCACCAATGTCCTGGAAGCGGTCTTCTTGGTCTTGCTCGATAAGGCGTGGGAGCAAACCACTGAAGAGGACTATTTGGGTCTGCTGCGCGAGCTGGACTATACGCCGGTCCTGCGCGACCTGACTGAGGGAGCAAATAAGAAATGAGCGACGACATATATCAGAAATACGTGGAGTATGTTAATCCCGGCCTTGCACGAGTTCTGAAGTTTGCCCGGCTCGACCGGGTCGAGACCACGGCCAATGGCTCGACCATTGTTGACGCGAAGGGCCGGGAGTACATCGACTGCGCCGGCGGGTATGGTGTCTTCACGCTTGGCCATCGACACCCGGAGGTCATAGCGGCAGTCAAGACGCAGCTAGAGAAAATGCCCCTGGCTTCGAAGCTTTTTCTAAACGGTCCCCTGGCCGAGTTGGCCGAGTTGCTGGCTGAAGTGACCCCTGGCGACCTGCAGTACTCTTTCTTCGTAAATTCGGGCGCAGAGGCAGTTGAGAACGCCATCAAACTGGCCAGAATGGCCACTGGCCGGCAAAATATTATCTCTACTGAAGGCGCCTTCCACGGCAAGACCTTCGGGGCTCTATCAGCCAGCGGTCGGCCTTTATTTAAAGAGCAGTTCGAGCCTCTGGTGCCGGGATTCTCTCACGTCGCCTTCGGAGACAGCGTCGCCCTAGAACAGGCAGTCTCCGCGGAGACTGCAGCCGTCATCTTGGAGCCCATCCAAGGGGAGGGCGGAATTCAGCTGCCTCCACCAGGATATTTGCCCCGGGTGCGAGAAATATGCGATTTAGCTGGAGCCCTGTTGATCGCTGACGAGGTCCAGACTGGATTGGGTCGGACGGGTGTCTTCTTTGCGGTTGACAGAGAAGCAGTCGTACCCGACCTAATGACCCTCGGAAAGGCGCTGGGCGGCGGGGTTATGCCCATCGCCGCTGTAGTCGGGCGACCACACACCTGGGCTGAATTCAACAAAAATCCGCTTGTGCTAACCTCTACTTTTGGCGGCAATCCACTCGCCTGCGCGGCCGCTATTGCGGCCGTCACAATCATCGCCCGTGACCGACTTTGGGAGAGAGCGGAAACCTCTGGTGAGAGGCTCAGGCGTGGCCTGGAACAGGTGGCCGCAGAGTTTCCAAGAGTAGTCGCTGACGTGCGTGGAGCCGGATTGCTTCTCGGGGTCGAACTGGCCCGTGAAGGCCTGGGCGGGGTCGTCGTTCCGGAGATGGCCAAGCACGGAGTCGCCGTCGGCTATACCCTGAATATGCCAAAAGTAGTTAGGTTCGAACCGTCGTTGCTAATCAATGACGACCAGCTAGACCAACTTGTCGAGGCTTTTGCTGCAGCCGCGAAAGAAGCAAACCGCCTCTTCGACCAGATGTTCCCGGAAACCTAAGTGTTGATTGTCCGACTGTAGTAACTGTATCATTCATTTACGGAGGAAATATGTCCTTAGTTGAATCACGAATCATAATAAACGGCGTCCCGCGCGATGTATACGAGCTGGCCAAGCAGATGGAAAAGTTCCCGGAGTTCATGTCTGATGTCGAAGCTGTCAAGGTCATCGAAAGCAGTAAGGGTCGCACTATTACGGAATGGACAACCTCAGTTGAGGGCATGCCTATCTGCTGGAAAGAAGAGGATGTCTTTGACGATGACGCCCACTCCATCACTTATCGTTTACTGGAAGGCGATTTAGAAAAGTTTGAAGGTGCCTGGACATTTGAGCCAAAGGACGGGGGCACCGAAGTCGTCTTGACCGTGGATTTTGATTTCGGCATGCCGACCCTGGCTGACCTGCTTGGACCAATTCTCGAGGTCAAGGTTAAAGAGAACTCTGAAATGATGTTAAACGGCATCAAAGACGAAATCGAAAGTACATCATGAGGCGGTATGCCTTTATCATGCACCCGCTGTCAATTGACGAAGTCTGCACTTTTGAGCCCAAAGCAGCCGAAAAACCGGTTCACCTGGTCGAGAAAATGCTGGAGTGGATGCCGCCGTTCGTTATTGGACACCGACGCGGTCTTATCTCTCCCTTAGCGGAAGTCGAGGGCATGCTGATCTGCTTGCCGCTCTTGCCTGAACAGATCCTCGGCCTGCCGGTTGAGCAAGTGTTGGAAAAGCTGACGCTGGCGGGAAAACTGGCTGAAGAGAACGACGCCATGATCCTGGGCTTAGGAGCATTCAGTGCGGTGGTCGGCAACCGTGGAAAAAAACTAGCCCCGCGACTCAACATCCCCGTCACCACCGGCAGCAGCTTTACAGCGTATTCAGCCGTCGAGGCCCTGAAGATGGCCGCGGGAAAAATGAAGATCGATCCGAGTGAGGCTACAGCGCTGGTGGTTGGCGCTACCGGCTCGATCGGTGGCGCTTGTGCTGAAATGCTTGGACCACAAGTTAAGAAGATAATCTTGGCCGGCAGACAGATATCAGCTCCGCTGGAGCGCTTGGCTGAAAAGATCGGCCCGAATGCCTTCGTGACAGATGATACGCCCGCAGCACTCGGTGAAGCACAGCTAATACTGTCCGCCACCAACACGATCGGGCCCGTCATTGAGGCCGACAAACTCCTCCCCGGCTCAATCGTCTGCGATGTGGCGCGCCCGCGGGATGTAGCCAATCGTGTCAGCAGCCGGAAAGATGTCCTAGTCCTTGAGGGCGGGGTGATCCGCCTTCCTGGTCACCCCGAGATCGCGACCAAGTACCGGATGGACCTCGGCATGCCGGATTTCCTCACCTACGCTTGCGAGGCTGAGACGATCCTGCTGACTCTGGACAACCGTCGGGAAAGCTTCAGTCTCGGACGAAACATTCCGGTGGAGAAGGTTCATGAGATTGCGGAGATCGGCGGACGACATAACTTCGAACTGGCTGGCTTACGCAACTTCGGAAAAGACATTTCACGGGCTGATATCAGGCGTACCCGCCGGACCGCCCAGTTTAAACGCCTGCGAGAGAAGCTGAAGAATTCGTCTAAGAAAGGCTGGAAGCGCGCGAAGACCCGGACCGGCTCGCGCCACGATGGCTAGGACTCAGTGATTTAGGTTCCAGATGCGCTTGAGGCCGTAAAGGGTCAGCTTTGGCTCCAGCCGATCGATAGTCCGGCATTCGAGCCCCACCAGGTCAATCAGTCCACCGGTTCCGATCACAGCACAGACAGTCCCCAGCTCTCGCCGGATACCCCCGACGATCCCGTCAACCATGACGGCTGTGCCCAAGATAATCCCAGCGCGCAACGCCGCCGCCGTGTCTCGCCCGATGTACCGCTTGGGCGTTTCCAGTGAAACTCCTTGTAGGCCCGCGGCCTGCCGCACCAGAGCATCAGCGCCGGTAATGACCCCAGGCGCGATTACTCCGCCCAAATAAGCCCCGTCAGAAGAGATAACGTCAAACGTGGTCGCGGTGCCGAAATCAACGATGGTGAGCGGGCCACCGGTCAAGGCAAAGCCCTCGGCAGCATTGGCCAGACGGTCTGCGCCGACGGTCTCGGGCCGCTGATACTCAATCTTCAGGCCACAGTCGACATCGGGACCCACTGAGAGCTGCTCGGCTTCCGTATAGTCTTTGATCATTTTCGACAAGGCATCGCCGGCGGCCGGTACTACCGAAGCCAGACAAAACTCGGTCACTTCCGAAAGGGCCCTGTCAATGAACCCCAGAAAAGCAACGAACTCTACCGCGAGTTCGTCCGCCGTCCGCTCAACGATCGTGGTCATTCGCCAGTCGCCCATCAGCTCGTCGCCGTCAAAGAGGCCCACGGCAGTCTGAGTATTTCCCACATCGACAGTTAAAAGCATAAACCAATGCTAGCTTAAGGACGGCCTTGACTGCAATCGCTTTTTCGCCAATTATGTCAACTGTCGTGCTTCTTAAAGTTGACAATTGGCCCGAATTTCTCAGCGCGCTGAAAGACCGTCTGTTCAGCGACGTTGAACTGACTTTCGATGAGGCCCTCACATTAACCGATATTCCCGACGAACACCTCTTTGAACTCGCTGAGACAGCCGATTTTATTAGACAGCGTCACACCGCCGACCAAGTCGACCTGTGCTCAATAATCAATGCCCGCTCCGGTCGATGCCCCGAGGACTGCAAATTCTGCACCCAGTCCAGCCACCATGAAACTGATGCGCCTGTCTATCCCATGAAGCCAGTGGAGGAGATCGTGGCCGCTGCGAAGCAGGCGGAGACCAAAGGAGCGCACCGGTTTTGCATTGTGACGAGTGGAGACGCTCTCTCTGATGAGGACTTTGCCACCGTCACAGAGGCTGTCCGACAAATAGCGAAAGAGACCAATCTACACCGTTGTGCTTCGGTCGGGGCTCTGACGAAAGAGCGGGCGGACCAGCTGCGGCAAGCCGGACTCAGTCGTTACCATCACAATGTCGAAACTGCCTCCAGCCACTTTCCTGAAATCTGCAGCACTCATCAGTATGACGACAAACTGGAAACCGTCAGTCATCTTGATCAATCAGAGATCGAGAAATGCGTCGGCGGCATCTTGAACCTCGGAGAGACCGCCAGGCAAAGGATTGAATTTGCTTTTGAACTAAAAAAGATAGACCCAATCTCAGTCCCGATCAATTTTCTCAACCCTCAGGCCGGCACTCCTTTGGCCGACCGCCCCCTCATGTCGGCCCTTGAGGCCTTAAAATACCTGGCTATTTTCCGCCTCGTCATGCCAAAAACATATATTCGGCTAGCCGGTGGACGCTCCGATACCTTCGGCCAAGATGCCGCGCTGCCGTTCAAGGCCGGCGTGAACGCTCTACTCATCGGTGATCTGTTGACCACAGCCGGTCCAGCAGTAGCCTCCGACTTAGCCATGCTCCGCTCCCTGGGGTTCCAGCTCGACGGCGAGGACGGAACCGACTCTGATAACCGCCAGTGAGCTCACAGAGACAAGCACCAAAGACAACTAACGAAACGCTTGGGGAAATCCTGGCGCCCGAGTTGATCCACACACAAAAAACCGGAGTCTACCGTCAACTGAGAGAATTGGACGACCAGGATTCAACCATCGCGATCATCAACGGTCGGCGCACCAAGATCTTTGCCTCCAATGACTACCTCGGACTCCGACGGCATCCTGATCTAGTAGCGGCTGCCGGCGATGCTCTTGGCCGGTACGGAACGTCAGCCGGTGCTTCGCGACTGATCTCAGGAAACTGCCACCTCTACGGTGAGCTGGAGGTCAAACTGGCTGCCTTTAAAAACAAAGAGGCCGCCCTGATCTTCCCAACTGGCTACATGGCCAACATCGGGGTGCTAAGCTCCCTGGCCGGACCGCGGGACTTGGTGCTGATGGACCGAGCCAACCACGCCAGTCTCTATGATGGTTGCAGACTAAGCGGCGCCAAACTGCGAAGATTCGGACATCGAGACGTCGAGCGCCTACAATGGCTGCTGGAAAAAAACACCGACCACCGGCGCCGGTTTGTAGTCACTGACGGAGTGTTCTCCGCCGATGGTGACCTGGCGCCGTTACCACAGTTAGCCGCCCTGGCCGCCAGGCACCGCTGCTGGCTGATTGTCGATGATGCTCACGGCACCGGGGTCTTCGGGCCGCAAGGTAGGGGCACGGCTGCCCACTTTGGAGTCACCGCGCCAGTGGAGATCGGCACCTTCAGTAAGGCCCTGGGGGGCTTAGGCGGCTTTGTGGCCGCCGACCGTCTGACGATCGATTTTTTGATAAACAAGGCCCGGCCCCTGATATTTACGACCGGACTGCCCCCGGCGACCTTGGCCGCCGCGAGCGCGGCGATAGACGTCATTTTGCGCGAACCCTGGCGCCGTGAGCGTCTCCTGTCATCGGCGACCCGCATCCGACAGAAGTTGGCGGAACTTGGGTTTGACGCCATGGCGGGCGACTCCCCGATCATCCCCATTATGGTTGGCGATGAGGCAGCCGCCTGCCGTCTAGCAGATGACTGTCTAGAGGCTGGGGTCTTTATCCCGGCGGTAAGACATCCGACAGTGCCCAGAAACAAGGCGCGCCTGAGGCTAACTGTCAGCGCCGCCCACACGACAGCAGACATCGATGAGATGTTGGCTGTTATCAGCACCATCGGCCAAAGACATGGTCTAGTATGAACCCAGCATTGCTGCCTTCCCTGGCTATCATCGGTACCGATACTGGCGTTGGAAAAACAGTTGTCACCGCTCTTTTGGCCAGTGCCTATAAAAGAGCCGGCCTATCCACGCTGCCTTTCAAGCCTGTGGTAGCAGGCCTAACAGAGCTCGACGGGGATAATATCTATGCGGACAACGAGTTTCTTGCTCGAGCGGCCGGCGCCGACATCGACCAAGTCGGACTGTACGCTTTCCCGGAGCCACTCTCGCCACACCTGGCCGCCGAGCGCGCCGGTGTCTCCATTGACATCTCCCGCATCTTGGCGCGCTTTCAAGAGTTAAGCCGCTCTTGGCCGGCCATCTTGCTGGAGGGAGTCGGCGGGGCGCTGGTGCCGCTCACTGCGGAGCTCTCGATTATTGATCTGATCGCACAGATAAACATTCCGGCGCTAATCGTCACCCACGCCGGTCTCGGGACAATCAACCATACCCTGATGACTGTTGAGGCCTGTCAAAGGCGGGGTGTGCCTGTTGCCGGTCTCGTCATCAACCGCTACCCAGGTACCCCCGGAGTCGCCGCAGCCACCAACCCCAGCCAGCTCGAAGCGCTCAGTGGTCTGCCAATAATCGGCCTAGTGCCGGAACTAGATCTCTCGGTCGAAAAACTGCAGGGTTTCGAGGCGTTAGCCGGAAACCACTTTGACCTCGACAGACTGCAATCTCCCGCTAAGAGCCAAGAAAAGATGGAGGCTACAGCCACCGCGTCCGAGGCGCTCGCCGCCGACGCCGCGTATCTCTGGCACCCATTCAGCGCGATGGACGAATATCTACAAGAGAAACCACATCCACTGATGATCACCAGCGCCGCAGGCTGTTGGCTCAAGGACAGTGAGGGCCGACGCTACCTCGACGGAATCTCCTCTCTTTGGGTCAACGTCCATGGACACCGCCATCCCGCACTCGACCACGCCCTCCAGCAGCAACTGGCAAAAGTCGCCCACTCGACGCTTTTGGGGCTGGGTAACGAGCCTGCGGCCCTCCTCGCAGCGGATTTAGTCTCTATTAGCCCAGCCGGACTGGAAAAAGTATTCTATTCCGACAGCGGTTCTACGGCCGTGGAAATTGCCTTGAAGGTGGCCTTCCAATATTTTCGCCAGACGGGCCGCCCTGAAAAAACAGAATTTATCAGCTTTACCAACGCGTACCATGGTGATACCCTCGGCGCCGTCAGCGTCGGCGGCCATGAAATATTCCACTCCACCTTTAAGCCACTCCTTTTCCCTACCCGGTTAACTCCAGCGGCGTACTGTTATCGCTGCCCTGTCGGCCAAGAGCCGAATCAATGCGATCTGGAATGCCTCGATAACCTGGCCGCCCTCCTAGCAGAGCGGGCCGGGCAAACTGCCGCTGTCATTTTCGAGCCAAAAGTCCAGGGAGCGGCGGGTATTCTGGTTCAGCCTCCCGGTTACATGCGCCGCGTGGCAGCCCTCTGCCGCGAGTACGGTGTGCTCCTGATAGCCGATGAGGTAGCCACTGGCTTTGGCCGGACCGGGCCGCTATTCGCCTGTGAACTCGAAGAGATAGAGCCCGACATCATGACAGTCGCCAAGGGTCTCACTGCCGGCTACCTGCCGCTTTCGGCAACGCTTTTTACGACCGAGATCTACGAGGCCTTCCGCGGACCATATGAAGAATTGCGGACATTTTTTCATGGCCATACCTACACCGGCAATCCCTTGGCTGCGGCCGTCGCCAGAGCCAGTATTCAACTTTTCCGGGACACCGAGGTATTATCTGCGGCCCAAGAACGGGCCAAAGAGCTGGCCTCCTTACTAACGGCTTTTAAGGGGCGGGAGCAGATCGGCAACGTTCGACAACAGGGCCTGATGGTCGGCATAGAACTGGTGGCCGACAGCCGAACCAAAGAGCATTTTCCCCTCGCTGACCGCGTCGGACGAGCAGTCGCCCTCAAGGCTCGCGATTATGGTGTCATCATCAGACCATTGGGTGACACGCTGGTTTTAATGCCTCCTTTGTCGATCTCGGCCGCTGAATTGAGAACCCTGGTGAACGGCACAACCAGGGCCATCGATCATGTCCTGGGGAATAAATGAAAAGAAATCAGGCCATGATCGAACTACTGCCAAATGGCGACCTAGCTATCGGACCAAGCAGCCCCAGGGGGCTTATGATCCATGGGTACGGCGGCAACAAAGAAGAGTTGTTGGGATTAGGCGTCCAGCTAGCCCTCGAGCTTGGTGTGGGCCTCCTCCTCTTCGATCTGCCCGGGCACGCCCCAGACCGGGATGATCTGCTGACCATGGCCACAGCAACAGCGGCGGTCCGCGTGCGATTAGAAGCTGAGGCAGCCCCGGCCTTTGTTGTTGGACACAGCCTGGGGGCCAGGCTTGGGTTACTAGCCGGCGTCCCGGTGCTAGCGGCAATCTCACCACCAGGGCCGGCTCTATTTGATGGTAACCGCCGCGCTCTAATTGAGACACTTCGAAGTCGGCGCGTCCGGGAGCGAACCCCTTATTCCGGACTACAAGAGATAATCACAGCGACCGTCTCACCAGCGGCGGAGATGTGGCTCTGTTATGCCTCCAACGATCTCAAATCAGTCAAAGATCTAGCCCAAAACTGGCAAGAGCATGCCACTATTGAGCGGATCTCCGGTACCTCTCACCTGGATATCGTCAGTCATTCTGCGACAAGAGCCCGGCTAACAACTTGGCTTGCCGACCGCCTAAAGAGTGCGCGATGAGGGCGGCCCGCGATTTCTACAACGAGCAGGCCGACGACTATGATCAACCTGGCAATTCGGCCTTCTACGAGGCCATTGCCGGCGCTCTGGTGGGCCGACTGGGAAGCCAGACATTCCAGCGGATTCTCGAAGTCGGCGCGGGGACAGGTTTTGCCACCACCGTCTTGCGCGACCAATCCCCACGCGCATCGATCACCGCTTTAGAGCCCGCCCAGGCGATGGCCGCCAGAGGGCGAAAGCGCGTGCCAGAGGCCCACTGGGTTGAGCAATCACTCCTTGAGCACGATGGGAGCGGGTACGACCTGGTGTTTGCCTCTATGGCGTATCACTGGTTGGATTCGAGCGAAAGAGTCAGGCTCAACCAGTTGGCCGCTGATGGCATCTTGGCTCTGGCCCTGGCCGTCACCGACCCCCAAGACAGCGATCAATCGGAAACCGCCTCCGCTCTGACGCAAAATGGAAATATCCTCTTACGCCGACTCGCATACCGATTGCGACCGGCCATCTCTTGGTCTAGGACTGCTCGTCGCTCGGGACTGGTGATCGAGGAGCTGGAGTCCGCCTTCGCTTCGGTCGAACGGACATACTTGACGTTCACGGAGACTTTCCAAACTGGGGATGAGTATGTCAACACCCTGAGCCATCGAGGCAGCCTGCTAGCGCTTTTCTCGTCCCGGGCGGATGAGGCGCATAGGGAACTGAGCTCAGCTGTCGACCAAAGCAGCCCGGCCAGCTTCAAGTGGCGCGTCGCCCTGATCATCGCTCGAAACTGAGCGTCAGCCTGGCTTCACAGGGCCACTTCTCCGGAGCGAAAAACCCGGCGGACGCCCGCCCCATCATCGACAATCAAGCCGCCGTCCTCATCAAGATCAATCGCGGTACCAAAAAACTGCGCCCCGGCGGACGTGACAGTGACTGAACGGCCAAGAGTGGCTGATCGCGACCGCCATCTATCAAGCACACTCGACAAGCTGGTTAACTTCGGCAAATCTCCCCAGAGACGACCGACAATGTCAGTGATCAACCGGTGTCGATCGACTCGGACACCAGTCTCATCAAGCAAGGTCGTGGCGTTGAGACCGGGCTCTCCTAGATCTGTGAAAGCCAGATTGGCATTGAGCCCAAGGCCCACCACCAGATACTCAACCTCTCCCATCTCGGCGGCCATCTCAGTCAAAATGCCGGCTACCTTTCTATCTTTTATAAGCAGATCATTTGGCCACTTGATCCTGATATCGACCCCAGTTGCCTCGGCCACCGCTTCCGCCACGACTACGGAAGCGAGCAGCGGTAGGGCGCCGGCTTCCTGAGCGGTAACCTTAGGTCTCACCACCAGTGAACACCATATGCCGCCTTGGGGCGATCGCCAATGACGTCCAAACCGACCCCGGCCTGCCCCTTGGCTTTCCGCCACTACCAGGCCGGCCGGTTTCATCTTGCCGCTCGCCGCCATCTCTTTCGCCAGAGTACTCGTAGAGTCAACGTGATCGAGAACAACCACGTTTCCGGCGAATTCAAGCGGCAGCCCCTCCTCAACAAGGGGGGCGAACAACCTGTCCGGTTCCGAGGTCAAGGTATAGCCGACGCGCGGAGAGCCGTCGATCACGTAGCCGATCGCCCGCAAACCCTCAACCTGCTTCCAAAGGGCCGCCCGAGAGACCCCCAACTCGTCCGCCAGATGCTGACCGGATATCGGTCGGTCCGCGCTCTTCAAGGCGGCGATAATCCGCTCCTTCATCGCCCGTCAGTCTCTCTTTGACCCTGGTCGCCGACGTCTAAAGTACACCAGAGCCAGAGCGCCTAAGAGAATAACCGCTGGGATCAACCAGCCGACAGCCTTGAATACGCGCATGAGCGCGCCCCAGTTCTGACCGAAATAGAAGCCGAGGAGGCTGGCCGCGATTGTCCAAGTGATTATTCCCAGACTCGAAAAAACCAGGAACCTCCCGAACGGCATGTGGTGGGCTCCGGCGAGCGCCGGGATAAAGGCCTTGATGCCGCTCATATAGCGCCCGACAAATACGGTTATTGGCCCGTGATTACTAAAATATCGGTCTGCCGCATCAAGCCTATCGCCGTCCATCCGCAACCTCTTGGCAATCCTCTCGATCAAGGCCCGCCCGCCCCAGCGCCCCATGAGATAGCTGATGTTTGAGCCAATAAAAGCGCCGCCCGTCGCAATCAAGATGACCTTGGACAGCTCGAGCTCTCCACTGGCCGCCGTGAAACCAGCTGCTACCACTATCACCTCTCCAGGCATAAACGCTCCGATGACCGGGATATTCTCCAGGGCGGTCGCAAAAAAGAGAAAGTAATATCCATACGATATGAAAAGGCTCTGGACTGTCTCTAGCACCGCCATTACCTAACTAGGCGCCCAAAACCGTCAGGGAAAAATCTACAGGAGCAGCCGCTTGTGTCAGGGCACCAACAGAGATTCTCTGGGCCCCGGCCCTCGCGATCGGACCAACTGTCTCCAAATTCACACCGCCCGATACCTCAATCACAGCCCGACCTTTGGCCAGGGCAATGGCCGAAGCTAGGGTGGTGATATCCATATTATCCAGCAAAATGATATCCGCCTCAGCGTCCAAGGCCATCCGCAGTTGCACAACGGTGTCCACCTCGACCTCAATCGTTTTTCCCGAGTGGGCAGCCCGAGCGGCGCTCACAGCTGCCATGAGATCCCGTCCGACCAAATGATTGTCTTTGATCAATATGCCATCATAGAGTCCGAACCGGTGATTGACTCCTCCGCCCACCGTCACCGCCTCTTTCTCTAAAACCCTAAGACCGGGCAGCGTTTTTCGGGTATCGAAAATCTCTGCGTCAGTACCTTTGACTTCATCAACAAATCGACGTGTCAGGGTGGCTACGCCGCTCAAATGGGCCAAAAAATTGAGAGCTGTCCGCTCTGCTTTAAGAATACCTAAGAGCCCGCCCGAGACTGAAGCTACGACCGAGCCGCCGACAAAGTAATCACCGTCACCCACAATCGGCTCCCAAACAACCGAGGGGTTGATCCTGTGAAAAACAGCCTCGGCTACTGTCATGCCCGCCGCCACCCCTGATTGATTAGCGACAATGTTGGCTTTAGCCTCTTCCTGCCCTACCAGGGCCTCGGTCGTGATGTCGACGAATGCCTCGCCAAGATCCTCAAGCAGAGCCGCCTCTATCAAGCGCGCATTGCCCTCCATCAATCGACTACCAAGTGGACACCGAGGCTCTGCCGCCTGGCGAGAGCCGCTACGACTATGAGGGTAGAGACTGTCAGCATGTTGACAGTCTCCCAATCGGCCTGACTTTGATATTCATAGTCAAGCAATTCGGCCCAGGCCCCCAACTTCGCCGCGGCCTCCTCCAGCCCCGCGACTGTCCGAACAACGCTAACATTCTCGTTCATTAAGTGTTGTAGTTGCGGTCTTAACCAATCCAGAGACTCCCCGACTTTGCGAGAGGCAACAGACAGGGCGGGTACGCGATCTATCGAGGCTCCCGGCTCGACCTCATCCAAAAGCACCTGGCCGATACGGCGACTAAAGACTACGCCCTCTAGCAGCGAATTACTTGCCAGCCGGTTAGCACCATGAACGCCGGTCGAGGCCACCTCACCGCTAGCATAGAGTCCCGGAACAGAAGTGCGGCCATAGAGATCAGTCCTGAGACCGCCGATCATATAGTGCGCCGCGGGCATCACAGGAACTAAGTCTTTGGCGAGATCGAAACCTCGCTCTAGACAGTGCGCCCAGATCACCGGAAAACGGCTCTTTAGACGATCGGCGGGAATATGGCGAGCATCAAGATAAACGTGGTCTATGCCATCCCGACGCGCCACCTCAACCAGTGACTGGCAGACCATGTCCCGCGGAGCGAGCTCAGCCAGAGGATGACGCCCGACCATAAACCGCTCGCCGGACGCGTCTCGAAGATAGGCGCCCTCCCCTCGCAAGACCTCAGTGATCAGAAACCGCGGATTGGCCTCACTCTGCAAAGCAGTCGGATGGAATTGAATAAACTCAAAACCCGACAGCTCTACGCCCTTGCGCTCGGCCATCGCCTGTCCATCGCCAGTGGCGCCGCTGGGGTTCGTGGTCGCTTCATACACCTGGCCCATGCCGCCCGCGGCCAACACGACTGCCGCAGCCAAATAGACCACGAGACCACCGGCCGACTCATCAAAAACAAGAACTCCACGGCACCGTCCATCATCAACCAGAAGATCAATGACGAAAACGTCCTTCCTGAATGAAATATTCGAATTGCGGCCGACCGCCTCACTGAGACTGCGAGCGACTACGCTACCCGTAGCATCGCCGGCATGAACAACGCGGGAGACACTGTGTCCCCCCTCGCGTCCCAACTGAAGTACGCCGTCGAGGCTATCAAAACCTGTCCCCAACTCGAGCAGCATCGCTACCGCCAAAGCCGCCTCGTTGACCAACACTTGAACCGCCTGAGGATCGCAAAGGCCGGATCCAGCTTCAAGAGTATCCTTGATGTGCAGCGCAGCGGAGTCATCAGCTGCTAGTGGCGCAGCGATACCGCCCTGCGCATACCAAGTACTGGTCTGCTTCAGTCCGCTCTTGGCCAACACTTCGACCTTAAGATCGCGAGCAGCGACAACAGCCGCAGTCAGCCCGGCAATACCGCCACCGACAATAACAACATCACGATGCTCAACAGGTATTTTCTGAAGATTAAAACCGACAAGATACTGGTGATTCATGGCGGAATTATAGCACGGGACTAGCGCCACCGGCTGTTGATAAAACAAAAAACGCCCCCTACCAAGGGCGTTTGTTGTTTTGACGAAAGCTATTTTCGTATTTCTATTATCCGAAAAAGTTTTGAAGCAATTGTGAAGATGCTATAGGAGAGTTGTGAAGATACCGCTTGAGCCTGACAGCAAAAAGCGCCCGGGGCAGGGGCGCCTTTTTGCCATGAACATTGGCCGCAGTAAAAATAGTCATGTCGCTTAGTAGCACTGCCAAGCTGTAAAGGGGAATGTGGATAACTGCGGCCAATATCCATCTCGTCCCCCGACGGACTCTCGCCTGGCGAATCCCCTGCGCCGCCGGTAAGTCATATTATCAATCATATTGTTGAAGAACCTATGAAGATGGTGTGCGAGAACTGTGAATTTTTGCCTTCTTCTGAGTCTTCCTGAGATTAGTCGGCAAAATCACAGTGAACGTGCTGCCCTCACCCGGCCGACTGACAACCTCGATCGTACCTCCGTGCAGGTTGACCAGCTCTTTGGCAATAGTTAGGCCGATCCCAGAACCACCGGTAGCCCGATTGCGCGACTTGTCTACTCGATAAAAACGCTCAAATATGTGCGACTGAGCCTTCGAGTCGATACCAGCCCCTGTATCAACAATAGCCACGGTGGCCGTCTCTCCCTCGGCGCAACAGACGTCCACAGAAACAGAGCCGCCCGCGGCGGTAAACTTGATGGCATTACCAACAAGATTGACAATCACCTGGCGGATTTTGTCTTCGTCGAAGCAGCCGCTGATAGATGGTTCGCTGTTAACAGCCAAGGTAATATCATTTTCAGCCGCGAATGGCGCCAGTCCACTGATAACCTTTTCTACCAGCTCTCCAAGATCGACGTCTTGCCTATCCAGCTCAAGTCGACCACTCTCTGCTTTAGCCAATTCACTTAAATCATTAATCAGCCGACCGAGCCGCATGATCTCCTCGTGTATCGACTGCAGGTTCTCGGGATCGGGCTCCATCACTCTGTCCATATAAGCCTCGATATGGCTGCGAATCACCGACAGAGGCGTCCGCAGCTCGTGGGCGACGTCGGCGGTCAGGTTTTTGCGCATGCGCTCCTGGCGCTCCAACGTCTCCGCCAGGTGATTAAAAGCCGTCCCCAGCTGACCGATCTCGTCTTCGGTCTCGACTTCCACACGCTCGGAGAAGTCACCATCTTCCAGCTTCTTGGCCGCCCTGGTCATCGACACCAACGGTCTGGCCATCCTAGTAGAGACAACAAAAGCCAACAACAGCGCAATAACGGTAGCGACCATGCCCCCCACCACCAGCGAGCTGTTTAGAGACTGCCGAAAACGCAGCTCCGAGCTGAGTTCTCCGGAAACGCTCAACGGAGCGACCGAGATAAAACCAACCCGGTGTCCCTGCACGACAATCGGCACAACCACCCGATTCTTGCTGACCACATAGACCTTGGCCACTCCCAGCTGGTCTAATAGCTCTTGATTCTGTTCTTCATCATCCCCAAACGGCGCTTTTGTGATCATCCTGCCGCCGGCGTTGCGGACCTCGATATCGATGCGGTTCATCAAAGCGAAGTGCGGCAAGGCCTCAGTCAACTCGTTGTCCCAGCCACCGCTCTCAATATAGGCGGATGCCAGGGAGAGTCCGATCCGATGATAAACTTCTTTTTCCCGCTGATTGACATAACCCTGGAACCTGGTGTCGATCATGTAGTTAAGAATCAGATAAGCGGCCGCAATGGCCGAGAGAGCCACCGCAATAAAAACTAGCGCTAATCTCTGCCAAAGCTGGTCAGTCCGCAAATTTATAACCAACCCCGAATACGGTCTGAATATAGTCGGGGTTTTTGGAGTCAGCTTCGATCTTGTGGCGCAAGTTCTTGATGTGCGCATCGATAGTCCGCTCGTACCCCTCGAAATCATACCCCTGAACCTTGTTTATCAGTTCGTACCGACTATAAACACGCCCCGGATGGCGCGCCAGAGTTACTAGTAGTTTGAATTCATGAGGAGTGAGCGTAATGACTTCATCGTTGACCCTTAGTTCGTGTCTGCTGACATCGACCACCATCCGACCGTCCCTGAAGGTTAGTTTCTCTGCCAAAAACTCATCTTCCCCTCCGACCCGCCGGAGAACAGACTTGACTCTTGCGACCAGCTCTCTGGGGCTAAAAGGTTTGGTGACATAATCATCAGCCCCGATGTCTAGCCCATGGATCCGCTCTTCCTCAGCCGTCCGCGCTGTCACCATGATAATCGGTACATCCGACCGTCTGCGGAGTTCCCGGCAGACCTCTTCTCCGGACAAGTCCGGCAGCATCAGATCGAGAACAACCAGGTCGGGCGAGAATGTGTCCGCCAACGTCAACGCCTCGGCGCCGGAAGCAGTCGTCTTAGCTGAGTAGCCCTCCCGATCGAGATAGGCCACTATGATATCGGCAATCTTTTTTTCGTCTTCCACTACGAGTATTTTTTTCAGATCCACCATCATCCGATCCAGCTAAATCTACACCAATCCAGCATAACGATAAATTATGAATTTTTCGAGAACTTTAGGGCAGCATCGCGGGCGCTGCTCACCCGTATTCAATTCGCTGCAGGCATAGACCCTTGGCTGGAGCTCGAACCCCAGCGGCCCCGACATCACCAGCGGCTAAGATCTCAGAAATTGTGGCGGCGCGTCTCTTCCCGGCCGCCACTTCAGCCAGAGTGCCGACGATCAAGCGCACCATGTGATGAAGAAATGCATTGGCGGTGATATCAATACACACTAGTCCGGAATCAGGCCCTGGCTCCTGACTTGCAAATATCTCCAGCGCCCTCACATCACGGACCATAGGGCCATCCTTGGCGACCGTAAAGGCAGAGAAGTCATAAGTGCCCACCAGAGCGCCGGCCGCCTCTCTGGCTGCCGTAAGATCGAGATCTCTCGCAATCCACCAGCTATGGTAACGATGAAACGGCGAAGGCACCGGCCGATTGTAAAGCCGGTACCGGTATGTCCGGGCGGTGGCAGAATAACGCGCATGGAAATCGTCCGGCGCGCTATCAATAGTACGAATCACGATCTCATCCGGCAAAACGCAGTTTACCCGCCACCGGAGCCAATCCGAATCGAATGGTGAAGCGGATCGAAAGTGCGCCACCTGGCCCAAAGCATGCACGCCGGCATCGGTGCGCCCGGCGCCGACGATACTGATGCGCTCGCGTAAGATCATCGTCAGCGCCCGCTCCAACTCGCCCTGGATGGTCCGTGCCTCCGGTTGGCGTTGCCAGCCGGAGAAGGGACGGCCGTCATACTCAATAGTCAGCTTCCAGTTATTTGGCTTGCTCGTCATGACAACATCAGATCGACCACCAGCATGCCCGTCACCACCAGGGTCCCTCCAAAAAGCCATAGATAGTCTCCGGGATTCAATTTAAGCTGATGCAGGCGTGAACGCCGCTCGCCACCAGCATATCCCCTGGCCTCCATGGCCGTAGCAAGATCGTCGGCCCGACGGAAAGCTCCAACAAACAGAGGGATCAATACCGGCACCAATCCCCGGACACGTTTGACGACAAACCCCGACTCAAAGTCTGCTCCTCGCGCTTTCTGGGCTCGGATTATCTCCTGAGCTTCATCAAGAAGGGTGGGAATGAATCGCAAGGCGATAGTGGTCATCAAGGCCAGTTCATGAACCGGCACCCCCAGGCGCTTGGTAGGTTTCAGCAGCGCCTCCAGCGCATCCGTCAAGGCCACCGGAGAAGTCGTCAGGGTGATAAAAGACGAGACGGTGATCACCATGACCAATCGCAAGCTGAAAAATGCCCCGCGGACCAAGCCGGCCCCGGTCGGCTGGAGCGGCCCGAACACCAAAAGCGGCTCCCCGGGCGTCAAGAAGAGGTGTATCGCCATGGTGAAAAAGAGAATAAAAACCAACGGGCGCAGACTGCGCCAGAGCCAGCGGAGCGGCAGCTTGGAAAAGAACAGGAGCAAAGGTACCACGGATAAAGCGCCTACCATGACTACGACCCGTTCAATGAAGAAGAGCGAGATAACAAAAGCCAATATCATGATCAACTTAAACCGCGGATCAAGGCGATGAAGGGCCGAATCTACGGGAAAATATTGACCTAACGCCGGCGAGGAACCAATCATGCAGGCGCTCCCGGAAAGACTTTGATGATCGAATCAGCCAGCTCATCTACTGTCAATGGCTCGTCATCCAAGAGAAAGCCTTTCTCGGCCAGCCTCTTGGCGACAGTCGGGGCAGTGGCCAACTCTTGATCAGTCTTTGCCCGCTGAGAAAAGAGGGCCGAAGGAGTCGTATCATCGATTAATCGTCCGGCCTCAAAACCCAGAACACGCCCAGCACTTTCCGCCACGATGTCCAGATCATGCGTAATCATGAGAATCGTGGTTCCCGCCTGGTTTAACCCGCGTAGGTACTCCAGTAGTTCCTGGCGTCCGCGAGGATCTAGGCCAACAGTTGGTTCATCTAGTATCAACAAGGGAGGATCCATAACCAACACTCCGGCCATGGCGACCCTTCTCTTCTCGCCGCCACTAAGCGAGAATGGCGAGCGTTCTCCGTACTTTTGAATATCAAGTCCGACTCGCCTAAGCGCCGCTTCTACCGCCGCTTCTATCTCGGGGCCGGCCCACCCGGAGTTTTTGGGCCAAAAGGCCACATCAGCTGCGACCGTGGTTTCAAAAAGTTGCCTCTCGGGCTCCTGCATAACCAGCCCAACCAGATCGCGCAGATGCGATCGGCTCGCCCTGTCCGACCACAAATCAACTCCGTCAAGCTCCACGGACCCCGCAGAAGGGCGCAGTAGGCCGGCCATGATCTGCGTCAGGGTGGACTTGCCTGATCCAGTCCGACCGATAACCGCAGCGAACTCGCCGGACTCAAGTGTGAACGAAACATCCGTTAATGCATCGGTTGCTGCCGGGCTCCCTTCCAGGTACACCAGGCTGATGTCAGTCAACTTGACGAGCACAAGCTGGAGACCACCTCCTCCACCGTGAGCAACTCGTCAGACGCGGGCAGGCCGGCAACGCACAACCGACGGGCCAACACGTTTGGTTTAGGGGAATAGAGTGAAGCCCGATCCATTAGGGTGGCGTCTGTGAGCAGTTCCCGCGGGGGTCCGGTGGCGATTATCCGACCTTTATCCAAGACCAGTACAGTATCTGCCGCCACGGCCTCCTCGACAATATGAGTAATGTAGACCATGCCTACCGACTGTCGCTCCCGCAGCTCGGCCAGTACGGCTAGAATGTCCCGCCGCCCCTCTGGATCGAGCAACGACGTCGGCTCATCAAGCACTAGAAAACGCGGCTCCATGGCTAAGGCCCCGGCCAGAGCGACGCGCTGGCGCTGCCCGGCTGACAGGCGGTGGGGATCCTGACGCGCTAAATCCGGCAAGCCCACCGCTTCCAAGGATCGATCGACACGGCGGCGAATCTCAGCCCGGTCCAGACCAAGGTTCTCGGGCCCAAAGGCCACGTCATCCTCGACCACGTTGGCCACCAGCTGATTGTCCGGGTTTTGAAAAACAAGGCCCACGGTCCGCCGGGCGAATAAGTCATTATGACCTCGGTCGATCCGGCGTCCGTCTATCCAGACCTCACCGTTGGTCGCAAAGAGCAGACCGTTTAGCATTTTTGCTAGGGTTGATTTTCCGGAGCCGTTAGCCCCGAGCACCGCCATGAACGAGCCTGGCCTAACGACCAAGTCGGTAGCGGCCAAAGCGGAAACTGACGCACCGCCGGCCACCGGGTAATCGAATGAGGCCCCTTTAAGCTCGATAGACATAGGAAAAGTATATCAACAACTCAGGGAAACTACCGAAACATGTGGCCCTCTTAGACGAGTTCGATAAAAACTTGAGGGGCACCGTCGCCCTGGCGAGGTCCAAGCTTCGAGATGCGCGTATAGCCACCGGCACGGTCAGCATACTTCTCTGCCACTTCACTAAAGAGCTTGTGGACCAGCTCCCGATTGTGTACCTCGCCTAAAACCTGGCGCCTGGCGCTAACGTCACCACGCTTGGCAAGAGTGATGAACTTGTCGACGACCGGTCGCACCTCTTTGGCTTTAGTTTCTGTCGTTCGGATGCGACCATGCTCAATGATCTGAGCGGCCATGGTACTCAAAATAGCCTTGCGATGACTGGCGTTAGCGCCGAGTTTCCGTCCCGATTTCTGGTGTCTCATCTTCCCCTACTTTGATGCTTTGAGTGACAATTCGAGCTCTTCGAGCTTGGCTTTGACTTCCTCAATTGATTTTGACCCGAAGTTCCGGATGTTGATCAAATCGATCTCCGAACAATCCAGCAGTCCTTGGAGAGTGTCTATCCCCTGGCGCTTAAGGCAATTATACGAGCGCACAGACAGCTCAAGATCCTCAATCGGAGAATTCATAGCTGCCTCATTTTCGCTCTCATCGACCGCGAAAACGCTCTCAGCTTCTTCTTCGTCGCCCTGCTCAGCAAAGAGCATCATGTGCTCATTAATAATCTGGCTGGCCTTACTGACCGCCTCTAGAGGCGTCAAACTACCGTCCGTTTCGACCTCTAGGGAAAGCTTGTCATAGTCAGTTCGCTGCCCAACGCGCGTATGGTCGACTTTGTAAGACACCTTTTTTATCGGAGTGAAGATCGAATCGATCGGGATGACGCCGATCGCGTCATCCTCCTTTTTGTTCCGCTCTGCCAGCGAGTAGCCTCGGCCTTTCTCAACAATTAGCTCTGCCTCTATCTTGCCGGACTTATTTAAAGTCGCCAACGAAAGCTCTTCATTGACGATCTCGACACCGGCCGGCAGAGAGATGTCGCCCGCCTTGATCTCGCCAGGACCTTTTTTGGACAGAGACAGCGTGGCCTCGTCTTCACCGTTCATTCTGACGACCATCCCCTTGATGTTAAGGATGATGTCGGTGAGATCCTCCTGCACGCCCTTGATGGACGTAAATTCGTGATCAACACCCTCAATGCGGATAGAAGTAACCGCGGCACCAGGCATGGACGATAAGAGCGCCCGGCGCATACAATTGCCCAACGTGTACCCAAAACCTCGTTCCAGCGGCTCCAGTACAAACGTGGCAACATTGTCGCTGATTTCTCCGACCGTCATATGCGGTCGCTTAAACTCAATCACTGCTTCTTTTTCCCCCTCAGAGACTATTTAGAATAAAGCTCAACAATTAGCTGTTCTTTTACCGGCATTGAGATCTGGTCACGCGTTGGCAGGTCTCTGACTTTGCCGGTCACATTCTTTGAATCAACATCAAGCCACTCGGGTATCATGCCCTTGCTGGCCGCCGTAGCAGCCTCCTTGATGCGTTCCGTGGCCTTGCTCTTCTCGAAGACACCGTAGATATCGCCAGCGCGTAATCTGTAGGAAGGGATATTTACCTTTCTCCCGTTGATAGTAAAGTGGCCGTGCCTTACAAGCTGTCGTGCCTCCGGGCGGGAGAACGCAAAGCCGGAACGGTAGACGACATCATCAAAACGCGTCTCCAGCAACTGCAGAAGGTTCTCGCCCGTGATACCTTTTTGCTGAGCGGCCTTCTTGTAGTAGCCCCGGAACTGCTTCTCCATCAGACCATAGGTCCTCTTGACCTTCTGTTTTTCCCGCAATTGCTTTTGGTACTCTGATTGCTTGATGCGTCGCCGACCGTGCTCGCCTGGTGGATAGGGACGGCGCTCGTAAGCGCACTTGTCGCTAAGGCACCGCTCACCCTTGAGGAACAACTTCATCCCCTCACGACGGCATAATTTACATACGGGACCTGAGTATCTGGCCAATTAGTGCTCCTTTGCTCGCTTAATGCTAAACTCGACGACGCTTTTTCGGCCGACAACCATTGTGCGGTACCGACGTCACGTCATTGATAGCCCCCACCTCAAGACCAGCAGCCTGAAGCGAACGGATCGCCGTCTCCCGACCGGATCCAGGACCTTTGACAAAAACTTCGACCTTCTTAACGCCATGCTCTTGCGCCTTCTTGGCAGCGGATTCCGCCGCTAATTGCGCCGCGAATGGCGTGCTCTTCCGTGAACCCTTAAATCCAATGCTACCGGCACTCTCCCAGCTCAAAGTGTTACCCTGGCTGTCCGAGATGGCGATTATCGTATTGTTAAAGGTCGACTTAATGTGCGCCTGACCATGGGGAACGTTCTTCTTTTCCCTTTTCTTGGCTCTTCCTTTTGTTGCCTTCTTCTTTACCAACTATCGTTCGACCTCACTTTCAAAACTATTTCTTCTTCGCTCCGACCGGCTTGCGCGGTCCCTTGCGGGTCCGGGCATTAGTATGTGTGCGCTGGCCGCGAACGGGCAGACCACGACGATGCCGCAGGCCCCGATAGCAACCGATCTCCATTAATCGCTTAATATTCTGAGAGATGTCTCTGCGCAAATCACCCTCAACTTTAGCGGTTTTCTCAATGGATTCCCTGAGTTTGATGACTTCATCATCAGTCAGGTCTCTGGCCCGAGTATCTGGGCTGATCCCTGTCTCATGCAAGATCTTCTTGGAAGTGGTCAAACCAATTCCAAAGATATATGTTAGAGCGATCTCGATCCGTTTTTCTCTTGGGAGGTCCGCTCCCGCAATGCGCGCCAATTAATCCTCCCTCTTACTACCCTTGCCGCTGTTTATGGCGGGGGTTCTCACAGATGATCCTGACTTTTCCATGTCTCTTGATCACCTTACATTTTTCACATATTTTTTTAACTGATGGCTTAACCTTCATATTTTTTCTTTCTCTTCAAGATAGATACTATTTATATCGATATGTGATCCGACCGCGCGACAGATCGTAAGGCGACAGCTCAACCACAACTCGATCACCCGGAAGTATCCGAATATAATGCATTCGCATCTTTCCTGAGATATGCGCCAATATTTTGTGGCCGTTATCTAGCTCGACCCGAAACATAGCGTTAGGCAATGGCTCTACGACCTTGCCCTCTATCTCGATTGCTTCTTCTTTTTTCGCCAATCGCTCTCTTCCTCACTTGGAAACCTCAATAAAGTTTCCCAAAGACGCTATGTTAACAGAAAGACACTAGCCCGTCTATAAAACAGTTAATACGGCTGGCCCATCGGTGGTAATGGCTACAGTGTCTTCAAAGTGAACTGACGGCCTGCCATCCTGGGTAATAACTGTCCAGGCATCTTCCAGAACCTGCACCTCGAATCCACCCGCGTTAACCATCGGCTCTAATGCAAAAACCATGCCCGTCTCCAATTTCGGGCCGCGCGACGCTTGCCGATAATTCGGTATCTGGGGATCCTCATGCATCTGGCGTCCAATACCATGCCCCACATAATCCCTGACAACTGTGAATCCGGCTTCCGACACGACCGCTTCAACAGCGGCAGAAATATCATAAAGATGCGCTGCCGGCATCATCTTGTTAATCCCGGCAGCCAACGCGGTCTGACCCGCCTCCATCAAGCGTTGAGACTCTTTGGATACCGACTCAACCGCAAACGTCCGAGCGGCATCGGCATAGTAACCATCTAGCTCGACGCCGATATCAACGCTGACCAGCTGGCCCGCCTCGATAATCCTCCCGCCAGGTATTCCGTGTACGACCTCTTCATTAATGGAGATGCATATCGACGCCGGGTAACCCCGATATCCCTTAAACGCTGGCCTAGCCTGAGCCTTCCGTATTAGCTTTTCAATGTGCGAATCGATCTCGATCGTAGCGACACCTGGTCGGATTAACTGACCCGCCAACTCCAAAGCCTGGGCAACTATCCGCCCGGCTCGGCGCATCTTGTCGATCTCCGCCTCTGATCGGCGCTCGATCATCCGCCTAAAAGTCCGCCTATGGCCGCAAAAACATCATCGACTTCCTGCTCACCATCAACGTCGACGAGCAGGCTCCGCTCTCGATAGAAATCCACGAGTGGCGCTGTCTGCTCCGCGTATACCTCAAGACGCTTTAAGACCGTCTCTTCGGAGTCATCGTCACGCTGCCATAGCTCTCCACCACAAGCATCGCAAATAGTGGCGGATTTCGGGGGATCGAAGGTCAAATGGAAAGCTTTTCCACACGCTCGACAAGTGCGACGCCCGGTCAAACGCTTAACCAGGCTCTCCCGGCCGACCTCAATATTGAGTACCGAATCCAAATCCTTGCCGCCGGCGGCTAAGGCTTCGCTAAGAGCTTCAGCCTGCTTTACAGTCCGGGGGAAGCCATCAAGCAGAAAACCATTGGCGCAATCCGGCTCATCTAACCTCTGTATAACAATCCCGATGACCACATCATCCGGAACCAGCTCGCCTCGGGTCATATAGCCCTGAGCGCGCATACCTAGTTCAGTCTCTTCCGCGACTGCCCGACGAAAAATATCACCGGTGGAAATGTGCAGAATACTGTAGCTCTTGGCGATTCTCAAAGCCTGAGTGCCCTTACCGGCCCCCGGAGGCCCCAAAAGGACAACGTTCATTTCAGGAACCCCTCGTAGTGACGTTGCATCAACTGTGATTCCAGTTGCTTCATGGTTTCCAGCCCAACCCCGACCATGATCAAGAGCGATGCTCCCCCAAAGCCCTGAAGAAACGGAATGCCTAGGCGGGACCCTAAAATATCCGGAAGGACCGCAATGAAGGCCAGAAAGATAGAACCAGGCAACGTAATCCGATTGAGCACCTTGTCGAGATAGACTGCGGTCGGGCGACCCGGTCTCACGCCCGGGACAAATCCGCCGTACTTTTTTATATTCTCCGCCAGTTCGATCGGATTAAAAACAATGGCCGTATAGAAGTAGGCAAAAAACACAATGAGAACACTCTGGGTGATCATTCTAATCGGCGCCCCGGCAGCAAACGCTGCGTTCAGGCTATCGAAAAATGCCCCGGGGAAATAGGTGCCCAGAGTGATGGGTACCAGAAGAACGCTGGAGGCAAAGATGATCGGGATAACTCCGGCAGAGTTAAGCTTGAGTGGTATATATGTACCGCCTCCAGACATCACCCGCCGACCGACCACCCGCTTGGCGTACTGAACCTGGATTCGCCGTTGACCGCCCTCCATGATCACGATCGCTACCAAAAGCATAACAATAACGGCAAAGAAGAGGATCGCCACCACGGGATTGACCACCTGAAACGTGGATATTACCCCTTGCGGCATACCGGCAATGATGGAGGCGAAAATCATCAGAGACATCCCGTTGCCGATTCCCCGCTGGGTGATCAGCTCGCCCAACCACATAACCATGGCTGTTCCGGCAGTCAGCGTAATAATTATCAAGTATCGCTCGAGTGAGCTAAACGTCGTGGCCAGAGCGGACTGAAAGAAAAGCGTATACCCGGCTGACTCTACGACCGCCAGTCCCAGAGTCATATATCTGGTCGTCTGAGTGATTTTTCGCTGGCCGATCTCACCCTCGTTCTTCCAACGTTCCAGGGTGGGTATGACCACCGTCAGCAACTGCATGATAATAGAAGCGGTGATATACGGCATGATCCCTAAGGCAAAGACAGCAAAACGCGATAAAGCGCCCCCGGAAAAGAGATCTAATAGGCCGAGCAGGCCGGCTTCAGAGTCAAACAGGCTCTTGAGCGCGGCTAAATCAATGCCAGGCACCGGAATATGCGCCCCAAGCCGATAGACGGCAATAATAAAGAGCGTGAAAAGGATCTTCTGGCGAAGATCCGGGATCTTAAAGGCGTTACGGAGAGCGGCAAGCAAGTCTATACTACCTCGGCGGTGCCGCCCGCTTTTTCAATCTTTTCTTTGGCTGTGCCAGTAAAAGCAGCGGCCTTGACGGTCAGCTTCTTCTTCAGCTCTCCATCGCCAAGCACCTTCAGCGGCATCTCAGCTTTACGGATCAACCCGTCTTCCGACAACTTTGCCGCATCGACTTCGGCGCCATCTGCGTAGCGCTCAAGCTGACTGACGTTGACTGTCGCAAAAACTTTTCGCCAGTGATTTGTAAACCCAGGCAATTTGGGTAGGCGTCGGGCCAGCGGGTTCTGTCCGCCCTCAAAGCCAGGACCTTTTCCACCGCCTGATCGCGACAGCTGACCTCCATGGCCACGCCCAGAGGTCTTGCCATGCCCAGAACTGCGCCCCCGACCGACTCTTTTTCTTTTCTTGACCGACCCAGGGGCCGGCTTCAAGTCATGAATCCTCATGTCCCTCTTAAACCTCTTCTACCTTGATAAGGTGCTGCACCTTGTTGATCATTCCTCTGATTACCGGCGTATCGGACTGCTCGACCGAATCATTGATTCGCTTGAGGCCCAGCGCCCGAACCGTGCCATGCTGGTCTTGCTGGCGACCGATAAGGCTTCTGACTTGTGTGATTTTGAGCTTGGCCATTACTTCGACTCCTCGTTCTCAGCCTTCTTTTTGGTTGTTTTTGTCTTCTTGGCTGCGGTTGCTTTAGCTGCTTGTGCCGGTTTTTCAGTCTTAGGTTTAGCAGCCACCTTAGGCTTAGCGGCGGTCTTTGGTTTAGCCTCGGCCTTTGGCTTGGTCTCAGCCTTAGTTTTGGTAACTACCGCTTCCGTTTTTGGTTCATTGCCCTTGTCGGCCACAGCCTTTTTCTTAGCGGGTGCCTCAACATCCAGTATCTCGGCTACGGTACGGCCCCTTAAAGCAGCCACTTGCTCCGGAGTCCTGAGAGATTGCAGCCCCTGGACTGTTGCTCTGATGACATTGATCGGATTTGCTGTTCCCATCGACTTAGTCAGGATGTCACGAACCCCAGCCAACTCCAGCACTGCCCGGACCGGACCTCCTGCAATCAACCCAGTCCCTTTCGAAGCAGGTTTAAGTAGGACTTGTCCGGCCCCAAAACGACCGATGATCTGATGAGGAATACTCGTCCCAGACATCGGAACCTTGAACAAGTTCTTCTTCGCCTCTTGGACACCCTTTTGGATAGCCACCGGCACTTCCTTGCCTTTGCCATATCCAAAACCAACATGTCCTTGGCCGTCACCCACGACCACAAGGGCGCTCAGCTTAAAGCGCCGGCCGCCCTTAACTACCTTGGCGACGCGGTTTATATGTACAACTCGTTCTTCGAGCTCCAGTGCGTTCGGATCGATCTTCTCCAAAAGTCCCTCCCTAGAATTTCAAGCCGCCGGCGCGAGCCGCCTCGGCAAGAGCTTTAACACGACCGTGATAGAGGCGACCACCACGGTCAAATACAACCGCTTTAACTCCGCTGGTCGTCGCCCGCTGGGCCAACAGTTCTCCAACCTTACCGGCCGCTTCGCCACCGCTTAAGCCGGCACATTTATCGCGTAATTCCGAATCTATGGTTGAAGCACTCGTCAACGTGCGGCTCGCCCCATCGTCAATCAGTTGCGCGTAGATCCCGAGATTGCTGCGATAGACGCTCAGTCGGGGCCTATCGGTCGTCCCAAACACCTTGCCGCGCACACGTGCTTGCCGTTTTCTCCGGCCCTTTAGTTTGGCTTTCGCTTTATCCATTATTTCGCCGTCTTTCCTACTTTCCGCCTGATGTGTTCACCTTGGTACTTGATCCCCTTGCCTTTGTACGGCTCGGGCGGACGAATGCCGCGAATTCGCGCGGCCGTCTCTCCTACCAGTTGCTTGTCGATCCCTTTAATTACAATTCGAGTAGGGATCGGCACGTCGAATTCAATGCCGGAAATGGCCTCGACCGTGACCAAGTGAGAGTAGCCTGCAGCCACCTCAAGTCCCTGGCCTTTCTTAGTCGCCTTATACCCGACCCCCACAATCTCCAGTGTCTTCTCGTATCCCTGGCTAACCCCGGAGACCATGTTGTTAATAAGCGATCTGGTCAATCCATGTAGCGACCGATGCATCGGAGAATCGCTCGGACGAGTTACCAAAACTTGGCTCTCCGCCCGCGTTATTGTCATCTCCGACGACAACGACTGCTTCAGCTCGCCCTTCGGGCCCTTCACAGCCACATCGCTACCGTTAATGCTCACATCTACCCCCGCGGGGATATCTATTGGTTTCTTGCCGATCCTTGACATCAGTACCTCACTATATAGAGCGGCGCCAGCCTACCAAACAAAGGCCAGGACCTCGCCGCCAACATTCTCTTTTCTAGCTTGCTTATTCGTCATCACGCCGTTCGACGTGGAAAGAATCGCAATCCCTAAGCCCCCCAGAACACGTGGGAGATTCTCTTTCCTGGCATAAACACGCAAACCTGGTTTGCTGATCCGCTTAATGCCGATTATCACCTGCTGGTTGTCCTGCCCATAACGGAGATCAAGCTCCAGATTCTGCCATTGGCCATCCTGCTTGACATCAAATCCGTCAATATAACCCTCTTCATGCAGGATCTTGGCAATTTCCACCTTCATCTTCGAAGTCGGCATGGTTACCTTCTTATGAAGCGCCTGATGCCCATTTCTGATGCGCGTTAACATATCCGCAATCGGATCCGTTGTTTTCATCAAAGCCCCCTTACCAGCTAGCCTTGACTACGCCAGGAATCTTGCCCTCATGGGCCAATTCCCGCAGACAAATTCGGCACAGGCCGAACTTACGATAGTACCCACGGGGCCGACCACATCGTGAACAACGATGGTAAGCCCTCGTCTTATACTTAGGCCTTCTCTTCTGCTTGGCTATCAATGATTTCTTTGCCAAAATCTACCTCCAGTGTCTATCTGCCGCCGCTTAACGCGGGACCTTAAACGGAAACCCGAACGCCTTTAGTAACGCCCGGCCGCTCTCATCATCCTTGGCGGTCGTTGTGATCGTGATATCCATACCCTGGACCCTATCGACCTGATCGTAGTCGATCTCCGGAAAGATCAACTGCTCGGTAACCCCCAGGGAGTAATTGCCGCGACCGTCAAAAGACTTCAGCGATAGTCCGCGAAAATCACGGATACGCGGCAAAGCTAGCGCCAACAATCTGTCTAAAAACTCATACATCCGATCACCCCGCAGAGTGACCGCACAACCGATCGCCTGTCCTTCACGCACCTTAAATCCAGCGATCGACTTCTTCGCCCTCGTTATCCTGGGCTTCTGCCCGGAAATCTGCGCTAACTCTCTCATACTGGCTTCTAGCGCCTTCGCATCCTGCGCGGCGACGCCGACTCCAATATTGACAGTGATCTTCTCAATCCGCGGTAAAGCGTATCGGTTACTGACGCTCAATTCACTCTTGAGCGAATCAATGATCTCATTCTCGTACTTCTCTTTAAGTCTCGGTGCCATGCTTATCCTTTATCGATATCTGCTTCACACTTGCGACAAACTCTGATGCGCTCTTTGTCCGCACCCGTTCTGTAACCAATACGTGCAGGCGAATCACAGCCGGGGCAGACCAGCATGACGTTGGAGATGTCGATGCTTCCTTCCTTCTGGATGAAGCCCCCCTGTGGATTCTTCTGATTAGGCTTTACTGCTCTCTTAATCATATGAAGGCCCTCAACGATCACTCGCCCCTCTTTAGGTATCGTCTTGAGTACTTTGCCGGTTTTCTTGCGCTCCTTGCCCGCAATGACCTTGACGCGGTCACCCGATCTGATCTTCATCTTAGGCATCACAGTACCTCCGGTGCGAGTGAGACTATCTTCATAAAGTTCCGGTCGCGCAGCTCTCGCGCCACTGGTCCAAATATCCGTGTGCCTTGCGGATTCTGATCGTCGGTCAAGATCACCGCGGCGTTCTCGTCAAACCTGATGTACGTACCATCTGCGCGACGACGCTCTTTTTTTGTCCGCACTACCACAGCCCGAACAACCTCGCCCTTCTTGACGCTGCCCCCGGGATTGGCTTGCTTGACACTTCCAACGATCAGATCCCCGACTCGAGCATAACGGCGACCGCTGCCACCCAGAACTCTAATACACAGAAGCGAGCGTGCTCCAGTGTTATCGGCTATCTTTACTAAGCTTTCCTGCTGAATCATCTACTTGGCCTTTTCTACCACTTTGGTCAACCGCCAGCGCTTCGTCTTGCTCAGCGGTCTCGTTTCCATAATCTCCACAATATCACCGTTCCCGGCCTCATTGGCCTCATCGTGCACAGTGTATTTGTGCGTCTTATTCATGATCTTCTTGTACAGCGCATGGCTCACACGTGACTCGACCACCACTTTAATCGTCTTGTCAGCCTTGTCACTGACTACCCGTCCGAGCCGGGTTTTCCTGTTAGCTCTGTCAGTCATCTATCTTTCCGCCTTTGCTGTTTCCAGCTCCCGCTCTCGCCGGATAGTCTCAACTCTGGCTATCATCCGCCGCGCGTCCTTCAGTTTCATCGCGTTGTCCAGCTGGCCGGTGGCCAACTGGAAGCGTAGATTGAACAGCTCTTCCTTTGCATCACGTTGCTTGTCCATTAATTCCTCGTCGCTCAAATCTCTTATATCTTTTGCTTCCATAGCCACCTAATCCTGTCTCGATACAAAGCGTGTCTTTATCGGCATTTTGTGTGCAGCCAACCGGATAGCCTCGCGAGCGACTTCCTCCGACACACCAGACAGCTCAAACATAATCCGGCCCGGCTTAACAACCGCCACCCAGTATTCCGGGTTTCCCTTACCGCTCCCCATCCGGGTTTCAGCGGGCTTCTCGGTCACCGGCTTGTCCGGAAAGATCGTTATCCAGACTTTCCCGCCTCGCTTAATGTGGCGTGTCATCGCCACACGGGCCGCCTCGATCTGACGATTGGTTATCCAGTCACGTTCCAGCGCCTGCATACCGTAATCGCCAAAATTAAGTTTGGTGCCGCCTTTGGCGTTCCCTCGCATCTTTCCGCGCTGAACTTTGCGGTGTTTAACTCTTTTTGGGACCAGCATTCTTCTCATCCTCTTGCTTATCAACGGCCACTTTGGTCGACTTGCTAGTGGTTTTTTCAGCCGACTTATTTGCAGTTTTCCCAGCCGGCTTGCTTCCAGTTTTCCCAGCCGGCTTATTTGCAGTTTTCCCAGCGCCCGGTTTCCCGCCCGGTTTCCCGCCCGGTTTCCCGGGAGGTCTTACGGGAGGTCTTACGGGAGGTCTCGGTCGAGCGGCCGGCCGACGACGACTAGTTAGCCCCAGGCCTTCCTTCTCGTCCTTCTCCTGATGCAGGGGCCCAAATACTTCGCCCTGATATATCCAGACCTTAACCCCGATCCGACCAAAGGTCGTCACGGCTTCAACGAAGCCATAATCTACTCTAGCTCTTAGTGTGTGTAGCGGCACCCGCCCCTCACGATACCACTCAGTCCTGGACATCTCAGTCCCGCCTAGACGCCCGGCGCACATAATCTTTATCCCCAGGGCTCCGCTCTTCATAGACGAGTTGACAGCCTTCTTCATCGCTCGGCGGAACGCCACACGGGCGCTCAACTGCTCTGCCACGTTCTGCGCCACTAAGGTCGCATTCAATTCCGGTCGGTTGACCTCCTGGATATTAACCTGGATCTTCTTCTTGGTCATCTTCTCGAGTTGCTGGCGCAGCAGGTCAACCTCTGCCCCTCGCTTACCGATAACCACACCCGGTCTCGCAGTATGCAAATCAATCTTGACCCGGTCGCCGGAACGCTCAATCTCTACTTTGGAGATGGCGCCACGGGCCAGTCTTTTGTCAATCCAATCTCGGATCTGCAAGTCCTCTGCCAGCAAGTCTGCAAAGCCCTTGGTGGCAAACCATCGGGACCGCCAGTCTTCAATGATCCCCAGTCTTAACCCTAGGGGGTGTACTTTCTGTCCCAAACTACTCCTCCTCGATCCGTTCGCTCAAAACTATCGTGATATGGCTCGTCCGCTTACGAATCCGGCTCGCCCGGCCCTGCGCCCTTGGGCGAAACCGCTTAAGCGTTGGCCCCTGGTCGGCATAGGCCTCAGAGACGACCAGATCATCACGACTCAAATTATGATTACGCTCCGCATTGGCGATCGCCGAGCGCAACACTCGTCCGACCGGCTTGGCGGAACCTTTCTCGCTAAACATTAGAATAGTGTCGGCCTCGTTGGCGCCCTTACCTCTGATCAGGTTGATCACTTGTTGCGCCTTCGATGCTGATACACGTATAAACCTGCCAACTGCTTTTGCTTCAGTAGTCATCTATTTCACCCGTGAAGATCTTTCCGACCGCACATGACCACGGAATGTCCGTGTCGGCGCGAATTCGCCTAACTTGTGCCCAACCATGTTCTCGCTAATAAAGATCGGCACATGCTTACGACCATCGTGCACGGCGATCGTGTGCCCGACCATCTCAGGAAAGATCGTTGACGCGCGCGACCAAGTCTTTACGACCCGTTTGTCGTTCGCGGCATTTAGAGCCTCTATCCTGCCCATCAGTCTCTCTTCAACAAACGGGCCTTTTTTTAGTGAGCGTCCCAAGTGCTTCCTTTCCTCAACGGCCTTTTCTTCTACGGATAATCAACCGGTCCGAAGCCTTGCTCTTTCTCGTCCGGTATCCAAGTGTCGGTTTTCCCCAAGGTGTAACTGGGTGACGCCCCGAGGACGACTTACCTTCGCCGCCGCCATGGGGATGATCGACAGGGTTCATAACTGTCCCTCTGACCGTTGGTCTCTTCCCCTTCCAGCGACTCTTGCCGGCCTTGCCAACGGAGAGTATCTCATGCTCCGGATTGCCAACCAAACCGATCGTCGCCTTGCAACGTAAAAGCGCCATACGTACCTCGCTGGATGGGAGTTTCAACTGAGCGTACTCACCTTCCTTAGCGACCAACTGGGCCGATGTCCCAGCTGAACGGGCCATCTGCGCTCCCTTGCCAGGCTGCATCTCAATCGCATGGATGACTGTGCCAAGCGGAATCTTCCGCAATGGCAAAGCATTTCCCGGCTTAATATCAGCCTCTGCCCCAGACATAATCTGATCGCCCACCTTGATCTTCTGTGGTGCAAGAATATATCGCTTCTCCCCATCAGCGTAATGGAGCAACGCGATCCGGGCTGAGCGGTTGGGATCATACTCAATCGAAGCCACCTTCGCGGGGATGCCATCTTTATCTCTCTTAAAATCTATCTTCCGATATTTGCGCTTGTGTCCGCCACCAATGTGCCTGGTGGTAATGCGACCGTTAGCATTGCGCCCGCCGGTTTTCTTAATTGGCTCAGTCAGGCTCTTCTCGGGCTTAGTTCTCGTGATCTCCTCAAAGTCGGATATCGTCGCGAACCGGCGCCCCGGTGAAGTCGGTTTGAACTTCTTAACACCCATGGCTTAACCGACACCCCCTTCAAATACTTCAATTGTCTGGCCATCAACCAGCGTGACTACGGCCTTCTTCCAGTCAGACCGGCGTCCACTCGTAGCCCCTTGGCGTTTGACCTTGCCTCGCATATTCATAGTGTTGACAGCGGTCACGTTAACTCCAAAAACCTCTTCTACTGCTCTGCGTATCTCGGGCTTTGTCGCCCGGCGATCAACTTTGAACGTAAACTTGTACAGAGTCGTCAGATCATAGCTCTTCTCAGAGATAATCGGCTTTATTAAAATGTCTCTAGCTTCTCGCATCAGCCAACACCTCCGTCACGCTGCCAAGCGCCTCCTCAGTCATGATGAGGTTGGCACAATCAGTCAGATCATAGGCATTTATCTGCGAAGCAACGATAACCCTGGCATCCGCCAGATTCCTAATAGACTTGATGGTCACTCCATCATCATCAGCTACCACTACGGTAACCTTACCTTCCACTTTCAGACTATCAAGCACGCTCTTTGCTTTCTTGGTTGCCGGCTTCTTTAAGCCAAATGAATCAATCACCTTGAACGCACCGGTCTCAGCTTTGGCGCTCAAGATCGTCCGCAACGCTAGTTTGCCGACCTTGCGAGGGACTTTCTGCGCATAACTTCGTGGTGTCGGCCCAAAGATCGTGCCGCCACCCTTCCACAAGGGAGAACGAATACTACCGGCACGCGCCCGACCGGTACCCTTCTGACGCCAGGGCTTCTTGCCGCCCCCGCGGACCTCGGCTCGCCCTTTCGTATCGGCCGTCCCGGCGCGAGCCCCCGCTAACTGAGCCTTGACAACTTGGTGCACGACAGCCGGATTTCCATTTACCTCAAAGACGGTCGCATCCAGCTCTATTGTCTTTACTTTCTTGCCTTTTTTATCGAAGATATCTGTTTTCATGGTCTTCCCGTGACTTTCTTTGTTTCTTTCAATAGAATGATCGATCCTCGTGCACCCGGCACAGCTCCGCGAACCATGATGATGTTTTGGTCAGGATCAACCTTGACGATCCGCAAGTTGATCACCGCACAGTTCTTGTTGCCATACTGACCCGGACCCTTCTTCCCCTTGATCACTCTGGAAGGAGTAGCGGCCATACCGGTCGATCCCGTCCGACGATGAAAGTGCGAGCCGTGACCGGCGGGACCGCCGGAAAAGCCCCAGCGCTTCATGCCACCGGAAAAGCCCCTTCCCTTTGATACACCTAGTGCATCCGCCCGGTCGCCCTCAGCAAAAGTGTCGGCTTTCAGTTCTTGCCCAAGCTTAAAGGTGGCAGCGTCATCAACACGTAGTTCCGTCAAATAGCGCTTCGGTGAGGCACCACTCTTCTTAAAGTGGCCATCGGTCGGCTGGTTTACATGCTTATCCTTGACTGAACCAAAACCTATCTGAACAGCCTCATACCCATCCGTCTCTACCGTCTTTAACTGCGTTACGACACACGGACCGGCCTCAATAACCGTGACCGGAATCAGACGATCCCCTTCTCCGAAGATCTGCGTCATCCCTAGTTTTTTTCCTAATAGACCCTTCATACTGCCCTCTATAACTTAATCTCGATATCCACGCCAGCTGGTAAATCCAAGCGCATTAATGAGTCTACTGTCTTTGGGGACGGATCGAGGATATCGATCATCCGCTTATGAGTACACATCTCGAAATGCTCGCGCGAATCCTTGTTGACGTGCGGAGAGCGAATAACGCAATAGAGACTGCGCTCCGTGGGCAGGGGAATCGGCCCCGAAATCGAAGCTCCCGTCCTCTCCGCGGTTTCCACTATCTTCTTTGTCGACTGATCTACGATCTCGTGATCGTAGGCTTTCAGTCTGATTCGTATTTTTTGGCCAGCCAAGTTTCCTCCAACCTTACTTAATTATCGACGTGATCCGCCCGGCGCCGACAGTGCGGCCACCTTCACGGATTGAAAAACGCTGTCCTTCTTCCATGGCGATCGGCGTGATTAGCTCGACCGTCACGTCAGTGCTGTCCCCAGGCATGACC
>CAXMSJ010000009.1:0-34275 GCA_964196305.1 uncultured Acidimicrobiia bacterium
CAACTGTCATGACTCCAAGTATGGGGCGCCGGATGTGGGCGATGAGATCCGTAAGGCCTCCGGCATGGGGATAACCGATATTACCGAGAGCCATGATGACGAAGTAGGGGACGCAAGCGCTTTCTCAGACGGAAGTCGTCACGCGGAGTGCTACGATTGTCACAACGCGCAGGCTATCTACCCTTGGGAGGATACGCCGTTGACCGCTATGTGGGGCGTCAGGGTGACCAGCGAAAGCACTAATACGGCACCAACACTGACACAGGTGAGCGAAGTTGGAAATCAGGCGGAACTCTGCTTCAAATGCCACTCGACCAGCGCAGGTTGGAATACCAACCTGCCCCTGAGTAACTATTATCAGGACGGGAGCGGGACCACTTTGTCGACCGAGAATAAGGCTTTCGCTTTCAATACAAAGAACAGCGCTTTTCATCCGGTCCGAGCTCAAGGACGCAACCAATCTCCAGCCCTGAAGACCCAGCTGGAGTCGCGCACAGGGTCGCAAGAGTCCTCTTTGACGACCACCAGTCTTATCTTGTGTACCGATTGTCACAATAGTGATGAAACGAGTGTTTCACCTGGTCCTGCCTCTAACTCTGGTTTTCGCCCGTCCGGTCCGCACGGCTCGGAGTATGCGCCGATCCTGAGAGGCAGGTATTTAACTGACGTTCAGACAAACTCGTTGCCGTCGAGCTGGGACCCGAATAACTTTGGTTTATGTTTCTTATGCCATGACTACAACAAGCTAACGTCAAAAACTGGGTATGCGAGCAATTTTTCGGACAACGGCGGCACCAACGAACATTGGGTGCATTTGAGAGATCAACAAAGCAGGGGTTTTGACAAAGGGGTTATTTGTCGCCGTTGTCATTACAATATCCACAGCAACCAAGAGGCGGACAATACGGAATACTACGTGTGGTATCCAGGTGATTCTACTTGGACTGTTACGAGCTCCCCGCCAGCCGGTCAGAACGGAAAGCCGGGAGTGAAGTCTCGTCTGGTAAACTTTGCGCCAAATCCATGGTTGAAGGGCCGCAGTGGTACGAAGCCGCGCTGGATCATAAATCTCGATGACGCAGCTCAAACATATAACGGAATTTTGCCGATCTCTGTGCCGCCTCGCGGACGCCGTTGCGATCTCGATTGTCATGTCCTTCTTCTGGGGACCCCCGTCGACACATTAATGTATCGTGCGTACAAACCGCTCCAGGCATTTGATGAGAGCCGCACGGACATTATGTTCTAGGCGATGCCGGGGATTGATGAGTCAGCACTACTGGTCGGCCAGACCCGTAGTGTGGAGGTGATCAGGGCGCTGCTGGGAATGTCTCGCGTGATTGTGGCGATTTTTGTGCTGGCGCATGCCGGCTTGGCGGCCATACTGGCTACCGGGGCTATCCCGCCCCTAAACACCATTCTTATCGGTAGCCTGGCCTGCGTCTTCGGCACGGGGGCGCTGATCGGACTGAACGACCTGCTCGACATCGATCTGGATAGGCGACGATTCGTCGAGTTTCCCGAGGGTGGCCAGGCCGGTTCGTCAGATGCAGATACCGGTTTTGATATCGGGGCCCTCTTTATTCATCATCCAGTGGCCCGCGGGATTATTAGTGTGCGCACAGGGGTGGTTTGGGTGGCTATCCTGGCTGCCCTGAGCTTGGTTTTTATCTATCAGCTTAAGCCGACGCTCTGGCCTATTTTCATTGCTATCGCCATTTTTGTGGTGCTCTATTCCGTTTTAGGCAAACTGTCTTACTGGAAATTTATGGCTGTCGCCAGCGCAGTCACGCTCGGCGCTCTTGCCGGCTGGTTGACGGTGGTAGACTCTGTTTCCCTGGCGTTCTGGCTTTTTGCTGGTTGGACATTTTTGTGGGAGATAGGCGGGCGGAACGTGCCGAATGATTTTAACGATATGGAAGAAGATGCCCTTCTCGGGGTCAAGACCATCCCCGTGATACTTGGGCCGCAAGTAGCTTCTAGGGTTGTGTTTATCTCTTTGCTTTTCAGTTACGGTCTTAGCTTTCCACTATTCTTCGCGGCGGGGATGTCTCTCTTCTTTGTAGTCGGAGGGGCGCTTATCGGGCTGTATCTGCTGCTGATTCCGGCTTGGCAACTATGGCGCGACCCTCGTCCCAGCGTCTCTCGTCGACTATACAACCGCTCGGCTATCTACCCACTGGTCCTGCTTGTTCTCCTAATGGCCAATCTACCCTTTATCGGTTAAACTTAGAGGGTTATTGCCAAATGGGAAGGTAAGAGATTGAGTTTAGAGGAACGACTCGACCAAACAAAAAGACCGGAAACCGAAGAAAAGGTTCAGGCTTTCTTCTCTTCGGTCGCCAAACGGTACGACCTGGCAAACAGCCTGATGAGTTTCGGAACGCATTATAGTTGGAAGCGCCGGGCGGTGGCGGAGGTCGATCCTCAACCGGGCGATAACTGCGTCGATGTCTGTACGGGAACTAATGACGTGGCTATTATGCTGGCCAACAAGATCGGGCCCAAGGGGCGGGTCACTGCGGTCGACTGGAATCAAGATATGCTTGATGTCGGGCAGTTCAAGCTAGACAAGTTTGGCTTGGCCGATCAGGTTACGAATGTGCGCGGGGATGCTGAGGATCTGCCCTTAGAGGAAAATACGTTCGATCGGGCGACCGTCACTGTCGCCTCGCGGCATCTTAACATCGACAAACACTTTCAGGAGATGTACCGGGTGCTTAAGCCTGGGGGCCGGGCCGTCTGTATGGATTTCTTTCAGCCGCCCAATCGGGTCTTCCGCAAACTTTACGATATATATTCGTATTCAGTGATGCCGTTGATAGCGACTTTGGTGACGCGCGATCGGACTGGGGTCTATGACTACCTGCCTGATTCAATCCGCGTCTACTATGAGCCGGAGGCTTTTGCAAAAGAGATGAAAGACGCGGGATTTAAGAACGTCAAGTACTACCCGATCTTCGGGGGTATTTGCTATATCTTCGCCGGCGACAAATAACGAGGACATTTTCGAGGCATACTATGGATGAACAGCTGGAACTCAACGCCAGTGTCTCCAATTCACAGACTCTGGCCGATCTTGATCTTACCGATCTTGACGCCGTCTACCTCGGGCAGCCGTATTGTCTTAAATATCGCGGCAACTTTCTGCGTGATCCCAAAGCGGTGGCATTGGCTTGTGAACGCGCCCATGCCGCTGACACGAAAGCTTATCTGACGACCCCGGCCATTCCTGCTGGTCACGACTGGCCTCTCCTGACGGACAACTTGCGCCAAGCGATGACGGTCGGGATAGACGGCTTTGAGGTTCACGATGTCGGTGTTTTTCGGTGGATCCGACGGGAACTCCCGGACGCGCGTGTGCACATCGGCAATTTCGGCAATGTCTATAATGAGGATTCCGCTGCTGTCTGGCATCGACTTGGAGCCACACGAATCGTTCCGAGTCATGAGCTAACTGCAGATGAACTGCAGCTAGTTACGGCTGCTAGCGACGGCGTCGAGTACGAACGGCCCGTTCACGGACCGCTCTCATTAGGGATGGCGTTTTCATGTCTGTTGCGTCGGACCGACCCGTCTCTGCCGGAGCAACCCTGCCTGCAACAGTGCGCCGAGCCGCATTTCCTAGAGTTAGATGGCTGGCGGATGCGATCGGTCGGGACCTCGTTGCTGATGGGCGAGGATTACTGCCTGGTTGAACATCTGGCCGACTTGGCCGATCGCGGTCTAACAGCGCTGAGGTTGGAGACATATTTTGATTCGGCTGAAAAAATAAACCAGCTTAGCCGGATATATCGACGCTCGCTGATGGCTGCGAAGGTCGAGGCGACTGACTTAGAGACATTACGTTCTTTAGCCCCCAAGGGCTTGTGTAATGGCTGGCACTTTGGTCGGGATGGCCGCGACTACGTGGCGGCGGGTGGTTCATGTGTTAACTAACGGGCGCTCTGTGCCGGAACTTATGTCTCCAGCAGGCAGCCTCGAGGCGGCCGAGGTGGCCTTTGATGCCGGCGCTGACGTGGTTTATGCGGGAGTAACTAACATATCAATGCGTCCCAAGCGGGTAGAGTTTGGTGGAGACGACATTGGTGATCTGATAGACCACGCGCACGCTCGTGGCAAGAAAGTCTACGCCGCCACGAATGTCTGCCCTAAGCCTTCTGACGTCGATCTCTTCCATGAAAAAATCGCTGAGCTGCACGAGAAGCGGGTGGACGGGATAATCCTCGCCGATATCTCGATGATGGAATACGTGCGTGACCACTACCCTGATTTGCCGGTGCACGCTAGCATTATGACCAGTGTCGTCAATGCCGAGGCCGCTGAGTTCTATCGAGAGCGCGGTGCTTCGGTCGTTGTCGTCTCCCGTAGCCTGGAGGATATGGACGAAGTCAGACGGATCGCGGCTGAGACTGATATTGATCTAGAGGTATTTGTGCATGGGGGGATCTGCTATATGTTCGATGGTGACTGCTATATGAGCAGTTATTGGCGGCAGAAGTGGGATTATGACCCTGACTTGAAGCGGCACAGACTTTTTGGTCAGAACAACACCAAGGGCGAGTGCCAGCTCATCTGCAAACGCCCATGCTCACTTCAGAATGCCGACGGGGAGGTGGCCGACGGCCGAATGATGCGCCGCCCGGATGATGTCGGCCTAAAGAGGCTGCCTTTCTATATCGATATTGGGGTTAAGATACTCAAGATCGAGGGACGAGCGATGCCGCTTCGGTATGTCCGCGAAGCCACGGAATTGTATCGTCGGGCCATTGATGCCTATATAGACGATCCCGAGCGTTTTGCCGTGCTCAATGAGTGGCAACCGGTAGTCGATCGCCTGATCGAAGATAGGTTAGAGTACGAGCGCACCTGGGACATCAGCTGATCTTGGCTTTTTAGCCAGAATGAGCTGCTGATCGCGGGCGGCAAGGTCGCGAACCTCGTAATCACTGAAACCAGCCTCTATCAGCCAGCCCCGATATTCACTTTCAGTCCACGTGCCACCAGTCTCTGTGTTTACGAGCATGTTGATACCAAAGAGGGCTGCGGAGGCACTCCTTCCGCGGACGAAATCAAGGATTGCGATTAGGCCGCCGGGGGCTAATTCAGCTGCTACGCGTTGAAAAAGGACCCTCATCTTATCCGCGCCATAGATATGCGTAACATTGCCGAGAAAAGCGATACTGAAAGGTCCGCCCGGTAGCTGTTCGTTAAAATCCCCTCCGACAAGTTCAATGGCTGGAAAGTCTCGAGCCAGCTCAGCCTCGATTACTCTGACGGCCCCAGGGCGGTCAAAAAGCGTGGCGGTCAAGCCGCGCTTGGCCAACACTTTGCTGAGCGTCCCGGTGGCGCCGCCGATATCAAGCACAGAGGCTGCGCCCGGCATTATCCCCAGGCAGATATCAGCCACCTCCGCGGCCGTCGCCCCAGCGTAGACATCCATCGCGCGGATGAAGCCCTCGACGCTCTCACTAAAGCGATCCCCGGCAATCGGGATGCCGGTTTCCAAAACCGCTGGGAGTGTGAGCCAGCGTTCCACCAGCCGCCAAGAATGAAGGATCGCCCATCCCAAATAGGCAGGAGCCTGTGGGTTACCGAATCGCTCCAACGCCCTCGGACTCAAGGTATGACGGCCGTCCTCTGAAGAGGTGTAGCCTAAGGCTTCGAGGGCGCCGAGCGTGACTTTGATCGCCCGTTTATCCAGGTTCAATACCTTGGCTAAGTCGGGCGCGGTCTCTCCGGTGTCGGCTAGGTGCTCAAAAACGCGAGTCTTGATAGCCGCCGCTACCAGCGCGAGTTCCTGCCATCCCCCTGGCTCGAACCAGTTAGAATGGTGATAGTCGTCGGTCAAATATCGACCGATCATCATGATATACTCAGAATATTCAAAGGCTACCTCGTGTACGGCGACATTCTACCAGAGTTGGAGTGAAGTGAGAAAACCGCTCGGTTCGATCCTCTATGTCAGATTAAAATGCCCCGAGATCTACCCGGCCAGCATTGTTTACCTGGCGGACTATGTCCACAAGAAACGACCGCATGTTGATCAATGGGTGCTGGATATGGTGGGCGTGCCGGAAAAGGAAGAGGTGGCGGCGCTGCTGGAGGAGATAGAGGAGCGCAATCCTGATGCGGTGGCGTTTTCGTGGCGGAATTTGCAGCCGTTTAGCCCCAATGAGGACGACGATTCGCTTAACCAGGCTTTCACTTTTTACCACTCCGAAAACCTCCTCAAGAAGGCGGGCGCGGCGATCAAGGGCGTCCAGAGGGTGTTCGCGTACAACGATCGCATTAAGAAGAATCTCGGGCTGATGCACGCGGTCAGTCGTCATTTTCCTACCACCGAGATAATTGCCGGCGGATCGGCTTTTGGGCTTTTTCTTGATCGAATAGCTGAGCGTGGTCCCGAGGGTATGATCTCCGTGGCCGGCGAGGGAGAAGGGGTGATGCTAAAACTGATCGATGGCGAGGACCTCAGCGATGAGCGGACGGCTATCAAAAAGAATGGTCAAATCGTCCTTGGGGAAAAGACCGATTATTTTGATCTGTGGAACGAGTCGACGCCGGTTGATTTTGACTATATCGAAACCATCTTTCCGGATTTTAGCTACTATATGCAGGATAAGTTCCGTGATTGGTATGAGGTGAGCGTTCTAACAAAGAGAGGCTGCCCATACAAGTGTATGTTCTGTGCCTATGGGTATATTGACGGCTATAAGGTCAGATATCGTCGTCCCGAGGTTGTCGTGGACGAAATTGAGGCTCTCGTTAACAAGTACAACGTCAAGAAACTATGGTTCTGTGATTCACAATTCTATCCCTCACGACACTCTCTGCCCATCGTAGAGGCGACGCTTGACGAGATCATCGACAGGAAGCTCGATATTCGGTGGGCTTCTTACCTGAGAATTGATAACTTTACCCCCGAATTGACCGGTAAGATGGTCCAGTCAGGCTTGCGGCATCTCAGGCTATCAATTACCTCTGGTTCGCCGACGATCATCAAGGGCCTCAAGATCGGGATGCGCCTGGAAGACTTCTACCGGTCCTGCCGCTTTTTGGTCGACGCCGGGTACGAGGGGCAGATAAACCTCGACCTATCTCTCAATGCGCCGGGGGAGACCCCGGAGACTATACTCGAGACCATTGCGACTGTAGAGAAGATCGCTTCGATATTCAAACCCGGACAAGTGCGCCCGTTTATCATCTTCTTGGCCGTCCAACCGAAAACAAAACTGGCGGAGTACGCTATATCTAAAGGCTATCTTACTCCCGACTTCGATCCGCTGTCCCTGAATCCATTCACCATCAAGGGACTCATCCATAACCCGCCGCCGCTAGGAAAACCGATAGGGAAGGCTGTTATAGCAGCGATGGAGAACAACGCCGAGGACGTCGGCTGGACAGTTCTACGCGAACTCAAGGAGATCTTCTCGAGCTGATACCCGCGGGGAGGCAATGGTGTTCCCGGTTGACCAGCCGATCTCTTTAGGTTATAAACACTAAGCTCATTAGGAAACGGTATGTTGTAGGCAGCTTCGACCTTTTTCCAGAAGGTCGGGGCTGTTTTTGTTTGTCGGCTGTACCTTAAGAATGGAGTAGGAGCTTGACCGCACTTAGCACACAAGAGATCAAAACGAACATATTAAGCGGACTGACCGTGGCGCTCGCCATGGTACCGGAGGCCATTGCGTTTGCCTTGGTGGCCCAAGTTGCTCCGTTAGTCGGTTTATACGCGGCTTTCATCGTGGCCCTGATCACATCAATTTTTGGCGGCCGTCCCGGTATGATATCCGGAGCGACAGGAGCGCTGGCCGTGGTCTCGGTCTCACTGGTAGTTTCGCATGGGGTAGAGTACCTCTTCGCCGCGGTCGTGCTGATGGGGCTGTTGCAGATCGCCTTTGCCCTGGCGAAGCTGGGCAAGTTCATTCGCATGGTGTCTCACCCGGTCATGTTGGGCTTTGTGAACGGGCTGGCTATTGTCATATTCGTGGCGCAGTTCGAGCACTTCAAGGTGGCTGGTCCCGAGGGCTCGCACGTGTGGATGCCAAGCGCGGCGCTCTACGTGATGGCTGGGCTGATCGCCCTGACTTTAGGGATAATCTACTTGTTGCCCAAGCTGACGAAAGCCGTTCCGGCCACGCTTGTGGGTATCTTTGCGGTCTCCGCCTTGACGGCGGGGTTCGGTATCGACACGAAAACCGTTGGCGATCTCGGCTCCATCGCCGGCGGCCTGCCTACTTTTCACCTACCCACTGTGCCGTTCAGCCTGGAGACATTGAGGATAGTCTTTCCGTACTCTTTGATACTCGCGGCCGTCGGGTTGATAGAATCTCTTCTGACTCTGAATCTGGTCGACACGATGACTGATACCCGCGGGAGGGCAAACCGAGAGTCCCTGGCTCAGGGTGCGGCGAATCTCGTCACGGGGTTTTTTGGCGGCATGGGCGGTTGCGCCATGATCGGGCAGAGCATGATCAATGTTAACAACGGGGCGCTTAAACGCCTCTCTGGTGTAACTGCGGCGCTCTTTCTTCTCTCATTCATGCTCTTTGGGTCCTCATTAATAGAGAGAATTCCCTTGGCAGCGCTGATCGGAGTGATGTTTGTCGTAGCTGAGAAGACCTTTGAGTGGGGCAGCCTGCAGGTGTTGCACAAGGTTCCGAAGTCGGACGCATTTATTGTGGTGGCGGTGACGATAGTGACAGTCTTTACCGACCTCGCGGTGGCCGTGGTGGCCGGCGTCATCATCGCCGCACTGGTTTTTGCCTGGGAGCACGCCAAGCATATCAACGTTAAGACCTATGATGATGAACACGGGTGGAAGGTCTACGAGCTGGAGGGCTCGCTCTTTTTCGCCTCGGTCGCCGAGTTCCAGACCCTCTTCTCTCCAAAGAATGACCCGGGTGACGTGATAGTGGAGTTTCGGCGCGCAAGAGTAGTGGATCACTCGGCACTGGAAGCTATCGACACACTCGCTTCCAGGTATGAAAAGGCGGGCAAGCGTCTACACTTACGTCATCTCAGCCCTGACTGCCTCGTCCTGCTTAGCAAGGCCAAGGGGATGATCGAGGTGAATGTACTGGAGGATCCGCGTTATCACGTCGCTGACGACAAGATCGGATAGCGCGGACTTTGATTACCCGCTGCGCAGGCGATATAATGATGCGTGTCCAGCCTAATTCAGGCGATGGGTGGCCGCCAGTGGTGCGCCACTCTTTTGTTAGGAGTCTACTTTTATGGAGAGTCCCGTGAGTGAAAATGAAGAATTTATACCCAAGTGGATTGCTTGGGAGACTACGGGACGTTGCAATCTGAATTGCGTCCATTGTCGGTGCGATGCCAGCATGGAATCTGCCGAAGGTGACTTCAATACTGAAGAAGCCAAAGCCCTGATCGACGATATTGTCAGTTACGCCAAACCAGTATTGGTTCTGTCTGGTGGCGAACCCCTGATGCGCAAGGATATATTTGAGATCGCTGCATACGGGACCGAGAAGGGCTTGAGAATGTGTATGGCGACGAACGGTACGCTGATCACCGACAAAGTCTGCAAGCAGATGAAGGAAAGCGGGATCCGCATGGTTTCGCTGAGTCTCGATGGTTCAACTGCTGCGATACATGACGACTTTCGCAGCCAAAAGGGAGCATTTGCGGGCACATTGCGGGGGATCGAGCTCCTGAAGAAAAACGGCGTGCCGTTCTTGATTAACTCAAGCTTTACCAAGCGCAACCAAGAGGACATTAAGAATGTGTACAAGTTGGCGAAAGAGGTCGGGGCCACAGCCTGGTATATGTTCATGATCGTGCCGACCGGTCGGGGTGAAGAAATAATGAACGAGCTGATCACGGCAGATGATTATGAAGAAATTCTTGAATGGCACTTTCACCAGGAAATGGACGAGCCGGACATGTTGATGCGACCGACTTGCGCCCCCCATTATTATCGGATTACTCTACAGAAAACCAAGGAGGAGGCGGCGGATTACGAAAGACGCAACCTGACCTTCTCCACTGGTGGCTCAAAGGGCTGCATTGCTGCCCAGGTAATTGCGCTGATAACCCAAGATGGAGAAGTCCAACCGTGTAGCTACTTTCCACGGAGCGCCGGAAACGTTAAGGAGAAGTCGTTTAAGGATATCTGGGAAAACTCTGAGCTCTTCCGTTCATTGCGCGATTTCGATAGCTATAAGGGTCGGTGCGGTGAGTGTGAATATTTAGGTGTTTGCGGCGGCTGTCGAGCGCGAGCGGATGCCGTTTACGGCGACTACCTGGCGGAGGAGCCATTTTGTAATTATGTCCCATTTCGAACAAGGAAGAGAGAAGGAGTCGAGAGTGCCTAAAGTTTCACCACTTGCCTATCGTTTTATCCGCGCGTGTCGCGGGGAACCGGTCGATGCCACGCCGGTTTGGATCATGAGACAGGCCGGCCGTTATCTGCCGGAGTACCGAGCTATACGGGAAAAGGTATCATTTCTTGAGCTCTGTAAGACCCCGGAGTTGGCAGCCGAAGTCACGATCCAGCCTATCGACATCTTAAATGTCGATGCCGCGATCCTATTTTCAGATATATTGATCCCGGTTGAGGCGATGGGGATGCCTTTAGATTTCGACCCGGGGCCGAAACTTGAATATACCATTCGTAATCAGGCGGATGTCGAACGTCTCCGCTCTCCCGACCCGGAAGAAGACATGTCCTTTGTTCTAGATACTATTCGCATTCTCTCTCGGGAGCTTGACGCGCGCGTGCCGTTGATCGGGTTTTCCGGTGCGCCATTCACGATGGCGAGCTACATGGTAGAGGGGGGCAGCTCGACAAATTTTCTGAAGCTTAAATCATTGATGTTCCAGGAGCCTAAGGTCTGGCATGCCTTGATGGAAAAAGTAACTGATACGCTCATCACCTACCTGAAGGCGCAAAAGGCCGCCGGAGCGCTGGCTCTGCAGATATTTGACAGCTGGGGCGGCATTCTCTCCCCGCGGGACTACGCCGAATATGCTCTGCCGTATAGCAAGAGAGTGATCGAGGCCATCAGCGACGTGGACGTGGTGACAATCCATTTTGTCCAAGGAAACCCGGCGTTGTTGCCACAGGTCGCCTCGGCCGGCAGCGATGTCGTTGGGGTAGATTGGCGGATCGAGATCGACGATGCTCGCAAGCTGGTCGGTGAGAATCAGGCAGTCCAGGGCAACCTGGACCCATGCGCGTTGTTTCTCCCTCCGGAAGAGATTAATGAGAGAGTGCGCGACATACTGGAGCGTGCTGGAACGGAGCGGCATATATTCAATCTCGGGCATGGCATTCTGCCGCCGACTCCAGTGGAGCACGCCAAGGAGTTTGTAAAGTCGGTGCATCTGATCAGCGCGGCCATGAATGTACCCTTTTAGGAGAACACTACGGGAGAGACTGTAGATTCCAAGCAGCCGTTTGCGCTGATCTGTATGAACCTGGGCGGGCCGGATTCCCTTCAGGCTATCCGGCCATTTCTGGTGAACCTTTTCTCCGACCGCCAGATAATCAAGCTGCCCCTCCAGCCAGTGTTGGCTCGCCTGATTGCCCGGAGTCGTGCGAAGAAGGTTGTCGCGCGATATCAGGCGATCGGTGGTGGTTCTCCAATCCTGCGCCTGACAAAAGAACAGAGCGAAGGGGCAGCCGCAGCGCTAATTGCAGACGGGTATGAGTGCCAGGCGTACGTTGGGATGAATTATTGGCACCCATTCATTAAGGAAGCTGTTGATGCGGCGGTGGCTGCCGGCTATCAGCGGATCGTGGCGATCAGTCTCTTTCCGCACTATTCTCGAGCTACATCTGGGGCTTGTGTTCGCGATCTTAAAAAAGCGGTGGCCGGCGTTTCTAGTCCGTTGAAGCTGCAGATAATCGATCGCTGGTATGACGAGCCTCTGTACATTAAGGCTATGGCCGAAACCGTGGAGGATGGCTTGGCTGAGTTCTCCGCCGCTGAGCGCCGCGACCTTAAGGTCGTTTTCAGTGCTCACAGCCTACCTAAAGATTTTATCGACCAAGGTGACCCGTACTGCGATCATCTGCAGGCTACCGTGGACGGAGTGATCAAAGAGACTGGCCCGCTCGATTGGGAGTTAACGTATCAGAGCCGTAGCGGTCCGGTCGAGTGGTTGGAGCCGCAGACAGATGCCGCGCTGGTCGAATTGGGAAAAGCCGGCGTAAAAAACGTGCTGGTGGTCCCGATCAGTTTTGTCAGCGATCATATTGAAACCCTGTATGAGCTGGATATTATGTATTCTGAGCTGGCCAAGGCCCATGGGGTCGTTAAATACAAACGATCTCCGGCCCTCAATAGCAGGCCGAGCTTCATCAAGGCATTGGCCGAACTAGTAAAGAAAGAAATCACAGGGGGTTAGCGGTGAGAATTGCAGTCATCGGCGGGGGAATATCAGGCATGGCCACCGCTCACTTTATTCAAGCGGGAGCCAAGCAGCGTGGTCTCGACACAAAGATATTTGTGATCGAGAAGGAGTCCCGCCTTGGCGGGAAGATAAGGACCGAGAATGCTGATGGCTGGATATGTGAGCATGGGCCTCTCGGGTATGTAGACAATAAGCCGTTTGTCAGCCAGGTCATCGCTGATCTTGGCCTCGGTGCGTCGATCGTTAAGGCTGACGATGCTGCCGCTAAGCGATATGTTTACGTGGATGGAAAACTCCAGCTGGTGCCCTTGTCGCCGCCGGCCTTTATCGCCAGTTCGCTCCTTAGTCTGCGGGGAAAGATTAGGGCAGTACGGGAGCTTTGGACGAAACCGGCAGTAGCTGCGGATGAGTCAATTGCTGAATTCGCCCGGCGTCATCTCGGCACCGAGGTGGCGGACAAATTGATTGCCGCTATGGTCGTCGGGGTTTTTGCCGGCGACTCTGAGCTACTCAGCATCAAGAGTGCTTTCCCTGTGATGCTCGGGCTGGAGAGTGAGGGCGACGGAAGCTTGATTAGAGCGCAAATGCGCCGGCAAAAAGCCAAGAAGAGTTCTGGGCAAGAGAGCGCTAGTGGTCCGAAAAGCGAAGGGATTGTCGGGTCAAGCGGTAAATTGACCAGCTTTTCGCCAGGCATGAACCACATGATTGATGCGCTGAAGGCGCGCTTCGATGGTGAGATAAAAAGTGGAAACGGAGCGCAACGTGTGTCGCTTGAGGACGGGGGCTACTCCGTCGATCTTGCCGATGGCTTTAAACTGCCGGTGGACGCGGTTGTCTTGGCGGCACCAGCGTACGCGGCCGGGGCCATTCTAAGGGATCTCGATGAGGCGCTGTCCGATCTAATAGCGGGCATCCCATATGTGCCGGTCAACATTGTTTTGTGCGGCTACCCAGGCGCTGGTTTTGAGCATGATTTAGATGGTTTCGGGTTTGTTATTCCCAAACGGGAGAAAAGGGACATACTGGGCACATTGTGGAATACCAGTATTTTCCCGGGGCAGGCGCCGGCAGGCAAAGTGGCGTTGCGCACTATGGTTGGCGGCGGCACTAATCCGGAGGCAGTGGAGCATGATGACCGGGCTACGCTGGCGCTCGTCCAACGTGAGCTCAGGACAACCATGGGGATCAAGCAAGACCCTGAGTTCACCAAGATCATCAGACACCGGCAGGCGATTCCGCAATACGTGATCGGTCACGGCGATCGACTAGATCAGATAGATGAGAAGCTCAGCGCCTATCAGGGACTTTTCCTGACCGGCAATGCTTTCCGCGGCGTCAGCTTCAATGACTGTGTTATTAACGCCGGCAAGACGGCTGAGCGGGTTCTGGATCTGGCTGAAAAAACCTAAGCGCTCTTAGCCGAAGAGCCAGCCGCCGCCCTCTTCAAAATAGTAGGATTGGTCCTCGAGGTATTTCTTAGAAGCCTCAAGTAACTTGTAGTGCCCCTGCTCTTCTTGCGCCAGAAAACCAAAGAACTTTTTAAGTCGCTCATCGCCAGAACTTTTCTCGACACTCGCGTACATCTCGTAGCCCTGTTTCTCGGTCGTCATGGCTAGGTCGTACACGTCTATCTCGCTCATATCGCGATCTCGGCCCATATGGCCCTCGTGTCGGGAAGTGTCCAGAAACGACTCGACCCGATCAGAGAGAACTAAGCTGCACTCAGCATCAATATCAAAGTCCTGCTCGCCCAAGAGATGCAGATTGAATTCATTAATCTTGCGGATGTGTTCCAGCTCTTCATCCGCGAGAAACGTCAGCGCCTTGATGGCAAAACGGTCTTTCGCATTTCGAGCGGCCTCCCGGTAATGTTTTTCGCCTTTGCTCTCGTAATCGAAAGCGAAACGTAGTGCATCACAATACGCTTGTTCCATAGTGAGAACCCCCAATTTCCTGTGTCCTTCTCGTAATCCTTAAGAGTATTATATATTAACTTCTCTACTCTATTCCTGGATTGGACATATAATTACTTCTGGGTATAGTCTGGAAGAAATGAAAAGTGGCCCGACTACTTAATGAGGGCTGTTGAGAGAGGATCATGATATGGTGAAGTCAGCTCCAGCGACAAAGCTGGACGAATTGGATTTGAATCACGGCAAGGTCGTCCGGCTCCACAGACTCTTGTATGAGCATGGGCCGGCAAACGGAACGCTGCTGCTTCTGCCGATTGATCAGGGCCTGGAGCACGGCCCCGTTGATTTTTTCCCTAATCCCGATAGCGCGGACCCGGAGTTTCAGTTCCGTTTGGCCGCTGAAGGTGGCTTCTCGGGGATCGCGCTCCACATTGGTTTGGCGCAGAAATACATGCGCAAGTATGCAGGGAGAGTGCCCGTGGTGCTGAAGATCAACGGCAAAACTACGATTCCCAGCGACGACTCCGCCTTTTCCCCGCTGACAGCTTCCGTCGAGGATGCCGTCAGAATCGGAGCCGATGCTGTTGGTTACACCCTCTATGTTGGATCGCCGATGCAGGGGGAGGACCTTGCCCAGCTCGCCGCTGTCAGAGAAGAGGCAGAGAGATTCGGAATGCCGTTGATCGTCTGGTCGTACCCGCGCGGCGTGGCTATTGAAACCAAGGGTGGGCGAGATAGCCTGTATGCCATTGACTACGCGGCGCGCGTCGCCTGCGAGCTTGGCGCCGATGTCGTCAAGCTTAATTTCCCAAAACTTGGGGCAGACGGCTCAAAGAAGCAACCAAAGCCTTACGGCGAGATAGATATTTCCTTAAGAGAAGCAGTAGAGAAGATCGTGGCCTCGGCTGGGCGGACCTTAGTGTTGTTTTCGGGCGGCAGCAAGATGGGCGACGATGATCTGCTCAATAAGGCGAAGATGTCCATGGAGAGCGGTGCCACTGGCCTGATCTTTGGTCGCAATCTCTGGCAGCGGGAGTTTGGCAATGCCATGCAGATTTCCCAGAGCATGCATGAAGTCCTCAACGGCTTCGGCTAAACGTTTAGTAGTACGTGGCAGTCTGCAAATAAAGGAATGGTGGAACCCAGTCTCCACCGACTGAGATGCCAAAGTGCAGGTGCGGTGGAGTGGGCTCGGCGTCGCCGCTATCACCGATATAACCGATCACCTGTCCCGCTCGTACTCTGACCCCAGGGGCGATCCCAGGAGCAAACGCCGTAATCGCACCGCCTTGGCCGTCGTCGGTTCCAGGGGTATCGTTGTTCAGGTGGGCGTAATAGTAGTCGACACCTTGGTTATCGATTATATGAAGTCGATAGCCGCCCACCCGGCTATTACCGAACTCATCGCTGATCACACCATCGGCTACAGCTAACAGCGGCGTTCCTTTGATGCCGAAAATATCTGTTCCCTGGTGGCCGGCCGGATTTCCGGCGCGAGCGAAAGCCCAGTCATTGATATAGGTGCTGGCGTAGGCCGCCGGGACCGGGAATACTAGGTTGATTTCCAACCCCTCCGGCCAAGAAGCATCGCTGCGTTCGCGCGCCGTCACAGCTCGCGCTGCTAGTTCGGCTTTACGTTTGGCTGTCTCAACTTTCTCTTCCTCCAAGTTCTTGAGGTCTTGATCGAGAGTGCCGATCAGCTCCTGCTGGCGCTCAAGGAGATTTTGGATCTCTACTTGTTTAGACTCCAAGGCAGTTAGTACTCGCCGTTGCTGCTCTTTCTCATCTCTTAACGTATCGCGATGGTCTCTAACAAGATCTTTAAGGCGTTTAGTTGAGCGGAGAATATCTGCTTGGCGCTGGTTGAGTTTTACCAGGTACTCCAGTCGCGTGAGCAGATCCTTAAAGCTCCGGGTGCCCAGCACCACCTCAAAGAAATAGATATCGCCGTCTCTATAAGTGAAAACATTGAGTTGATCTAGCAGTCGTTGATAGTATATTTGCTGCTCGACAAGGCTGTTAAGCTCGCGCTCCTTACGGGCTACAGCATCCTCTTTTTCCTGCAGAAGACTGTATTCCTCTTGGTATTCAGTAATGAGAGCGGCCAGTGCATCCTGGAAGTTGTCCATATCGCCACGAGCAGTTTCCGAGGCAGCTTTTTTGTCCGAGATCGACTTATCGATCCCCTGGGTGTTTTCCTCGCTGGGGGCGGCCAATGCCATCGCGGATGAAAAAGAAAACACCAGACAGAAGAGAATCACAAGAGATTTCGTTAGCGTAGCTGGTATATGTCTACCTATCTTACTCACCGTCCCAATGAGCTGAGATCAAATTGAACACATTCAGGCGGTTTCAGCGGTCAACTGACTAATTATAGCACACTACCAGCAGTGTCTCGACTTGTCTTTGTTTGCCCGCTAATATATATTAAACCGCTGATAGCACCGGTTAAATCAAGGAGCGGACTTGTGAAGATCAAGACCTACCTGTTCTCCGCCCAGCACGTGATCTTTCTAGCGATCATGATGCTGCTTTTTCTCTCAGCCGGCTCCCTGACAGTCATCTGGCTTGATTCCGCCCAAACAAAAAACGTTGTCGGAGAGATCAAAAAGCTGGTCGAGCCAAACTATTTGATTATCATGGCCCGTGAGCAGGATGATCTTCAGATCAAAGTCCCCAATGATGCCAAGGTCGTCAAGAACAAGGCAAACTCACGATATTCCAGTTTGGAGCCAGGGGACACTGTCGATATTCAGTATACGGTACGTCCGGTTGGACCGCCTGAGGCCGACAGTGTCCGGGCCTCCAGCCCGATTGCCAGCGGCAGCGTTATTGAGATGGATATTGATAAGCGTTATATAGTCTTGGAGGGGGCGGAAGTCCATCTTTTCTATGTGGGGCAGCAGACAGTGATCCTGAGAAACGGTTCGTTAGCGAGGCTTTCTGACATAAAGCTTGGAGCCTTTGTCACGGCCGAATATAGGGATAAGGATGATCCTAAGCTTGATCTTCTAATCATTGACGACTAACTGGCCGGCTTCATCCGCTTCCCTGAGCGCTGGATAAAACCAGCTGGCGGGAATACTATTGAATCATGACCGGATCGATAGTAGTAACAACGAAAGAGGAGTTACGTCAGAGGCTCGCCGAACTGGACTCTCTTGTCCTGGGGTTTGTGCCAACCATGGGGGCCCTCCACGTCGGGCACGAGGCGCTGATCGCCCGGGCGCGGGCGGACTGTGACCGAGTCATAGTTAGCGTGTTTGTTAATCCCTTGCAATTCTCCCCCGACGACGACTTCGAGCGCTACCCGCGAGACCTGGCAGCCGACATACAGGTAGCCAGCAGGGCCGGGGCTGATCTTATCTTTGCGCCGCTGTCTCGCGATTTTCTAGACGACAGCATGTTAACTACCGTGGCTGTCTCAAAGGTCAGCGAGGGGCTGTGCGGGCGTGAAAGGCCGGGACACTTCACTGGTGTCGCGACAATACTCACCAAGTTCTTCAATCTTATTAGCCCAAACAAGGCATATTTTGGAGAGAAAGACTGGCAGCAACTGCAAATCGTGCGTCGCCTGAGTCGGGATCTCGATTTTCCTATCGACATCGTCGGGGTCGCCACCGTCCGCGAGCCCGATGGACTTGCCGTCAGTTCGCGCAACCGGTATTTGGATGCAGCGCAGAGGGAGGCGGCAGCGGTCCTGCCTCAAGCGATGCGGTCAGCCGCTTCGATGGTAGCCAAGGGGGAGCGCGAGTCGAGGGTACTGACTGCTCTATTTACTGAGATCATTGCAGCCGAACCGCAGCTTAGGCTAGAATACTTTGCTGTCTGTCTACCGGAAACACTGGCGGCGGTTGATATTGTTGATGGCCCGACATTGCTGGCGGCGGCGGTTTGGGTAGGTCAGACAAGGTTGATAGATAATATGTTGGTGAGCACATGATCTACAGAACAATGTTAAAGAGCAAAATACACCGGGCGACCGTGACGGAGGCCAATATTGATTACGAGGGCAGCATTACGATAGATGCCGAGATCATGGAGGCGGCTGATATTCTAAACCATGAGTTGGTTCACGTCCTTGATTTGACAAATGGTCACCGTCTCGAGACTTACGCGATCACCGGCGAGTCCGGATCCGGTGAAATCTGCATCAATGGGGCTGCCGCCCGCCTGATCAATAGAGGCGACACGGTCATTATTGTTTCTTATGCGTCCGTGCCCGACAGGCTAGCGGCTGAGTATCCCGCCAAAGTGATCATGGTTGATGGAAAGAACCAAGTCACTGCAGTAAAAGACCACGGATCGGCTTTCAACGTCTGCTAAGCCGGCTTTTTTGAGCTGAGGGTACGATGAGTGATACGTTGAGCGACAGGCAGCGAGAATATGTTGGAAAGATCAACGAACTGCGCGTGCAAACGGGTGCTGTAATCCTTGCCCACAACTATCAGCGGGGCGAGATACAGGATATCGCCGATTATACCGGTGATTCGCTGGGGCTGGCGCAAATGGCCATGGAGACCACCGCCGAGACCATTGTGTTCTGCGGAGTTCACTTCATGGCCGAGACGGCGCACATCTTGAACCCACAAAAGACGGTTTTGATCCCTGAACCGGGGGCAGGGTGTCCGATGGCAGATATGGCCACCGCTGCCGGCGTACTAGCTCTCAAGGATCGTCATCCTGGGGTACCGGTCGTCTCATATGTCAATACTTCAGCGGCAGTCAAAGCGGTCAGTGATATCTGCTGCACGTCGTCAAATGCCGTTTCTATTGTAGAAAGTCTTCCTGGCGATGAAGTGATCTTTGTGCCGGATCAGAACCTAGGGCACTACGTCGCAGAGAGAACCGGGAAGAGAGTGATCCTCTGGCCGGGCTATTGTCCGACACATCGACGCATCAAGGCCGACGTGGTCCGCCGGCTTAAAGAGGAGAGGCCGGCTGCGGTTTTTATGGCTCACCCGGAGTGCGATCCGGAGGTGTTGGAGCTGGCAGACCATATTTGCAGTACGTCGGGGATGTTTAAGTTTGCCAAGGCGACAGCGGCTCGGGAAATTATTGTCGGCACGGAGGCAGGCATGATTCATGGGCTGGCGCGAGAAAATCCCGAGAAAGACTTCATTGTGCCTGGCGATAACATAATTTGTCCTAACATGAAGCTCACTACGGTAAAAAAAGTGTATCTGGCGCTACTCGAGCGACGTACTGTAGTGACGCTACCCCCAGAAATCCGAGCCAAGGCTGAAGAGGCCACGGTTCGCATGGTTAAGGTGTTAGCGTAACCAATGACTCCGGCCACCTCAATCGGTGAGTTGCTGGCGAATGCTCGGCGCGAGCGGGCCGCTACTGTCAAGGATGTTGAGCTAGCTATCAAGATCCGTGGTAAGCACATTGAGGCAATGGAGCACAATGATTTTAAAGATATTGCCGAAGAGGCGTATGTTGTCGGTTTCCTGCGTACTTATGCGCAGTGGTTGGGGTTAGATCCAGATCCGATAGTCGTGGAGTATCGTCGTCTTCTCGGCGGACCTGGTTATGAGAATCATTCCGACGAGTCTAATAGACCAAGTCTGTGGCGGTTTTTCAGGCCGCTGCCGGTCGTGTCGGTTGTGATCTTCGTCGGTCTGATCTTGCTGGCGTGGTCGACCATTAGTCAAGCTAGCGTTTAGAAAAGGAGCGAGAATGGGGAAAGATTCGAGTTTTGATGTTGTCTCTGAGATTGACATGCAAGAGGTTGACAATGCGATCAATCAAAGTAGACGCGAAGCCGCCACCCGCTACGATCTACGGTCGGCTGACTGTGACGTAGAATTTAAGGAAGACAACCTGGAGATCACTATGACCGCAGCGAACGAAATGGCACTGAACAGCCTAGTTGAGGTGATTTCCGGGAAACTTATCCGTCGCGGTATCGACGCGAAAGCGTTCAAGATCGGCCAGGAAGAGCCGGCGGCGTCCGGTGCGGTTCGTCGGATCGGGAGCCTCTTGGTCGGTATTCCCAGCGAGACCGCCAAGGAGATCAATAAATTACTTAAGCAGACCAAAATGAAGGTCACCGTGCAGATACAAGGTGATCAAGTGAGAGTCTCAGGCAAAAAGCGAGATGACTTACAGGCTGCTATGGCGTTGATAAAAGAGCAGGAGATTGATGTGCCGCTCCAATTTCGCAACTTCAGGTAGATGCCCAGTGCTTTTCTGGTAACTCTTGGTTGCCCAAAGAACATGGTCTCATCTCGGCGCTTAATAGGCAGTCTGGCCCGCTCAGGGATCGGCATCGCCGATACCCCTGAAGCGGCCGATATCCTGGTTGTCAATACCTGTGGGTTTATTGAGGCGGCCTCCGAGGAATCAATTGATGTGATCCTGGAGCTGGCCCAGATCAAAAAAAACGGCAACCAAAAACTCGTGGCTGTCGGCTGTCTGGCCGAGCGCTATGGCGAGGATCTGCTGGCCTCCCTGCCCGAACTAGACGCTTGTCTTGGCCTGGAACGGATGAACAGCCTGTCGCAGATTATCGGTATCACAGGGCCAAAGGGGCTCCCTGTCGACCACCAGTTAAGTCCCTCGACATACCTTGAAATCACCGCTGGCTGTGATCACGGTTGTTCTTACTGCACCATCCCTGCGATACACGGCTCTTTCAGAAGTCGGCCCGAAGCGGAGGTTATTAAGGAGGCCGGCAAGCTAGTGGCTGGGGGAGCTAGAGAGCTGGTTCTGGTTGGGCAAGAAACGGGTGCTTACGGGCGAGACTTCTCGCCGCCGAAAGACCTGGCAGCGCTCCTCAGTACTCTGTCCGTCGAAAGCGGGGCCGATTGGCTCAGAGTTCTCTACTTACAGTGGTATCATATCAACGATGACTTCCTGGCAACCATGGCTAAAGAGGCGGTTATCAACGACTACCTGGATATTCCAGTCCAGCATGCGAGTGCGAAGATAGTGAGATCCATGAACCGTCGTGGCAGTGCCGGCCAATATCTAAAGCGTCTCGACAAAGTGCGAGAATATCTGCCTGAGGCAAGCCTTCGGACAACGGTGATGGTTGGCTTTCCGGGTGAAACTGAGCGTGACATATTAGACTTGGGTGATTTTCTCCGCGCAGCCTGCTTTGATTATGTCGGCGTCTTTGAATATTCAGCTGAGACGGGCACCCCGGCCGCTGACTTTGCTGAGCAAGTCAGTAGTGCTGAGAAACACGACCGGGCCGACCAGATTCGGCTTCTAGCGGACGAGATCGGCTACAAACGGCTAATGCGTCACCAGGGGCGTCATATTGATGTCTTGCTCGAAGACATCAACGGCGACCAAGGAGTCGGTCGGAGTCGGTTCCAAGCGCCGGAGATAGATGGGCAGGTACAGGTGGACGGAGTCGCCGGCTGCCGGGTGGGCGACTTGGTGAGAGTTCGAGTGGCAGCGGTCGACGGCTATGACCTGAAGGGATCGATAGATGCCTAATCTGGCAAACCGCATTACCATCCTTCGTATATTATTGATACCGGTTTTCATGGCTTTCTTGCTCGGGGGTGTGCCCTATGGTGACTGGTTGGCGGCGGCTGTCTTTACTATTGCGGCCACCACCGACAGTATTGATGGGTATTTAGCGCGCAAGCATAATCAGATCACAGTCTTTGGTCAGTTTTTTGACCCAATTGCCGATAAACTGCTGATTTCGGCCGCTTTAGTTTCTTTAGTGGATCAAGGAGATCTTTCTGCCTGGATAGTTATGATTATCTTGACCAGGGAGTTTGCGGTTTCTGGATTGCGCCTGACAGCGGTGGCGAGTGGCGTCGTCGTGCCGGCAGGGACCCTTGGGAAGCTGAAGACCATCAGTCAAGTGGTGGCGGTGATTGCTTGGATATTAAAGCCAACCGTGGTGCCGGAAGTGCTCGCCATGGTTCTGATGGGTTTGGCCGTCCTAATCACAGTTGTTTCTGGATTTGACTACTACGTGCAGATTAAGCCGGTCCTCAACGCCACAGACGAACCGCCAGCCGGGGCAGACGGTGAGCAGGAAAGCGCACCGGGATGACCCCTGCAAGCGTGGGGGTGCGCGCCGCCGTCATTGTGGTGGGCACCGAGCTGACCCAAGGGCTGACGCGCGAGTCAAACTCCATCTTCCTGAGCCGTTGGCTGAGGGAGCGGGGCATTACAGTCATTGCCGTTCAAAAAACCCCGGATGACATCGGCCTGATCGCTTCGGCTATCAACTTCCTCTCCAGTCAGGCGGAGCTGGTCATACTAACGGGTGGGTTGGGTTCAACCCACGATGATGTAACCCGTGAAGCTTTAGCGGAGGTTCTGGGGGTTCCATTAGTCCGCCACGACCCTGCCTACCAGCTAATTACTGAGGCGATGCCTCCTGGGGCCGACAGTGAATCCTTCCTGCGTCAGGCTTATCTCCCCCAGGGTGCCCAGGCGATGATAACGGGGGTCGGGACAGCCCCAGGTGTTTCGTTTGAATGGCGGGACACGATGCTCTTTGCGCTTCCAGGGGTACCCAAGGAGATGGAGGTCATGCTGGCGCAAGTCGAGGCAGAGCTGGAGGGGAAGGCGCTTGTTGGGGCACCGCCTCCAATGGCTCGTGCCGGTCTGATCGGCGCATCCGAGCCGGAAGTGGCCAGGTTGATCGCTCCAGTGCTGGAGGCCTACCCTGAAGTGACTGCAAACATCCTGGCCACGCCGGAGCAGATATCATTAACGCTCATGGACTTAAGGGGTGGTTCGGCAGTCGACGAGTCTCTGGTGCAATCGGCATTTGAAGACATGTTAGTACGTCTGGGGAAACTAGTTTTTTCCGCTAGCGGGGCGAGCTTGCCGGAGGTGGTCGGGATCTTGATGCGGGACATTGGCCTAACACTCGCCACTGCCGAGTCAGTGACGGCTGGGCAGATAGGCGTGCTGGTTGCCTCGGTGGCCGGTGCTTCTGATTATTTTCTGGGGGGCGTCACCTCCTACGCAAACGAAGCCAAGGAGTCCCTTCTTGGGGTGCAAAAGGCGACGATAGAACAGTCTGGCGCTGTTAGCGAGGAGACAGCCATAGCCATGGCCGAGGGTGCCCGGCGCGTTCTGGGCGCCGATATCGGCCTGGCGGTAACTGGGGTAGCTGGGCCAGGTGGGGCGAGACCGGAAAAGCCGGTCGGACTGGTATATACCAGCCTGGCTCTTCCGGATAGAACGATGACTTTCAAGGATGTCCATCGAGGCGACAGGGGTTCGGTGCAGCAAAGGGCCGCCTTCAGAGCCCTTGACCATCTGCGGCGCAGCTTGATCGGCGAAGGGGCCGATGGTTGAGGCTGACAGGCGTCTCTTTATTGCGCTAGAGCTAGGGGAAGTGGCTCGTCGACCGATCACTCAGGCTGAAGATATCCTCCGCCGCGGCCAGCTAGATTGTCGCTGGGTTTCGCCAGGCAGTCTTCACCTCACTTTACGGTTTCTTGGGTCTCGGCGGAATTCAATGGTGCCGGCGGTAATCTCAGTAATGGACGCTGCGGCCATAGAGATATGCCCGTTTAGGTCCGAGGCTACCACGTTCGGGGCCTTCCCGAACGCTGCTCGCGCACGCATATTATGGCTTGGCATTAAGAAAACCACTGAGCTATCTCAGCTCTATGAACGGCTTAATCAAGGATTATCCACCTTGAACATCTTCCCGGAGGAGCGACGGTTTCAGGCACATATAACATTTGGGCGCACCAAAAGATTGGCGCCTATCGACTTGGCTTTAATGAATGGGATAGATTTAAGCGGTCAGCTCAAATTCAATTATCTGACCCTGTTTGAGAGTAAGCTGTCGCCGTCAGGAGCCAAGTATGAGATTGTTCACCGGGCTCATTTTGGAGGAAATAAACCTTGACAAGCGAACAACTGTTCGCTATCGTCGGGGAAGCGCTTACAAGGCGCAACTGAGCATGTGACTGACTTGGATGTTGAGATGGAGGGGTAGTGGAGAGAGACAAAGTTCTTGAGATGACTAGGGAGCAGATTGAGCGCAAGTACGGCAAAGGCGCTCTAATGCGCCTGGGTGAGAAAAATATTTTAGACCAGCATCCGGCCATTTCAACGGGGACTATTTCTTTGGATATTGCTTTAGGTATTGGCGGCGTACCCAGGGGACGTGTAATCGAGATTTTTGGGCCGGAAGCATCGGGGAAGACGACGCTCGCCCTACATATCGTGGCTGAGGCCCAAAAGACCGGGGGCATTGCCGCCTTCATAGACGCTGAGCATGCATTAGACCCCATCTACTCTAAGAAGCTTGGTGTAGATACCGACAACCTGCTTATATCTCAGCCGGACACCGGGGAACAGTCACTAGAGATTGCAGACATGCTAGTTAGAAGTGGTGCAATTGACGTTATTGTGATCGACTCGGTTGCTGCTCTGGTGCCACGTGCCGAGATTGAGGGCGAGATGGGCGACTCACATGTTGGTCTGCAGGCGCGCTTAATGTCACAGGCTTTGCGCAAACTCACGGCATCAATAAATAAGTCACAGACCACTGTTGTATTTATTAATCAGCTACGGGAAAAGATTGGGGTTATGTTTGGCAATCCGGAGGTTACGCCCGGTGGTCGCGCTCTGAAGTTTTACGCTTCGGTCAGAATTGATATTCGTCGCATTGATTCGATCAAACAAGGCAACGAGATCGTTGGCAATAGAGTGAGAGCCAAGGTTGTAAAGAACAAGATGGCTCCACCATTTAGGAAAGCCGAGTTTGACATTGTCTATGGTGAGGGCATATCCCGTGAGGGGTGCCTGATTGATCTTGGGGTTGAAAAGGGAATAGTCGGCAAGAGTGGGTCTTGGTATACATATGGAAAGGAGCGCCTGGGTCAGGGCCGAGAAAGTGCAAAGCAGTTTTTGCAAGAGAACAGCGAACTGAGTGCGGATATCGAAAGCAAGATTAAAAGTCAGTTCGGTTTAGGAGGCAGCAGTAATGGTAGCAGTAAGAAAACCGAGCAACCAACAAAAGCATGATGAGGAACAGCTTGATCTAGCGGCAGCGGAACACACAATAAGCGCTCTTGTTCCAGTAACAGCCAAGGGGGAAGCAGTCCAGATTTATTTTGATGGAGTACCTTGGCGGATCACGCCGCGCGCAGTTATTAAGGAGATGGGTCTGCAGGTAGGAGCATCGTATCAAACGGAACTGCTCCGAGAGAGTGTGTGTGAGACAGAGCGTCGATTTGCGATGGACATGGCATTTAGAATGATCAGCTATCGGGCGCGCAGTCGCCAGGAACTCCAGGAGCGATTGACGCGAAAGCGCTTTTCCGCCGAGTCGATTGAATGGGTTCTAGAGAAGCTCTTGAATTCCGGCTATCTCAACGATACTACCTTTATTCGCATGTGGATAAGGGATCGCATGGAGCTAAAAGGTTATGGTCGATACCGTATCCGTAGCGAGTTGCTCGCCAAAGGGGTCGACACGGAGACCGTAAACAGAGAGCTTGACTCGATCTATCCGGCAGCGGATGAGAAGGCGACTGCAACTGAGTTGTTAACTGCGAGAATATCTCACTACTCCGGGCTGGAAGAATCCGTGCAGAGACGCCGTCTCCGCCAGTTTCTACTTCGTCGCGGATATAGTGGCACCACGGCCCAAAAAGCAGTCAGCGATCTGATGTCTTCCATGCGTAACTAAGGGCGTTGTGCCTTGACGATGGTGGTTATTCGAGGTAACATTTTTCCAGGCAGATACGCTTCACAAATGTGAGTTGTACATAGATTGAACGGGTTCCGAAAGGAACTTTACGTAGTAAATAATAAGACAAGTTAGTAGATAAATTCTAAGCTTACGTTAGCAAATTTAATAACGTGTGAAGCCAGTCTGCCGAGCGTACGCTCGGTTTTTTTATTGTGACAGGAGGAGACTGCTATCGATAACACTATAATTACCGGGTTGCTGGCACTTATTGTTGGACTGGCTGCCGGTTTCTTTGTACGAAAAGTATTGAGTGAGGCTAAGATCAAATCAGCTGAAGCTGAGGCCGATCGGATCCGTGAGAAAGCAAGCGAAGAGGCTGAAGGCAGCAAGAAGTCAGCTTTGTTAGAGGCGAAAGACCAGATCATGGTGGAGCGCCAGGATGCTGAGAGAGCCGCGAATGACCGGCGAGCGGAGATTGAAAAGCTTGAGACGCGTTTTGCTCAGAGAGAAGACACCCTGGACGAGCGGGCCAAGGGCATACAGGTACGTGAAGATGAGGTTTCCAAGCGAAACAGAGCCATTGAAGACGATAAAGCTAAACTTGATGAGCTGGTAGTCCAGGAAAAGAAAGTTCTCGAGAATCTTGCCGGCATGACCGGGCAAGAGGCGAAGGATCAGCTTCTCCAGAAGGTGTCTGTGGAGGTCAAGCAGGAGATGGCGTTGATGATTCGCGAGGCGGAGTCTGAGGCCCGGGAAGACGCTGATAAGCGCGCCAGAAGCATCGTTGCTCTTTCAATCCAGCGATGCGCTGCGTCTCATACGGCTGAGACCACGGTTTCTGTGGTGCCGATACCAAGTGATGATATGAAGGGCCGGATCATTGGCCGCGAGGGTCGAAACATCCGGGCATTTGAGACACATACAGGAATAAACCTGATCATTGATGACACCCCTGACGCCGTGATCATCTCTAGCTTCGATCCCGTCCGGAGAGAGATCGGGCGTTTAACATTAGAAAAACTGATCGCGGATGGACGTATTCACCCCGCCCGCATCGAAGAGATGTTTGCCGGTGCTCAGGCTGAAGTTGAGGCTCAGATCAAAGAGTTAGGGGAGCAGGCGACGCTAGATACCGGAGTACATGGACTGCACCCAGAGTTAGTGCGGGTGTTGGGTCGCTTAAGGTATCGAACAAGCTATGGGCAGAATGTTCTGCGTCACTCGATAGAAGTAGCACATCTCGCCGGTATGATGGCTGCTGAGCTTGGGGCGGATGTTGCGCTTGCTAAGCGGGCCGGGCTGCTACACGATATCGGCAAAGCTATCGACCACGAGGTTGAGGGGCCGCACGCGGTAATCGGGGCCGATCTTGCCCGCCGACTGAACGAGCAACCGCTGGTATGCCACCCAATTGAAGCGCATCATGCCGATGTCGAGCCAAAGACTGTTGAGGCAGTGCTTGTGCAGGCGGCTGATGCTATATCAGCGGCCCGACCTGGTGCTCGCCGCGAGAGTTTGGAAAATTACGTCAAGCGCCTGGAAAAACTGGAAGCTCTCGCTGAGTCTCGTCAGGGTGTTGAGAAAACGTATGCCATGCAGGCCGGGCGCGAGATAAGAGTCATGGTGCGTCCCGAAGAAATTGATGATGCTGACGCTGTTCTTTTAGCTAGAGATATAGCTAAAGACATTGAGGATCAGCTGGAGTATCCCGGACAAATCAAGGTTACTGTCATTAGAGAGAACCGGGCAGTCGAATACGCCAAATAGTGAGTGCAGCTTGGGATCATGCCAACAGAAGAGCCTGATAAGTTACTAGAGTTCGTCACCAATCTAACTGGAGACCAGGTCTTAAAGATCGAGGAAGACCTCGGTTCCGGGTATTATAAGCTCAACATTACTGAAGCTGAGCGTCGGCAGGCTCGTCATGATATCCGTTCGATCGAAGACGTCGTTGTCGAGCTGGTACGGAACAGTAGAGATGCGGGCGCATCGAAAGTCTACATCGCCTCTGCTAGGGACGCGGACGGCACCCGGACGATCACGATAATTGATGATGGTCGTGGAATTCCAAGGCAATTTCATGGGTCGATATTTGAGCCGCGAGTAACCACCAAGGTAGAAGAGATCATTGAGGATCGTTTCGGTATACACGGTCGGGGGATGGCACTCTATTCTATCCGTGCTTCGACCGAGCGCTTGGAGTTACTTGAGTCTGAGGTAGGTCGGGGTGCGGTGTTCACGATGTCCGTTCCGACGAAAAGGCTGCGCGAGCGGAAAGACCAGTCTACTTTCCCCAAGTTGAAGTTATCTCCGGCTCACAAGATCTGCGTACAGTCGGGTCCACACAATGTTTGGCGCCACTTGGTGGAGATAAGTCTTGACACCCCAGGCATTGAAATCTTTTTTGGCAGTCACGGAGAGATCCTGGCAGCTCTCCTGGCCGACCAGCGCGTTACTGTTGCGGATGCCCCTCCCATTTGGAGTGATCTATGGCGCCTGGACGACCCGGAGGCGCTTAGCGATCGCGGTGCGGCCCTGGGCCTTAAGGCCTCACCAAGGAGTTGCCGGCGCGTTCTGGAGGGGGAAATTGAGCCGCCACATTCGATTCAGTGTCGGCTCCGGCGGCTTCTCGCCGAGCGTCCGGTTGTCAAAGTTAGTCGACGGAGAGAACCAAGCAAGGTTTCGGCTGACGATCTTGACGAGCTCGCTAAAGTTGTGGCTGATAATTTCCGAGTATTAGGTGACAAATACTTCTTAAGAGTTAAAGGTGAACCCAGGGTCTCATGTTCATCGACTAAGATTTCCATTGAGCTGCAAATTGAAAGTGATGAGAGCTGGTAAGGTCTTGAATTTGGACAACACAGGCTTTAATATGCAGATTACAGGGCATTAAGCATGAGGATTTGTAGTAGTAACAAAAGTAGCACCGGAGGAAGTTGTGGATGTTCTCAGGGTATCTTCGAAATCTAGCCCGAATTCTGTCGCAGGCGCTCTAGCAGGCGTACTGAGGGAGAATGGCTCCGCTGAAATGCAAGTGATCGGCGCCGGAGCCTTAAACCAAGCTATTAAAGCGATTGCTATTGCCCGTGGTTTTGTGGCGCCAAGTGGATTAGATCTAGTGTGCGTTCCGGCTTTTACAGACATCGAGGTCAACGGCGAAGAGCGGACTGCAATCAAACTGCTCGTAGAACCGCGCTGACCACATGACGGTCGATCTTCATCTCCACACGATCGCATCAGACGGAACTATGACTCCTACCGAACTGGTTGCTATGGCGGCTAAACAGGGGCTCTCGGCGATCGCGATTACCGATCATGATACGTTTGCCGGTATCTCCGAGGGCCGGGCTGCGGCCAAAGCGCAGCGACTGGAATTTATTCCCGGCGTTGAGCTGAGCGCCTATTTCCGTGGTGAGGATGTCCATGTTTTAGGCTATTTTGTCGACGAGCACGATCAACTACTCAATACTAAACTTAAACAACTACGTGAGTCGCGTGAGCTGCGGGCTCATCGGATCGTTGAGAAGCTCTCTACGGCCGGCGTCAATCTGCCGTGGGCAGCGGTAGAAAATGTAGCTCAAGGCGACGCGCTCGGTCGGCCACATGTAGCGCATGCGCTTGTTCAGCAGGGGGTCGTCCAAACGATCTCAGAGGCGTTTGAACGTTATCTAGGCCGAGATGGCCCTGCGTACGTCCCTAAGTTTGTCTTGGATCTTGAGGACATCTTTGATGTCGTCCATGGTGCCGGAGGTATTGCTTCTCTGGCTCATCCGGCGCATTGGGGCGTCGGTATCGAGACCATCACGACACTCAAGGATCGTGGGCTAGATGCTGTAGAAGTTTGGCATATTGATCACACCCCTGATGATGTCGAAGGTTATTTGGAGATAGCCCGTAAACTGGGCTTGCTGATAACCGGCGGCTCGGATTGTCACGGACTGAGAAAGAAGCAGGGCGTGGTGCTCGGTACCCTTGATATCCCTGACGATATTGTGGGGCCACTCTTTGAGCGAGCGAAAGAGATACGAGCCGGTCGCCAAGACCACTGAACGCATGAATACCTTCATCATTAAGACCTTTGGTTGTCAGATGAATAAGGATGACACCGAGAGGATCGCCGGCGTAATGACGGCCTCTGGGTATTCATCAGCATCAGAGACTGACGAGGCCGACATCATTATTTTTAATACCTGCTGTGTGCGAAAAACCGCAGATGACCGTGCCTATGGTCAGATTGCGGCGCTTAAGCAGGAAAAGGAGGCCAGAGGCGCCCTGAAGATAGCTGTCGGTGGTTGTCTCGCGCAAAAAGATGCTGAAGACATCATCAATGAATTTCCTCATGTCGATGTAGTTTTCGGCACTCATAATGTTGCGCACCTACCATCGTTGTTACTGGAGGCGGAGCGAACCAAAAAGCCTGTCTGCGAGATTCTTGACGGAACAGTTGAGTTTGCAGCGGAGTTGCCGGCCAAGAGGCTCCACGACTGGCATGCATGGCTGCCGATTACCGTGGGGTGCGACAATTTCTGTTCCTACTGCATCGTCCCGCACGTACGCGGGCGAGAGAAAAGCCGGACACCAGAAAGACTGCTGGCGGACGCTAGAAGCTTGGTTGAGGAGGGAGTCCGCGAAATAACGTTACTGGGGCAGAACGTCAACTCGTATGGTCGAGATCTTTTTGGCCAACCCGCTTTTGCTGATCTACTGCGTCGACTGGCGGATATACCTGGGTTGGAACGCATCCGCTTTACTACTTCTCACCCAAAGGACTTGACTAGGGAGACCGTTGAAATCATGGCTGCTCGCGAAAACCTCTGTCCGCATCTGCATCTCCCGTTGCAGGCCGGATCGGATAGGATTTTGGGGAAAATGCGGCGTCGATATACTGCGGCTCACTATCTAAGTTTGATCCGATTGGCTAGAGAGAACATACCTGATGTGGCCATTACTACGGATATCATGGTCGGATTTCCCGGTGAGACTAAAGCTGACTTTGAGCGCACGCTGGCGGTCGTTGAGGAGGCTCGCTTTGACCAGGCCTATACTTTTATCTATTCTCCACGACCTGGTACAGCGGCGGAAAAATATGCTGACCCAGTTGAGAGAGCTGAAAAACAGCGCTGGTTCGCGCGTCTCGTTGAGAGCCAGAATAGCATTAGCTTAGCGCACCACCAGGAGCTGGTGGGGAGAGACTTCGCAGTGTTCGTTGAGGGTAGAAGCAAAAAGGGAGCGCATCGCTTGGCTGCTCGGACTGGTTCGAATAAGTTAATCCACTTTAACGGCCCGGATTCCCTTATTGGCCAGGAGTTGCCAGTCCGGGTCACAGAAGCCTTCAGCTGGTTTTTGATAGGGGAGACAATATAACCCTCATGGGTATTCTCGGCGGGGTGGTGTGCCCACATCCACCGTTATTAATACCGACGATCGGCGGAGAGAGAGTAAAAGACGTACGACACACTCAGGCTGCTATGGAAGAAGCCGCCCAGATGATTCACGACCTTGATCCAGAGACCCTGGTCTTTATATCGCCTCATAGTGTCGCTTACGATGCTGCGTTTGCCGTTCGGGTCGGCACGACTTTGACCGGATCCTTTTCCGCATTCGGTCGCCCCGATGTTAAATTTACCCTCCAGACCGACTCTGAGCTGGCCCAGACCGTGGTGGGGCACTCTGAAGCGGCTGGGATGCCTGTCATTGCGGTCACTGAGTCACAGGATTTAGATTGGGGAGTGCTCGTCCCATATTATTTTATCGGGGGAGGCCGTCGAGTAGTGTCCTTATCCATATCGTCTTTAGGTCTCAATCAGCATCGCCAGTGGGGGAACGTAGTGGCGACGGCAGCTGGAGCGTTGGAGCGCCGGACGGTTTTTGTCGCCAGTGGGGATCTTTCTCACCGCTTGAGTGCTGACGGGCCTTACGGCTTTTCGCCCGATGGGCAGCCTTTTGATCAAACTGTGACAGAAATATTTAGTTCGGGTCGCCTTGGGAGGCTGATCGAGATAGATCAGGAAACTGTCGCCGGCGCTGGTGAGTGTGGACTGCGGTCTTTTGTCACGCTCAGCGGAGTGCTCAAGGAGAGCTCCTTTTCTAGTCGCCTTCTTTCTTACGAGGCGCCATTCGGCGTCGGTTACGCGGTGGCGATCTTTGTGGTCGAGGGTGATGCATATGTTTGATCCCACTAAGCTTGCTCAAGAGGCAGTCCGCGCGGCAGTTATGGGTTCGCCGGCGCCGATGGTTCCCGCCGATCTTGAGGGTCGTTGGTATCAGCCGGCGGCTGCTTTTGTGAGCATAAAGAAGCTCGGGACGCTCCGCGGATGTATTGGTACCTTTCTCCCGACTGTGCCTAGTGCGTTAGAGGAGATCATCGAGAACGCCGCTGGGGCGGCTCTGCGCGATTGGCGGTTTACTCCGGTCACTCCAGATGAGCTTGATGACTTGGAATATTCTGTCGATGTGCTGGATCCGCCTGAGCTAATCGACGATCCGAGCTTACTGGACCCTGAAGTTTTCGGGGTTATTGTGGAATCAGCCGGGCGCCGCGGTCTCCTTCTTCCCGATCTGGATGGGGTCGATTCCACCATGGAACAACTGGCAATTGCCAGACAGAAGGCCGGGATAGCGCCTGGTGAAGAAATTACTCTGTCGCGTTTTCGGGTGACCCGCTACCGTTGAAAGTATTGGTGATTGTCGGAGCGACGGCTACCGGCAAGTCTGAGGTCGCAGTGGTCCTTGCTGGGCGCCTCGGTCGGTGTGAGATCATCTCGGCGGATTCAATGCAGATTTATCGAGGCATGGATATCGGCACTGCTAAACCTCCGCGTTTGCTGCAAAATAAGGTGCCGCACCATTTGATTGATATAGTTGATCCAAACGAAGATTTTACTGTCTCTCAATTTCAGGGTATAGCCAGAAAAACAGTGGGGGAGATTGTTGACCGCGATCACTTGCCGATTTTGGTCGGTGGTTCTGGGCTGTATGTCAGGGCTGTCATCGACCCCCTCGATTTTCCGACCGATCTGCCCGACTCTCCCAAACGCCTTGAACTGGAAGATTTGGCCCGTCTGGACCAGGAGGGACTCCATGCCCGCCTGGAGCGGGCCGACCCCGGGGCGTCGGCCCGGATCGACCTCGGTAACGATCGCCGGGTGATTAGAGCGATTGAGGCTGCTGAAGGGGCGGGTGTGACTTTTTTGCAGCGACGGCGACTTTGGCAAGAGCGCCGCTCCATCTACGAGGTTTTTATGGTGGGCTTGTATATTCCGCGGACCGAGTTAATACAAAGGATCAATTCAAGAGTCGAGCGGATGATCGAAGAGGGGTTGGTGGATGAAGCGCGCCGGCTGTTTGAGAAGATTGGTGCTCCGACAAGAACTGCTAGCCAGGCGCTCGGTTATAAAGAGCTACGCCGTCACTTGCAGGGCGAAGAATCTCTCGAGGCAGCGGTGGAGCGGATCAAGATCCGCACCAGGCAGTATGCTAAGCGGCAGATGACCTGGTACAAGGCCGATCCGCGCATCGTGTGGCTCGATGTTGCAGATAGATCTTCAAAAGAGACGGCCCGCGTTATTGAAACGCTTGTAAATGAGTCGCAATTTATAATAAGCTAAGCCAGCTTAGACCATGGGCATACTCGATTTTACTAAATCTCAAGGCTTAGGAAATGACTTCATCGTTATCGACAATACTGAGGTCAACATTGACATGCCGCCGAACGCGATTAAAGCGTTGTGTGATCGGCATTACGGTGTCGGCTCAGACGGCCTGATTTTAGTCGAACCTTCAACCGTCGCGGACTATTTCATGAATTACTTCAATGCTGATGGTTCGGCTGCCGAGATGTGTGGAAACGGCATCCGGGTCTGCGCGAAATATATCTATCAACACATAGAATCTCGAGATACCTTGATGATCGAAACACGTGCCGGCGTCCGAGCAGTGGAGCTGACCGTATTAGACGGCAGTGTCGAGAGTATCTCGGTCAACATGGGTAAGCCGCAGTTAGAGCCACGACTGATTCCGGTCGTGACGGATCTCGATCGGTTTATCGATGAAAAGTTTGACGTTGAAGGGCAAGTTTTCCGGGGGACCGCCGTTTCGATGGGCAACCCACATGTCGTGGTATTTGTCGATGACCTTGAGCAGGCGCCAGTGTCCAGTGTGGGCCCCCAGATTGAGACGTTGTCGCTTTTTCCCGCGAGAGCCAATGTGGAGTTTGTGAAAGTTCTCGGATCGGATCGTTTGGGCGTGAGAGTTTGGGAGCGAGGGGTTGGGGAGACCCTGGCTTGCGGCACGGGTGCCTGCGCAGCGGTGGTGGCGGCTCATGTATGAGAT
>CAXMSJ010000010.1:0-19368 GCA_964196305.1 uncultured Acidimicrobiia bacterium
GAGTGCGGAAATTTCCGCCAATGCTCGACTCTGAGCTGGGAAGTCCAGGTGGACCAATTTTATTTTATGGGGGGCCGACAACAAATGCCAAGTGTCGAACAGACGGAAGAGATCGCAGAAGGATATGTAAGAGACGCCGAGGGACGTTTAATTCCCGATTACGACATGACAATCAAGGTGTTTGACGACGGCGACATCGTGAATGGCAGCGTCGTTAGAATAGATAGAGATGAGATTCTCGTCGATATCGGGTACAAGTCCGAGGGTGTCATTCCGATTCGCGAACTCTCCATACGTAAAGATGTCGACCCGAACGAAGTGGTCAGTATCGGTGACGAGATCGATGCCTTAGTCCTCCAAAAGGAAGACAAAGACGGGCGACTAATTCTTTCCAAGAAACGCGCCGAGTACGAAAAGTCCTGGATCCGCATTGAGGAACTGAGCAAGACTGGCGAGACGATCTCCGGACGAGTCATTGAGGTAGTCAAGGGTGGTCTGATCCTCGATATCGGGCTACGCGGATTCCTGCCGGCCTCGCTGGTCGACGTCCGACGCGTCAGAGATTTACACCAATTCATCGGCCAGGATCTGGAGTGCCGGGTCATCGAGATGGACCGTAACCGCAACAACGTAGTCGTCAGCCGACGTGCTGTGATCGATGAGGCGCGAAAACAAGAGCGTGAGAAAGTCATGGCCGGCTTGAAGAAGGGCAAGATCCTGACCGGTACGGTCTCAAGTATTGTCGACTTCGGCGCCTTTGTAGATCTTGGCGGCATCGACGGACTGATCCATATCTCGGAGATGTCGTGGACTCATGTCGACCACCCGTCCGAGGTCTTGTCAATGAACGATGAAGTCAAAGTGAAAGTCTTGGATGTCGATCAAGAACGTGGTCGTATCTCTCTTGGGCTCAAGCAGTGCCAAGAGGACCCATGGAAAGAACGGGTCAGAGACTTCAGTATTGGAGATATTGTCGATGGTCGCGTTAGCAAGTTGGTTTCATTCGGAGCCTTCGTGGAGATCACCGAGGGCGTCGAGGGATTGGTGCACATCTCTGAGATCGCTGAGGAGCACGTCGAAAAACCTGAAGAACGGCTGACCGTTGACGAAATTATCAAAGCGAAGATCGTCGATATTGATACCGACAGACGTCGGGTTAGCTTAAGCATTCGCCAAGCACAACGACCGTCGGAATCGACCTCGGACGAGCCGGAGACGGAAGAAGAGGAAGAGCCGGCAGTTGAGGCAGCGGCTGAAGCAGCACCCGAGACTGAGGTTGTAGAAGATGCTACCGAAACAATTGAAGAGCCGGCGGACGAGGTAATTCTAGAGTCTGGCGATAGCGCCGACATTGAGGTGTCGGACGCTGATAAGTTAGACGAAAAAACCAGTCAGGCGATTGGGGAGGCCATTAAGGCCGGCGAAACCACTGAAGCCGGCGACGACCTCTCCGGTGAAGTCGATGAGGCTCCCAGCGATGACCAAAAAGATAGTGGTTCGCTGGAGAATGTGCTCGATGACATGAAAGGCACCAAGCCAGCCAAAGACTAGGAGGGCGGGGGGCGGCGCGCATTGCGCCCCAACATCCGCTGTGACAGCCACAAAAGCGCCGCCGCGATCGACAACAAAACGGCTGCTGCCAAAACTCTCTTTCCGGTAGGAGCCGTTACCAAACGAAATCCCGGCTTAATGACTTCGACGCTGCTAGCCTGGATAAACATCTCCCCGCCATGCTTCGGTGAAGAGCGATGGAATACTCCAGTCACTTCGACATAGTCCCCACGCCAAGCGTAGTTGCCGGCCCGCGTGACCTGCTTTTCGGTTCCTTGGGGAGCCAGAACGCTGAGACCTTGATTGTAGCCGGCCAGCTTGAATTCTTGGCCCTGACGACTGTAATCGTCATCATTAATATTGAGCCAGACCCCGGCGTCTCTGGCCATGATATCGCCGACGACCTCCCCGCGATAGGTGACAATCCGCGCATTATAATGTCGGGCTTTTGAAATGAGCGTGGCGCTGTCCACAAGCCCCGCCGCTTCACCAAACTCCCCGGCCCAGACAGTCTGCCCCAGCACTGCGATCAAGCAAACTATTGCCAACAAAACCATCAAAAAACGATTAATGCGTGTCATCCTCATTTTCCTCTCGCCACCCTGATCAGGAAGCCGATAAGGGCGAAAACAGCGATGAACTCTAATCGCCCGATCCACATGACGAACATAAAATAGAGCTTCAGCCCGAACGGCATCGACGGAGAAGTCACTCCGACCGAAAGGCCGACAGTAGCCCCGGCTGAAACACTTTCGAACAGCGCGCTGATAAAGGGGTATCCATATAGAGTGCCGAGGATCCCGCCTCCCAGATAGATCAGTATGAAGGCCAAAACGATCATCATGCTGGCCTGGACTTGCTGGTCGCTGATATACCGGTCTTTTACGTGGTGCACTTTCTCAATTAGGACGGCCGACTCCGGAGACATGAGTCGCCGGACTTCAGCGGCGAAACTGCGAGCAATAATGCCGACACGCATGGCTTTGAACCCGCCGGCTGTCGACGCCGCGCTACCGCCAAGGGCCATGGCGATGATGACGGCCAGCATCGCCGCCGGCCCCCACTCCTCAGCGAACTGTGAGGGATACATGTTTGTCAGTCCGGTTCCTGTGTGCGCGGAAACGATCTGGAAAAACGCTCGGCGAAACAGGGCCACCGGCCCTCGGAAAGCATCAACTTGCAGCAACGCGTAAGTGCCCAGCGACACGGTAATAAGTAGCGTTGTCGCAAAGGACATTATTTCAATATTGCGGTATATCTCACGCCGATTGCCGGTCCAGACGGCCCAATGTAGGGCGAAATTGAATGAACCGACTATGAAGAGAGTCATGGTCAGCAGCTCAATCAACAGACTGTGATAGTAGAGAACATTAGCTGATTGCGGGGCAAAACCACCGGTCGACCACGATCCCATGAACATCCAGAGACCATGGAGAAACGCCCGGGTAAAGCCCAAGCCTTCATATAGGTTGCCGGCCGTCAACAAGATCGTCCCCAAGACCATATAGGTCAGACTGACTATCCAGATCGCCCGCGCGGTCTGGATCACGTTCGGGAGCAACTTTTCGTCCTTGCCCTCACCAACGTACATCATAAAAGCCCCGGCACTGCCTCGGATCAGAAAAGTCAGTGCCACGACCACAATCCCCTGGCCGCCAACGTACGTCAGCAGGTGACGCCACATGTTCATGGAATAAGAGATGTGGTCGAGATCCTGAAGCAGGTAGAGCCCGGTAGTGGTGATCCCGCTCATCAGATCAAACGAAGCGTCAAAGAACGACCCGAAGTGCCCACTTAAGTAGTGCGGGACAGCCCCGACGACCATTGCTACGATCCACGATGCCGCCGCCGTGACCAAACCGTGCATCCAGGTCATCTCGCGGCGTTTGTGACAGATCAATTGGAGTCCGTTACCCACCGTGAGCGCAATCGAAATGCCGATGACAAAATCAACCACCGCCGACCACTCACCAAAGATCATGCCGACCAACAGCGGCACGATCATCATCAGGCCGACACCGACAATGATCTTGCCGGTATAGAAACCGATGATCTGCCAGTCAGATAGTTTCGGCTTAGTAAGCATTAGCTGAAGAGGTCACCCGAAGAGATAGCCCAAGACCAAGATGACTATCAGGCCACCGACGAAAATAGCGGCAGCCAAAGCGACCTCAGCGACTATCCCGGCGGCATGCTCCTGATAGACAGCCAGTTTTTTACGCCGGCGGCTCACCCGCCGATCAACCTGACTTTAAGAGCTTTCTCTTGCTTGACGCTGGTCAACGCGACTATCGAGTCGCCGGCAGCCAGCACCGTGTCCCCTTTTGGTATTAATATATCCGCGTCATCGCGTATCACAGCCACGAGCACAGTGTCGTCAGGCAGGTTGAGCTCACTAATACATTTGCCGACCGAGGCAGCGTCCGGCCCCGGAAGGTCTATCTCGACCAGAGCCAACTTCCCCTTCTTAAGGGTCTGGAGAGTGATGATATCGCCAATGGATATCTCCTCCTCGATCAACCTGGAGATGATCGTCGTCGAGCTGACCGCCTCGATGCCCAGGGCGGTGAAAATATCCTCGTTCTTCGGGTTGTTAACCCGAGCGATGACCCTGGGGACCGAGAAAACTCCCTGGGCGATCTGACAAGCGACAAGGTTGTCGTCGTCATCGCCGGTAACAGACACAAAGACCTGCGTATCTGCGACCCCGGCATCCTCTTGATAGCGAACATCACACCCGTCACCGAGGATAACCAGGCCCCCTTCGACCTCTTTAGCGACTTTTTCGGAAACCTCCGCCCGCCGCTCGATCAGCACGACGTCATGGTCATTCTTAACCATGGCCGCCGCGAGAAAAGAACCGACCTTGCCTCCGCCATTAACAACGATTTTCATTCCGGCTCCTCGACTCGGGCCATGCGCTCCACCTGAGCGACAAACTCTTTCCTAGCGATGATGATCAGCTGGTCGTGGCGGCGAATCCTGGTTGTCGGCTCGATGAAAACGTTCTTCATTCCCCGGATGATAGTAATGATCTTAAAGTCGGTCTCTCCGTCCGTTTCCTGGATAGTCTTGCCGGCTAGACGGTCGTGGGCGGTCACTCTAACCAGGTAGAGGTTGCCAAGAGTCGAGATGATCTCAACATCGGGCGCGATGATCGACTCGAGCAGCTTTTCGGCCAGCATTTTTGTCCCGCAGATGAATTCTAGTCCCAGTTTCTCATAGGTAAGCGAACGGTTGGGGTTGTAGAGCCTAGCGATGGCTCGCGGAACATCGAAAATCTTAGTAGCCACCTCGACCGCCATCATATTGGTGTTGTCGAGATCGGTGACAGCCGCCATGACGTCTGACTTCTCTATGCCCGCTTCCCGAAGAACATCCTGATCGAAACCGAGTCCGGTGATAGTCAGCCCATTGAAAGTGGACCCCAGGCGTCGAAAAGCCTCGGGCTTCTTGTCGATGATAGCCACGTCGTGGCCGTCCGAAGATAGAAAAGTCGCCAGCTGCGAACCGACCCGGCCACAACCAACGACAATAACGTACATCGTGAACTCCTATTCCCCGAGCTGAAAGCGGCTTTACGGACCGCGCCTAGCCCCGACATTCAGGTAAGGTTAGTCCCGGCACCCGACGATGTCAAGACAGCGACGACAAGGGATCCGGCAGGTATTTCGGGTATAATCAGCAGCCAGGTGAAACATGAGTCAGATACCGGCGGTCATCTATTCTGAAAAACTAAAGGTCTCGTTCGGGCCACACGTCTTCCCGACCGAAAAGTACTGGCTTCTCTACGCCCGGTTGCAGGCCGAGAAATTAGGTCCAGTGGCAGCATTAGCGCCGGTCCCGGCGACCGCGGCCGACCTGGCTTTAGTCCATCTCCCAGACTACGTCAGAGACTTCATGAACTTCGAATACACCCCGGCAACCAGATCATCAGAGATACCGCTCGACGAACCTATCCGAGACTTCTTTCTTTTGACCACCGGGGGGACGGTCTTAGCCGCTCAAGAAGCGCTGGGGCGCGGGCGGGCGCTGAATATCGGTGGCGGCTGGCACCACGCCTTTCCCGACCACGCGGAAGGCTTCTGCTATCTAAACGATATTGCCGTGGCCATTAAAAGACTCCAGCAAGAAGGGCAGGCGCAGCGCTTTGCGGTCATCGACTGCGACCTGCACCAGGGCAATGGCACCGCCGTCTGTTTCGCCCGTGATCCAAAGACCTTTACCTTCTCGATCCATCAAGAGCACCTCTACCCTCTCAAGCAGCAGAGCGATCTAGATATCGGACTTCCAGACGGAGCGGGCGATGATCTCTACTTAGAGAAACTAAGCGCGGCCGTCCCCAAGATATACGATGAACACGAGCCCGAATGTGTCTGCTACGTCGCCGGCGCCGACCCGTACCGGGACGACCAACTAGGCAACCTTAATCTCACCAAGGAGGGCCTCCTTGAGAGGGACCGGATCGTCATTGATGAAGCCAGGCGACGAAAGATCCCAATCTTCACCGTCTTGGCCGGTGGCTACGCTAGGCGCACCGCCGACGTGATCGACATCCACTTCAACACGGCTCGAGTCCTATTGGGTTAGCTCACTACGGACCCATTCAGATATTAGTCCTTGAGAATATATTAGTGGTAATCTCTAAACATGCCGATTTTTGAATTTGACTGCCTAAAATGTGAGACGCAATTCGAACGCTTGGTGGGTGTCGGAACCGGGAGCAACGGCAAACCGGCCTGCCCGGCCTGTGGTTCCGGCGAGGTCAAAAAGCGATTTTCTAAATTCGGTGTCCGTTCGACTGCCGGCGGCGGCCAGACGACCTCAGTGGGGTCCGGCTGCTCCAGCTGTGCTTCGAGTAACTGCTCAACGTGCCACTGATGGATCTCGCTGCCCTCACAGACCTGAACGAGCTGGAACGCGTGGTCAAAGAATGTGACGCCTGCCCACTGAGCGAGACAAGAACTAAAGTGGTTTTTGGGGTCGGCGACCACCACGCCGATATCCTCTTTATTGGCGAAGCCCCCGGTTTTCACGAAGACCAGAGTGGTGAGCCGTTTGTCGGAGCGGCCGGTCGACTCCTTGACGAGCTGATCGAGTCGGTTCTGGGTTTGACCAGAGAACAGATTTATATCGCCAACGTCCTCAAATGCCGCCCGCCGGGCAACCGCGACCCGCTGCCTGAAGAGATCGATCACTGCCGCGCTTTTCTGCGCCGCCAAGCTGAATTAATAGACCCGAAAGTCGTCTGCACGCTTGGGAAGCACGCCACCAGTGTCGTGCTCCGCAAGAACATCAGCATCTCGCGCATTCACGGCAAATTAGCCCGCTTAGGCTCACGACATCTTTTCCCAACCTACCACCCGGCCGCCGGACTCTATAATGGCTCCACTAAGAAACTGCTGATCGAAGACTTCCATAAATTAAAACACCTGCTAAACACGGCAGAGACCCCGCCCGCGACGGCAAACGACGATGAAGAGCAGCTGGATCTGTTCGAGCTGTAAGTCATGCCTGAGCCATTAAGAACTGAGCTGACGACTGAATCCGAGACCGATACGCGCGAACTGGGCCGATCCCTGGCCACGGTGCTAGCTGCCGGCGACCTGATCTCCCTTACCGGAGACCTGGGTGCCGGAAAAACCAGGTTCGCACAGGGCGTAGCCGCCGGTCTCGGAGTAGCGGAACCGGTCACCAGTCCAACATTTACCATCATGCGCCTCTACGAGGGACGCTTACCTTTTTTTCACTTCGACGTCTATCGGCTGCAGGGGGCGGCGGAACTCGTTCCTCTCGGCTACGAAGAGTATTTCTATGGTGACGGCGTCACCATAGTCGAATGGGGCGATAAAGTTCGGGAGGCCCTACCTGAAGACTACCTCCGCCTGGAGATGCACCGGGATCCGGACGAGCCAAACCGGCGTCTTTTTGTCGTCGAAGCCAGCGGGGCCCGCTCTCAATTGTTGCTGTCCGCTCTATCGAGGACCGCTTGATACTCGCTTTCGATACGGCCACCGACCAGTTAACCGTGGCCTTGGGAACTTCAGCGATAATCGCTGCCCGCTTTCACGAGCACGCCCCGCGGGCTCATCTAAACCGGCTGTTGCCCGTCATTGATGACCTGCTCCACGAGGCGGGGCAGGCACGATCAGATATCGACGCAGTGGCTGTCGGCATCGGCCCTGGTTCATTCACCGGCTTGAGAATCGGGGTGGCTACCGGACAAGGCTTAGCGAGAGCCCTCAATAAACCATTGGTCGGGATATCGACCCTGGATATCATCGCCAAAGGAACGGCCCTCACAGCCCGGCCGCTGACTGAAGGAACACGGATTCAAGCCGTCTTGGACGCCAAGCGACAGGAAGTCTATACGGCGGAATACCGCTTTGATGGGGACCGTATCGGCGACCACCAGGTAATGCAGCCGGCTGCGTTAAAGCAACAGCTGGCGGAGACGGGTAAGACCATCCTTTTGACAGGCGACGGCCTCCAGCAATATGGCGACGAGCTAGCTTCGTTCGACGGAGCCACCTGCGCCCCGGAAACGCTATGGACGCCGGACGCCGCTGTTTTAATTAAGCTCGCCGAGGAAAGAATAGAAAGAGCTGGGGCCCAGCCTGTCTATCGGGTGCTGCCCCTCTATATAAGACTGTCTGATGCAGAGGAGAACCGAAAACGCCAAAAACCATCCTAGACAAACTGGTCATTCGCGAAATGCTCCCGGGCGACCTGAGCGAGATCATGAAGATTGAGAATGAAGCTTTCCCTAACCCCTGGGCGAAAACGACCTTTACGGACCACCTGCGCCACCCGGAGTTCGCCAACTATATAGTGGCGGTCTCTGACGGCCATATAGCGGGCTATGCGGGACTCTTCTTTGGTGACGGACAAGGCCAGATAACCAACCTAGCCGTCCACCGAGACTGGCGGCGCCAAGGAGTCGCCTCTCGATTACTGCTCGAGTTGTTCAATTTCTGCTCCCGGGAGAGCGTCATGGGTCTCAGCCTGGAAGTGAGAGTCTCCAACGACGACGCGCAGACACTCTACGAGAAATTCGGCTTCACAAAAGTGGGCGTGCGGAAGGACTACTATCAAGAGATCGGCGAGGATGCCTACATGATGTGTATCTTCAATATCGATGAGCCGGCGGTCGTAAGAGATCTCTGGAAGATCAAAAAATGGCTGAGCCTTGATGGATAAAACAGCTATCCTGGCCATCGAGACCTCTTGTGACGAAACAGCGGCGGCCGTGGTAGCCAACGGTCGTCAGGTCCTAGGGGAAGCGCTGGCCTCGCAAGTAGACTTGCACGCCAGATTCGGGGGCGTCGTCCCTGAGATCGCCAGCCGCAGTCACCAGGAGCTTATTAATCCGATAATTGATGAAGCACTAGAACAGGCTGGGCTGACTCTTGAACAGGTTGAGGCGCTGGCTGTCACCCAGGGTCCCGGACTCCCGGGGGCCCTGATTGTCGGCCTGGCTACCGCCAAAGCGCTCGCCTACGGCGCCGGCAAACCTCTGATCGGCGTCAACCATCTTGAGGGCCACCTATTTGCCAACCGTCTGGAACACGCCGACCTCGAGACGCCCTTTATCGCTCTGATCGTCTCCGGGGGCCACACTCAGCTCGTTAAGGTCGAAGAGTGGGGCGCCTACCAGGTGCTGGGAGAGACCTTAGACGATGCGGCGGGCGAAGCCTATGACAAGGTCGCCTCATATCTCGGTCTTGGCTACCCCGGAGGGCCGGTCATCGATCAACTGGCACAAGAGGGTGATCCGAGCGCCGTCGACTTCCCCCGGGCCATGATCAAAAGCGGCAATTACAATTTCAGCTTGAGCGGCCTGAAGACCGCCGTGCTTTATCATGTCACCAGGGTCAAAGCCGCCGGCAGAAATCTCGATCTCCCCGACCTGGCGGCCTCCTTTCAGGCGGCGGTTATCGATGTCCAGATCCACAAAATCAGACAGGCGGCGGATGAAACCAGCATCGACACCATCGTCCTTGCCGGGGGCGTAGCGGCCAATCGAGCGCTGCGCGAGCGGCTAGAGGCGCTCGCTACCCAGACAGGCCGCCGAGTGTTTTATCCCTCAGCCTCGATGTGTACCGACAACGCGGTGATGATCGGAGCAGCTGCCTGGCCGCGCTGGTTAAAACGCGACTTTCTGCCGCTCAACGCGGAATCACTTCCCAATATGCGGCTCGACTAACTTTGTAGGGGGGTATGTGAATAACTCATGTGAAAATATGCATTAGCCCGAAAGCAGTACCCGCCTTATACAGCAGTTATGCTTAATTTTCAGCAAAAGCCCAGCAAAATCGTTTTTCTGTGGAAAATGTGGATAAACCCGGAACACTAGAGGTAGATGGAGTGCTTTCGGTGTTAATAAGTCGGGACTAGATTTATCGCTTGATTACAGCAATTTCTTAATGTACGATACGCGTTGGCACTCTTCTGTTGAGAGTGCTAAAAAAAGCTGTCAAGCTTAGACAGGAGGGATGTTTAATGAATCTAAAGCCACTAGGCGATCGGGTGATCGTCAAGCCGGGTGAAGGTGAGGATCGGACCCCCAGCGGGATCGTCCTCCCGGACACTGCCAAGGAGAAGCCGCAAGAAGGCGAAGTCGTCGCAGTCGGAACGGGCCGGAAAGAAGATGGCGAGACCATCGAGCTCGAGGTCTCCATCGGCGACAAAGTCATCTACTCGAAATATGGGGGCACTGAGATCAAGGTCGAAGGCGCTGACTACTTAATCCTCAGCGAACGCGACATCTTAGCTGTCATCAACTAATCACATCGTTATCAATGAATTGAAAGGAGTATCATATGGCCAAAGAGATTAAATATGACGAAGAAGCCCGACGGGCGCTGGAGTCCGGGGTCAACCAACTTGCCAATGCGGTCAAGGTGACCTTGGGACCAAAAGGACGCTATGTCGTGCTCGACAAGAAATTTGGTAGCCCGACTATCACCAACGACGGCGTAACCATCGCCAAGGAGATCGAGGTCGAGGATCCCTTTGAGAACATGGGCGCACAGCTTGTTAAAGAAGTCGCCACTAAGACCAACGACGTGGCCGGCGACGGTACGACTACCGCCACCATCTTAGCGCAGGCGATAATCCGAGAGGGACTGAGGAATGTGGCCGCAGGCGCCAATCCCTTGAGCCTCAAGCGCGGTATCGACAAGGCAGTGGAGACTGCCGTGGCTTTCATTAAGAGCCAGGCTAAGGACATCGAGAGCCGTGATGAGATCGCCCGCGTAGCGGCGATATCAGCGGCCGACGACAATATCGGCGAGCTAATCGCCGATGCCATGGAAAGGGTCGGCAAAGACGGGGTCATCACCGTAGAAGAGTCCCAATCGTTGGGCACGGAAGTCGAAGTAGTCGAGGGGCTGCAGTTTGATAAAGGCTACACCTCCCCCTACATGGTCACCGATCCCGAGCGGATGGAAGCCGTGCTTGAAGATCCGGTCATCCTGATCGCCAACCAGAAGATCGGCGCGGTGGCGGACCTACTGCCTGTACTTGAGAAAGTTATGCAGCAGAGCCGACCGCTTCTGATCATTGCCGAAGACGTTGAGGGTGAAGCGCTAGCCACTCTGGTCGTCAATAAGATCAGAGGCACGTTCACCGGCGTGGCCGTCAAGGCCCCAGGCTTTGGTGACCGTCGTAAAGCGATGCTTGAAGATATTGCCATCGTAACCGGCGGCCAGGTCATCACCGAAGAGCTTGGCATCAAGCTCGAGGGTGTCACCATAGATATGCTCGGCCGGGCTCGCCAGGTCAAGGTGACCAAGGAAGAGACGATCGTCGTTGACGGTCAAGGAAAGGCCGACGCGATCACCGGTCGGATCAACCAGATCAAGGCCGAAATCGAGCAGAGCGATTCCGAGTTCGACCGTGAGAAACTCCAGGAGCGCTTAGCTAAGCTCTCCGGCGGCGTAGCTGTGATCCGCGTTGGAGCACCCACTGAGACAGAGCTGAAAGAGCGCAAGCACCGGATTGAGGACGCCCTGTCGGCCACCCGCGCGGCGGTCGAAGAAGGCATTGTCCCCGGCGGAGGCGTCGTTTTGATCGATGCAATTCCAGCCGTTGATAAAAGCGGCTTGACCGGCGACGAGATGACCGGTGCTCTGATCATCGAGCGATCTTTGGAAGAGCCGTTGCGACAGATCGCGACCAATGCGGGCCTTGAGGGCTCGGTCGTGGTCGATAAGGTCAAGAACCTAGATGCTGGCTCAGGACTAAACGCCATGAGCGGCGAGTACGGCAACATGGTTGGCTTTGGTATCGTCGACCCAGCCAAAGTAACGCGGTCGGCGCTGCAAAACGCTGCCAGTATCGCGTCACTTATCCTGACGACCGAGACAGTCGTAGCCGACAAGCCGGAAGATAACCCGGCAGGCGGCGGCATGCCTCCGGGCGGCATGGGCGGAATGCCAGGTATGATGTAACAAACTGTCTTCCACAGGCGTCTTGTACGCCGGAGGCAGATTAAAAGAGCGGAGCTTAGGCTCCGCTCTTTTTTAATGCTCTAAGAGCACTGGCCGATAACGATAAGATGAAGAGCTGCGATCAGTGCGGGGCAACCAATCAAAACGGGGCCAGATTTTGCAGCTTGTGCCTGGCGCCGTTCTCTACGGCTGGGCCCGCGGCTGGGTCAATCGACCCGCCACCAACGGACACCCTGCCCGCCGCCGCCAAGCCCCAAGTCAAAAATATATACGAGGAAATGATGGCCGGGGTGTCGCTCGATGATGACCGGAGTGTGCCTGAGAGTAACGCCGCAGTTATTTCTGAAACCCTGAGGAATCGCCACCTCGAACTGCGCTCCTCAATGGAACTCTTTAATGATGCCTTCTTTTTCTGGTGGGAGAACATCAGATTTTACCTTCTGTATGGAGTGGCCTTAGCTTTTGCCATGATCACCAGCGTAAATTACCTGGCCTCATCGGCCCGTCCGGCCCTGATGAGCCTGGGCGACACCGCTAGCACACCAGAACAGCTTATGGGCGGTATATTCTTGACGCTCGTAAAGTTTTTCGCCGTGATCGGCCTGGTATCCCTGGTGGCCTATGCTGCGCTGCTAACTGGAACCGTCAAGATAGCCCAAGGATATAAAGCCGGCATAATCAACTCGACGATCAGCGGATTACTCAACCTCAAGTCGATCTTGTGGATCATCGTCCTGCAGGGCGTGGCTATCGGAGTCGCGTTGTTCCCGGTCACACTGGCCGTAGCCATGCTCAGCGGTGGCAGCCAGAGCGGTCGGCTCCTCAGCACCTTTCTCAGCGGACCACTGCTCTCCGCTATCGGCGCGCCATTCATGATGGGGATGTTTGTCTATCTTGATCAGGATGCCCGTGGACTAAGGGCCATGGCGGCCGGCGTATCATTAGTGGGCAATCAATGGCTGAAGGTCGCCTGGCGCTTCTTCGTGTTTGGGGTCTTCCTTAATGTCCTGATGCTCTTTACTCAGCTGAGTCTCTTTGGCGCCGCCATAGCCCTCTTCTTCGCCCCGGGAATGTACGTTATCTATCCCTGGTTTCTCTACACGAATTTGAGACAGATGCGCACTGCCCGGGAGAACCGCGCGTCCCGGCAAACTGCCGCAGCTGCCGGTAGCCCCGCCTAAGAACTACCCTGAAACCATCAGTCGTACTGCAGAGCCGTGCTGATATTAGTCGAAGCCGCCTTGCGAGCGGGATAAGCGGCGGCCACCACCGTGAAAACTACTCCAATTAGAAGAGCAACACCGGCAGTCTCCACCGGAAAGACAAAGTCGATCTCATAACCAGTCAAGCTGGACATATTTTTGACGATATCCGCCGCTAAATAGCCACCGACCAACAGTCCCAGTATCCCGCCGATAACCCCAGTGATAAACGCTTCGATCAGCGTGATCAGCCCAACTTGTCCACGAGTAGCCCCAACAGCCCGCAAAACGCCTATCTCGCGACGCCTTTCGAGAATATTCATCATCAAAGTATTAAAGACGCTGATCAGCGCCACAATCGCCGCCAGCAAGATCAGGACATTGAAGACTGCAAATGACCGACTGACCTGCTCATCGGCCATATCTTTGAATTCCTGGACATCATGGACTTGAAAGTTCATATCTGTGAAACGATTTTCGATCCGCCTAGCCACCGTGGCCGGACGAACACTGTCTTCAACTTTGAGGCGGAAGGCGCTGATGCCTCTAATATCAAAATATTCGCGCAAGTCCGCTCGGGTGCCGATGATCAGCTCGCCCATATCACCCCCAAAATCGACGACCACTCCGGCGACGGTGAATTCTCGTTCGCCTTTCTTGGTCGCCACGCTGATCTTGTCTCCAACACCTATCTGTCGTGAGTTGGCAGTAACCGTCGAGATGAAAACCCGTCTTTCCCGACGTAGATCTCTCCAGGCAGCACTCTCGCTCCCCTGCACCAACTGCAACGAAGCAAAACGCCGATAGCTTTGTGGTTCAATGGCGCGGAACAAGACCCGGCTCTCACCCGCCTGCACCACGGTGTAGCCCACCGAGGTCAGATCGTCCACCCCTTTGACGGTCTTCATTTTACCGGCCAGGTCGGCGTCATATAGGGCGTCTGTCGAGGGACCGCTGACATAGACATCTGCCCCGAGAGATTCGTCGACCCAACTTTCGACACTGAGGCGAAAGCTCGTAGTCATCCCGCCGATGCTGATCAACATGGCCAGGGTGATCATGATGGCGGCCGCGGTCCCGGCCGTCCGTCCCGGATGGCGAGCCAGGTTGTCAGCAGCCAGCTTGGCTGGCTGACCGATTATCAGACCCAGCGGCCAAGAAATCGCCCTTCCTAAGGGCCTGACCAGAGTCGGAGTGATCAGCGCCGCCCCAAATAAGAGCAGGAAGCTGCCGCCGGCATGGAGTGGCACAGCCACCGGGGCCAGCCGACCCAAGCCTGGACCGCCCGGCAAAAAAGAGATATACACACCGAGACTGAGGGCTGCCAGGGCAGCAGCGACTCTCAAGAAGCCCAGGGAACGCGAAGGCGTCCGGGCTCTAATCCGCAGGGCCGCCAGCGGGCTGATTCGCCCGGCCATCAGGGCCGGCTGAAAAGCAGCTACCAGGGTAACCACTAAACCGACAGCGATAGCTACCGCCAGCCCAACGAAGGGCACAGTCAAATCCTGTATGGGAAGATCGACCGTGTCCGAGACGAACCGCAAAAGAAGTCTAGCTAGAGCGATCCCGCTAGCCAAACCGATAGCCGAACCTATCAGTCCCACAAAGAGCGCCTGGAACAAAATGACCGCCGAGATCTGGGTCCGACTGCCCCCCAGGGACCGGATCACTCCTAGTTCCTGAGTCTGCTCCAGCACGACCATCGCAAAAGTGTTATAGACGAGAAAACCGCCGACAAAGATAGCAATGGCCCCAAAAAAAGAGAGGCCTACCTGAAGCCCCCGGAGCATCTGGGAGATTGCTTCTGCTCGCTTCTCCGGCATTTCGACTGTGAAACCGACGCCCAACCGCTGGGAGACCCGCGAAGCGACCGCCTGAGTCTGGCGCCCCTCTTCAACCCGGACATCAATAAAGTTCAGCCTATCTTTTAGGCCAAAAACTGATTGAGCCTGAGCCAAGGGCAGAAAGACCACCCGACCACCCATAAAGCGGCCAGCGCCTTCGGCGCCCAACAGACCCACCACTTGAAATCGATGACGTTCGCCTCGCTCAGCCACCGAGACGGTATCGCCCAGCTTGATGCCGTAATCATCGGCCAGTTTCTCGGGAATTAACACCCCGGCCTCGCCGGGACGTAAGAACCGACCGTCGGTCACAGAGTAAGTACGCAGTCGGCGATCGACGAGTGGGTCTATCCCGGCAAATTGGACATCTTCCTCTTCGTCGCCAATGATCAGATTGGTCCGCTTGGAAATCCCCGGGACGGCGTCGGCCACCCCGCCGGTCTCGCTGACCAGTCCGAGTCGATCAGCAGCAAAACCGTCGGCAGCCACACTGTTAACCAAAAAATCTGCCTTGCCGGTGATCGAGTCGATCATCACGTGAAAAGCGTCAACGGTGCTGGTGTTGGCGATCGAGGTGGCCAGGATCACAGCCACCCCTAACGCGACGCCGATCGTAGTTAGGGCCGTCCGGGAAGTTCTAGTCGCCAAGTTCCGCCAGGCTAGCGATGATAGCCTCAACTTTTCCGTCCCCCTCAAGAACCTGCTCCTTGATGATGGCCCCATCTCCCAAAAAGATCACCCGGTCTGCAAAAGCGGCGGCGACCGGATCATGGGTGACCATCACGACCGTCTGCCCCATCTCAGCCACCGAATGTTGTAATAACGAGAGTATCTCGCGACCATGACGCCGATCGAGATTGCCTGTCGGCTCATCCGCTAAAATAATGGCTGGTTCGGTGATCAAGGCTCGGGCGATCGCCACGCGCTGTTGTTCGCCGCCTGAAAGCTGATCCGGTCGGTGAGAGCGCCGGTTGTCCATACCAATCAAGGAAAACAACCGGCCCAGGCGCTCCCGGGAGCCCTCCTGGTCGCCTCCGGCAATCGCTATCGGCACCATGACGTTCTCTTCAGCCGTCAACGCGGGAAGCAGGTTGAAACCCTGAAAAATGAAGCCGACCTCCCGACGCCTCAAGAGGGTCAACTGCTTGTCGGTGAGACCGGTTATCTCGATACCCCGGATGAATATCCGACCGGATGTGGCCGGATCAAGGCCGCCCAACAAATGGAGGAGGGTTGATTTTCCAGAGCCGCTCGGGCCCATGATAGCCACGAACTCGCCAAGCATAACCGTCATATCGGCTCCGGCGAGGGCCGTCACCTGGACCGGTCCCGTCCCGTAGGTTTTGGTCAGATCTTCGGCCCGAAGGATCGGGCCTACTGCCATCTCTCTCCCCAGGCGGCCATGGAGTCAATAACATCTCTGAGATCCATCCCTTTGTCCGTCAGCGAATATTCCACTCGCACCGGCACCTCCGCATAGACCTTGCGGCGAACCAGACCCTCGCATTCCAGCTCATGGAGACGCGCAGAGAGCATTTTCGGACTAATTCCATTCAGAGAGTGTTCAAGTTGGCAGAAACGCTTCGTGCCGGTCACCAGATCGCGGACGATCAGGGCCGTCCAGCGCTTGCCGATGATCATCATCGCCTTCTGGATAGGACATTCAGCTTCGTTGCGATCTACTTCAGGCATTGTGGTCAGCTCCGTTCTTTATATCATCATAGGCGAAACAATGTCTCTTGACAATGGAAATATATACCTGCTATCTTTTCGTTAGTAGATTTCGTTAGGTTATTACCTATAACCCAAGGAGGAAACATGTCAGTACAACCAGGAGATGTAATCGATGAGGCCAAAAAGGCCGACCAATCTTGTCGGGTAGCCGTCAAGGTGCTTGAGGGCGGCGCCGGTTTTGAGAAGATCAATTGTTGCGGTGTAGAGGTCACAGAAACACACAAAACAGACTCTTTGGACGCGTCGGTCGACCGGTTCCCCGGCGACAGCGGCAAGCCGGGCGTGATTCTAGATGAGAGCAAGAATAACCCGAATTCATGTGGACTGAAAGTCGAGATCGTCGGTGGCGGTGGCGGCTTTGAGTCGATTTCTTGCTGCGGCAATACGTTAACGATCGAAAACGACTCTATCTAAAACTCCAGTCGGATCTGGATCGAGCCGAGAAGATCTCAACTATAGCTCTAAACTGAAGAACCCCACCCCCGGTGGGGTTCTTCTCTTCCCTATCACTGGGCTTGCTAAACACGCCTGTTACCGGTTAAAATACCAGGGTCAGCCTTACTAACTGGGAGTCGCGTTGGAGATCGCTTTAAGGATTTTGGCCTTCATGGCAACTTCCGTCGTGCTTAACATCCCTTTTGGCTCATGGCGAAATTTAACCCGGAAGTTTTCAATAGCCTGGTTCGTCTCCATCCATCTACCGATCCCAGCTATTATCATTATGCGCCGGGGTATTTTTGAGCTTGATTATCTGTGGGTCATCCCTTTTTCCATCGCAGCGGCCATCTTCGGCCAAATCATTGGAAAACGCCTGGCTCTCTTTGGATACCGAACCGAAGCCGAAACGGTGGATGCCGGCGACATCAAGACCGCCGAGGTCCGCCCCGAGGCTAAGGTCTAATCGACCAGTTGGTCACAGCGGTTGCTTTGACCCAAGATCCGCGCCCGAACGCGGATTTTTTTGTTTTCGGACAACAGGGCCAGTAGTAGAACAACAAGGAGCGAAACAATGAGCGAACAGACCCTGATACCGGCAATTGTGCAGGACCACCGGACCGGCGAAGTCCTGATGTTGGCCTATATGAACGATGAGTCTTTAAAAAGGACGAAAGAGACCGGCTACACCTGGTTTTGGAGCCGGAGTCGTCAGAAATATTGGAAAAAAGGCGAGACCTCCGGCAACCTGCAGGTCGTGAAAGAGATCCGCTATGACTGCGATGATGACACCTATCTTGTCTTGGTCGAGCAGATCGGCGGCAAAGCCTGCCATACCGACAATCGGAGCTGTTTCTACCGCCAGATGAGCCCCGAAGAGAAAGACGTGGCCGACGATCCGCCCCGTTTTGAGGTGGACTCGTTCTTGGCTAAGCTCGGGAGCATCATCGCAGAACGTCGCGAGAAAATGCCGACCGGCTCATATACGGCTGAGCTCTTTGAGGGCGGGGTCGAGAAGATCGGCAGTAAGGTTATGGAAGAAGCCGGCGAAGTGGTCGAAGCGGCGCAAAATGAGTCGGACAAACGCGTGATAGCGGAATCAGCCGATGTCGTCTATCACCTCATGGTCCTGCTAGCCAAACGCGGACTTGACCTCAGCGACGTCGAGCAGGAGCTGGAGTCCCGGCACGCGTGAAAACATATTCACTGACTGAAGGTCAGTTTGTGGCCCTCGCTGATGACTATAACCTGATCCCTGTCTTTCGTGAGGTGATCGCAGATACCGATACGCCGGTCTCCGCTTTTCTTAAATTACACCAGGGCAATAACGGGTTTCTGCTTGAAAGTGTCGAGGGCGGCGAAACTTTAGGACGCTATTCCTTCATCGGCCTGGAGCCGTTTCTGACGATCAGCGGCAAGAATGGGACTGTTGATGTCGACGGCGAGCGACAGGAACATCTAGAGCATGTTTCCGACCCCTTACGGATAGTCGAAGAACACCTTAAGCGATACTCTCAAGCTCCAGTTGAAAACCTACCGCCCTTTTCCGGCGGAGCCGTCGGTTACGTTGGGTATGACGCGGTCCAATATTTTGAGAACATCCCCAGAACCAGTGAAGATGATCTCGACTTACCAGATATTCTCTTTGTCTTTACCAACATCTTGGTCATCTTCGATCACCTTAAGCACACGGTCAAGATACTGGCCAATGCCAGGATTAGCGAGGATGATCCTAGCACCGTCTACCAGCAAACTATCCGCCAGATCGAGGAGATAGTCAGTCGACTTGATAAGCCGATCGCCGTCCGACCGATATCAGTGGACATGCCGATCGGACTCGAGGAAACAGGCGCCAACATGAATAAAGCTGATTACCTGGGACTGGTCGAGCGGGCCAAGGAATATATATTCTCGGGCGACATTCTGCAGGTTGTCCCCTCACAACGTTTCTCCGTCCCGACGTCGGCTGAGGCTTTTGACATCTACCGTGTCCTCAGAATGATCAATCCCTCGCCATACTTGGGCTTTCTACGTCTGGGTGATCTGACCCTGGTGGCCTCTTCTCCGGAGCCGCTGATCAAGGTGAATGACGGCCATGTGATCACCAGACCGATCGCCGGCACGCGCAAGCGGGGGTCAGACTATGAG
>CAXMSJ010000011.1:0-14680 GCA_964196305.1 uncultured Acidimicrobiia bacterium
TGGCGGCCACCCCAGGCTCAAGCCTAAGGTCCCTTAGATACCGTGGATTTCGGCCGCTCTCATTAAGGGCGGTGATCACGTCTTGGTCGCGTCCCCATAGGCGGACGTCATGACCGACCCCAGCCAAAATATCGGCTACAGCTGTCCCCCAGCTACCCGTGCCTAGGATGGCGACCCTAGTCATTGACCCTCGACTCCTCTCCGGCCAACAGTCGCCGAATGTTGGCGCGATGACCGTAAGTAGTCACGACCGCAGCTAGAATAGCCAACGCCAAGTAAGCCCGGAGCTCTGGATACCGCCAAACCATTAAAAACGGAAAGATAGCCACCACCAGGAGCGAAGCAACCGAAACATACCTAATCACCGCCTTGGCTCCCACCCAAAACGCCATCATCAAAACTGTCTCGACCGGAACAGTCGCCAGCAAGACCCCGGAACCGACGCCCATCCCCTTGCCCCCCTTAAAACCTATATAAACAGGAAAAACATTGCCGATCATCGCCGCAGCTCCGGCAGCGATGACGATCCAGGCGCCTGACGCATCCGGCGTCGGCGGCCAACTATAGCTCTCGGTCACAAAGACAGCCGCCATCATGGTAGCTGCAAACCCTTTCAGCATATCGAGAAAGAGCACCAGAATGCCCGCCCGATTCCCGAGGACGCGCTTGGCGTTAGTGGAGCCGATATTGCCGCTGCCGTGCTCACGGAGATCAACACCGTAGCCGAGACGACCGACTATCAGGCCCGTGGGGACGGCTCCCAGTAGGTAAGCCACTGACACCAACCCCGCAACCACTGCCCAATCAACCATCGACGACCACTTATGAGTCGCCTCGACGAAACCTGAAAACTAGGGGTGTCCCGGTCAACTCGAACCGCTCCCGAAACCGCTTATCAAGAAACCGCCGGTAGGCATCGTCGGCCATCCGCGGATCATTAACAAAGATAAGAAAAACCGGGGGGCAGGTGTCTAATTGAGTAATATATTTGAGCTTGAGGGACTTCCCTTTTCGACTTGGCAGATGCGCCTGACGCAATTCCAACAAGAACTTATTAAGTCCAGAGGTCGAAACTTTACTCCGAAAAGAAGCTGACACCTGGTCCAAGGCCGGAAAGAGCTTCTGTAGACCCTTGCCGGTCAAAGCACACGTCTTGATGACGATGGCATAATCAACGAAACCGAGTTTTGCCACTAAATCCCGCTGAATCTCCTCGGCCTGCTCGGTATCGACCAGGTCCCATTTGTTGAGAGTGATGACCAAGGCGCACCGTTTGTCCGCAGCCAATCTGGCTACCCGTTGGTCCTGATAGGTGACTCCGACCTCACTATCGATCACCAAGACGGCGGCTGAGGCCGATTCCAAAGCCCGGTGGGCACGGAGGATCCCATAGTACTCCAGGCTCCCTGACAACCTGGTCATCTTCCGCAGGCCGGCTGTATCAATAAATCGATATGATTTATCTCCTACCTCGACGACCGTGTCGATCGCGTCTCTTGTCGTTCCCGGGCGCTCGGAGACTACGGCGCGCTCCGCCCCAATCAGACGGTTAAAAAGAGACGACTTGCCGGCATTAGGACGCCCGACGATAACCGCCTGTAGTTCTTCGTTGCCCACCTCAGTCACGACCAGCACCGGTAATTTATCGACCAGCTCATCAAGAAGATCGCCGGTCATCAAGCCATGAGTAGCTGAAACCGGAAAAGGTTCCCCCAGTCCGAGCGCAAAGAATGGGAAAACCGGCGCATTATCGTGGGGATCATCGACTTTATTTACCACTAATAGCACTTGCTTGCGGCTCTCCCGCAATATCCCGGCGATCTCCTCGTCCGGACCAACTGGTCCTGTCTGTCCATCGACGACAAAAACAATTAAGTCAGCTTCAGCCACAGCCGCCAGTGCCTGGTCTTTTATCGCACTAGCCATCGGCTCATGATCGGCTAGATCAATTCCACCAGTGTCGATCAGGATGAACTCGCGACCGTTCCAGTCAGCTTCTATATAGTTTCGATCCCTAGTGACTCCCGGCGTCTCATCAACGATAGCCCGTCGCCCACCAGCCAGTCGATTAACGAGGGTCGATTTCCCAACATTCGGCCGGCCAACGATGGCGGCAATCGGCCTAGCCATCTTGTCTCCCCGCGGACAACACAGCTTCCATTAGCCCACGCCCAGTGGGTACGACCGCGACCAACTCCAGGCCAATCCGCTTCTCGATCTCAGCCGGAGTAAGGTTGTCGAGGAAAAGACCATCAGCATTAAGGCAATGGGCCGGGAAAAGAACGGGTCCGGCTGCCCCGGCAGCCCGCAACGCTACTTCAATATCAGAGCCGGACAACAGAGGGGCCACACTGACGGCCCCGCCGAGCCAAACATTGGCGGCCTCAATAACCCTCAACCTGACCCCAAGAGTTTTTTCGATCTTCTCAGCCGCCAAACGTAGAATTGCCGACCCCAGCCGTGACGTAACAATATCAACTGTTCTCTCTGAGCGACTAGGCAAATCTCGACTCTGACATTCTTTTGTCAGCTCATCCAGGAACACCCGGCTCAGACCGATGCCATTCTCTATTTGAGGAAAATTGTCATATCCGGACGCCGGCGGCACTTCAAGACCTGACATTAAATAAAACTCGTCTGCCGCATAGACCCAAGCCACGCCTTCCTGGGCACGATAGCGATCTTGCCGGGCCTCCACCTCCTCGATCAGTGCTCTCGCTTCCCCAGCGCTAAACGGACGGAGAGCCGGGAGTCCTTGGCGGTGGCCAGTCAGGCCCACTGGAACCAGTCCGACCGAGGTCGTCCCCGGAAAGCGGTCCCGCAGGCCATCCAGTGTCGCTGTTAATTCATCCCCGTCATTCAAACCTGGACAGACTACTATTTGAATATGTATCTCGGTTCCCGCGTCCAGCAGAGCCGCTAGCCGCTCGAGAGCACGATCCCGAGCGGGGGGTGCGAGCAGACGCCGGCGCAATCCTGGATCAAGAGTATGCAGGGAGACATATAGCGGGGACAACCTGTCCGCTACGATGCGCTCCAGATCCGAATCGGTCAGATTGGTCAGTGTGACAAAGTTCCCATATAGGAACGAGAGTCGGAAGTCATCGTCTTTTATTCTCATCGTCTCCCGACACTTGGGAGGTAACTGATCGACAAAGCAAAAGGCACAATGATTACTACACGTCCTGAGCCTGTCGAAAACGCTGCTCTCAAAAGAAACTCCCAGGCGACCGAAGTCGTCGGACTCCAGCAAGGCCCGAGCGTGCAGGTCATCGCGTTCATATTCAATTTCAATGGCGGGCTCGGTGGTAAGCAGTTGCCAATCAATAATGTCACGTGGGTGAATACCATCCACTGCTATCACTCGGTCCCCTGGGCGCAAGCCGGCTGCGGCCGCCGGCCCACCCGGCTCGATTTCACTAACGATCGCCCCCGTCTTCACTGGCAACATTTAGCCTGTTACCTTTAAGGTCTCGATGACTTCCTGAAGTAACCATTCCGGCGTCGAAGCCCCAGCTGTCACTCCGACGGTCTCCACGTCGGACGTCCACGCCGGACGCAGTTCTTTGGCCGTCTCAATATGGTGCGTAACCGTACCGGTATCTCGGCATATCTGGGACAGCCTGGAAGTATTGGCACTGTTCTTTCCACCAACCACGATCATCATATCTACTTCCTCAGCCAGCACCTTGGCCGACTCCTGGCGCTTAGTTGTAGCGCTGCAAATGGTGTTGAAAACCTTCAATTCCGCCGCCCGGGTCAACAAGACTCCGACGATCTGACGGAGATTCTCGACCGACTGGGTCGTCTGTACCACGATGCCAATCCGATCACCCTGGATCCCCTGGGCCTCCTCAGCCCGCTCAATGACTGTCGCTTGCCCGCGAGCGCAAGCCAGAATACCAACTACCTCAGGGTGCTCTTTTTCGCCCACTACTACCAGGCTGTATCCGTCCCGCACCAGAGCAGCGGCTCGCTGCTGCGCTTTAGCAACAAACGGACAGGTGGCATCGACAGTCGAGAGCCCCATCTCATCAGCCCGCGCAATAACCTCTGGGTCAACCCCATGCGTCCGAACAATGATCGTCCCGCCACTTAAACCCTCAAGGCTGCTAACGTGGCGGACGCCCTTGGCGGCGAACTCTTCGACCACTTGGGGGTTGTGGATAATAGGCCCCAAAGTATGGATCGGTTTGCGGTCACTTTCCGCCGCCTCACTGGTCAAACGCAAAGCCCGCTCGACTCCATAGCAATAACCAGCCTGCTCGGCAACGCGCACCTTCACGCGCTCACTTCTCCTAATAAATCATCGATATCACCCATGAGCCGATCAGTGGCTTCGCCGATCACGACCTTCTTGTCACGTGTTTTATCAAGATTGATAGGAGCCCCAAAACTAACGGAGAGCCGCGGAAACCGGGGCAGGCGCGTACCGGTAGGAAAGACTTTTTCAGTATTCTTGATCGCCGTGGGAACCAGAGGTGCCCCGGCTTTATAGGCAATGAAAGCAGCGCCAGGCATGCCGTCGCTGACACCGGTCTCGCGGTGGCGAGTCCCTTCAGGAAAGATTAATACCAAGCGGTCGGCCTTGAGATGCGCCAGAGACGTCCGGAGTGCCTGACGGTCGGCGCCGCCGCGTTTAAGAGGAAAGGCATGCAGTTGACGGATAAACCAACCAAAAAACGGCACCTGGAAAAGTTCCTCTTTGGCCACAAAGTAGACTTGCCGCGAGAGGGCCAGCCCCACCACTATTGGATCGAGATAGCTCTGATGGTTGGCCACTAGCACCACCGGGCCGGCGGGTACATGCTCTTGGCCTTCGGCCCTGAACCGGTAAAAGAGCTTGAACAGCGGGAATAGAATGATCTTTGTTAGAGCGTATACCATCATGCCTGACTCCCTGTTGACGAAGCCAGCTTGGTGATCTCCGCGACTACCTCTACAACGGTCTTGTCGGTCGTATCGATCAGGTGAGCATCTACCGCCTGGACCAGCGGACTGACCGTCCGCCCGGAATCAAGACGGTCGCGTTCTTTGATCTCGCGCCGGATGGCCTCGGACTCCACCGCTAGGCCTTTTGCTCGCAGCTCAGCCAACCGTCGCTCCGCCCTTGTACCGGAGCCTGCCGTCAAGAATATCTTCACTTCAGCCCCCGGGAACACCACTGTGCCGATATCACGCCCTTCAACCACCACATCTGCCGCGACCGCCGCTACTTCGCGCTGCTTATCAACCATCTGCTCGCGGACCGACGGAGCACTGGAGACGATCGAGACAGCGTTCCCGACCCGCGGCAACCTGATCTCTTCAGTCACGTCAACTCCATCGACAAAAATATGGGAGTCTTCAAGTTCTAGACGGAGCGCGGCGGTCAAATCACCGAGAGCCTGATCGTCCTTGATTTCCGTGGCTGTATCGAGCGCCTTATAAGTGATGGCCCGGTACATCGCCCCAGTATCAAGATAGCCAAAGCCCAGCTGCTTGGCGACAGCCTTGGCCACCGTACTCTTCCCCGCGCCGGCGGGACCGTCAATCGTGATAATCATAGCTGGAGTATAACTTATTGGGGGTTGAGAAGATCCCTGAGGTTCTCGAGCTGACGGCCGTATTCTGCCCAATCGCCGTCTTTTTGTGCCTTCTCGGCTTGCTCAAGAGCCCTGGCGGCCTCTTCAACGACTCCGGCCGGTAGCCCAGTCGCCTCATCCTTGGATGTCTCTCCCGGCTGACCTGCCGGAGCGGTATCTTCTTCTGCCTCTTTTGCTGCGCCACTATCGAACCCGAGCAGTGCCGTCAGAGCCTCCTCAAGAGTGGCCTCCATGACTACTTTTTCACCGAGCCCGGCAGCTACACGCTTTAGCTCCGGCAGTTGCCCTGCTTCAGCTTGAAGATAGATGGGCTCAACGAATAGCAGGCTCTCCCCGACCGGGACAACTAGAAGGTTGCCCCTGATGACCTGCGAACCACGCTGGTCCCAGAGACTGAGCTGTCGGCTGATATCCGGATTTTGGTCAAGCCGCGCTTCGATCTGGAGTGGCCCATAAACAAGTTTATCCTTTGGAAAAGTATGCAAAGTCAGCTCGCCGTAGTTGGGGGCATCGCTACGGGCAGCCAACCAGGCGATCATATTATTCTTGTTGGTTGGCGTGAAGGGCAAGATCAGCGCAAACTCGGTCTGCTTTTCTCCGGGTAACTGCATGATGACATAGTAGGGATCCATTGGCTGGGTCTCGGCTTGATATATCTCCTGGGGCGTCTCCCATAGATCCTCTTTATTATAAAAGACCTGAGGATCGGTCATATGAAAGGAAGTGAAAACCTCCGCCTGTGTCCGAAAGAGTGTCTCAGGATAACGAATATGCTCGAGCAGGGTCTTGTCCATCTGATCAAGGGGCTTAAACGTGCCGGGGTAGGCAGCAGAGTAAGTTTTGATAATCGGATCGTCGGGATCGGCCACGAAAAAATCGACACTACCATCGTAGGCATCAACGACAGCCTTGACTGAATTGCTAATGTAATTGAATCCGCCTGCCGTCGGTTTGGAGTAAGGATATCTATTGCTGACTGTATAGCCATCGATCATCCAGTAAAGCCGACCATCAGCTATAACCAGATAGGGATCGGCGTCGTAAGTGATAAAAGGCGTCAGCGCCCCCAAGCGCCCCTTTAAACTCCGGTTGAAGAGTACCCGGCTCTTTGGCGTCAAGGCATCGCTTAAGACCAGCTTGACCGTCCCAAAACGGTAAGCGAAAGCAAGTTTCGTCAAATAGTTGCTGAGCCGCACCCCGCCCCGCCCAGAGTAACTCGCATATTTGTTCTTCTCTCCGGCGGGAAAATCGAATTCGTTGGTCTCTGTCCCGACCAACACATAGTTATTGGTCAACTCCCCGTAATAGATCTCGGGACGAGTCACTTTTAGGTCCGTCGAGCTCTTAGGTGGGATGTTTTTGATTATCAGCTCCGGCAGACCCTCTCCGGCTATCTTATTGACCGGACTCGCGACCACCCCATAGCCGTGCGTGTAAACTAGATGCTCATTGACCCACGTACGAGCGGTTTCCGGCAACTGAGTTACGTCTATCTCGCGGGCCGACAGAGCTATCTGACGGTATTTTCCATCGATTACATAGCGATCTAAATCGACATCGTTGAATTTATAGTAGAGACGGATCTCCTGGATCTGGCTGTACGTCGTTTTCAGCGGTCGCCAGTCCCATAACCGCATGCTGTCGATCGTCTCCTGGTGGTTGGCGAGAGTCTTAGGGGTCAGTTTGCCTTTGGCGGGAAACGACTGCCGTGTCACTTTATCTAGACCGAACGCCTCCCGTGTATGTTTGATGTTCCGGGCGATATAGGGTTTCTCTCGCGCGATCTCATTAGGCGATACCCGATACTGCTGGACAATAGTCGGCAGAATGGCCGTTCCGATTACCGCCGTCAACCCGATAACAGCCAGACCGGCCAGCGGCAAGGTCCACCGACGGAGCGCGCCGCCCACCACGATCAACACGGCCGTAAACAGACCGACATAAAGCAGAAAACGATACGCCGGCAGCAACACTTTGACGTCTGTATAACCGGCGCCGAAGACAGCGCCCCGAGGAGAATAAAGCAGGTTATGGGCGGCCACCCACCAGTTAAGCGAAACTACGACCATCAAAAGGCCCGCCAATACCGCCAAATGCGCCGCTCCGCGCGGATAGACTGCCCGCAGTCCTTGAGTGAGGTTAAACGTCCCTCTGACTAGATGAATAAAAGCCGCTAGACCGGCCGCCACGACTATTAAGAGGAAAGCGTACCCCAAGACGATCTCAACCACCGGCAGAGTGAATAAATAGAAGCTGATGTCCCGATCGAAGAGTGGATCCATGGTGCCGGTCGGAACGGCAAAAAAGTAACGGAGCCAGGGCTCCCAGGAGGCGCCCATGGAAACACCGGCGATCACCCCCATCCCGACAGAAGCTGTATAAGCAGCCAAGGTGAAATAGGTGTCAAAATATTTCCTGGTAGTCGAAATGAACTGCTCCAACTGCGCATTGGGCGAGATGAATCTGGAATTTGGGGAGAGCTTGCGCGCCAGGTAGACGTTAATCGCTAGGAAAACTGTCGCGATCAGTCCGAAAACGCCGCCGACGCCGGCGCGATACAGCCAGCCCCGGACAAAGAGACGCTCATAACCGAGTGATTTATACCATAACCAGTCGGTGTAGACTGTAGCGGTCAGGAAAAACGCCCCAGCCGCTAAGATGAGAATGCTCGCCAGAATCCACCGTAGACGATTCATAGTCCGATGATTCTATCACGAATCTTCAGGCCAGACTTATCAGGTCAAGCCGGTCAAAAAAATCGGGAAAAGAGACATCTACCGCTTCGCCACCTTCGATAACAGTCTCGCCCTCGGCCACGAGACCGGCGACGCCCAACATCATGGCTAGCCGATGGTCTCCATGACTGCGAACGACTGCCCCTTTGAGCAGGGTTGGCCCCTCGATCACAAAGCCATCGGGCGTTGGGGTAATATCGGCACCCAAACGGTTTAGCTCGGCTGCGACTAGAGTGATGCGATCAGTCTCCTTCACCCTGAGCTCAGAGGCGTCCCTAACAATCGTGCGTCCTTCAGCCTGTGTGGCTAAAAGGGCCAAAAGCGGCAATTCATCGATGAGTCTGGGTATCATCGACCCGCCGATCTCAGCTCCCTGTAAATTCGTTCGAGTGGCGGTAACCTCGCCGACCACTTCGCCCGATAACGTGCGCACGCTATCCACGCTGATCTCGGCGCCCATCATGGAGAGGGCTTCCAAAAAGCCCGCTCTGGTGGGATTAAGTCCGACATCGACCACGGTCACGCTGTCTTCACCGGCCAGGATGCCGGCAGCGATAAAAAAGGCAGCTGACGAGATATCGGCAGGAATATCTATGTCTTGAGCTCCATAAGGAGCTGAGGTTATAGTAATCCGGCGTCCGGCTGTCTCCGGCGCGCCTGAGCCCAGCGGCTCGACTGCAATTGCCGCTCCCAGATAACCCAGCATTATCTCAGTGTGGTCGCGCGAGACGACCGGTTCGACCACCACCGTTTCTCCATCAGCGAGTAAGCCGGCTGTTAGAATGGCGGTTTTCACTTGTGCACTAGCCATTGGAAGCTGGTATTCGATCCCCGTTAGCGCCCCACCCATCACCACCAATGGAGCCAAGCGCCCACCGGCTCTGGCCTCTATCCGGGCTCCCATCAATGATAAAGGCTTGATAATGCGATCAACCGGACGACTACGGATAGAATCGTCACCTGTTAGAACGGCTATCATGTCCGGCTGGCCCGCCAGAGCCCCCGGAAGCACGCGCAGAGCTGTCCCGGAGTTCCCGACATCGAGTATGTTGTGGGGCTCAGCCAGCCCAAATAAGCCCCGACCGATAACGATCGCCTCCGGTCCAGATAAGGGATCATCCACTGGTATCGGGAGTATTTCAATATCTACGCCCAGCGCACGCAGGCAGGCCACCGTACCCAGGCAGTCGGCGGAAGCCAAGAGATTGCGTACCCTGGCTTGTCCATCCGCTAGGGCGGAGTAGAGTAGAGCGCGGTGTGTGATAGATTTATCGCCGGGCACTCGCACCCGACCGGCCACCGCCGACGGACAACGCCGGACAACATTATTCATCGTTAATCCCCAATTCGTCTTCTATTTTCTCGATCTCGATCAGCGCCCCTGAGCTATCTGGTTTAATCTTAACAGCTTCCCTATAGGCCTCAAGCGCTTCCTTCTGCCGACCGACACGCTGAAGGGCTTTTCCCTCCTGGTAGCGAACGTAAAACGACCGTGGGCGGATCCCGACCGCCGCGGCGTAGCTGGCGACGGCCTGAGTATAGTCTTTGAGCTCAAAATATGAGTCGGCCACGATCAGGGCAGCCGTCAGATTATGCGGCTGCTCCTTGAGGATGCCCTCGGCTATCTTGATCGCTCGTTGTAACTCCGCCTTAATCCCGCTCTCCTGGGCATTTCGTGCTTTGATCAGGGAGATCATGAGTGCGGCCGTCCGACTACTAGGTCGCAAACGGCGAGCCTGGGTGTAGGCCGCCAGCGCCCCTGGCCGATCCCGACCCTTATATCTGGCCTGGCCGAGATGGAGCCAGACATAATAGGATGTCGGATCGGAATTGACGGCGTGAGTATAGTGATCGGCCGCCGCCTGGTAGTCACGGGTACGCAGGCTCAGATCACCGAGAACCCGGCGAGCCGGTGCTGATCGTGGGTGTAACCTAAGGGCTCTCTCAGCCGCGCTTTGCGCCGCTTCGACACTACCGGTAGCTCCTCTAGCCTGATGCAACCTGGCCTCAATAAGCCACGGGGTGGGGTCAAGCGGCCGGCTATTTCGGCCGGCAACGACCACCTTAAGACCCTGACGGTAGTCTTTCTCGTTTCCATGCGCTTCGAGGCGGGCCAAGTATATCCGAGCCAGGCGATACCGATAGACGGCTATGTTGGGGTTATACAGAACGGCCCGCTCGGCCCAGGTAACAGACGGAGCTTGAAGTTCTGAGACCGAGAGGCTACGACGGTAGGCCGACTCAGCCGTTAGTCGCCGCCAACCGCCGGCGGCTGACCCAGCCAATAGTAGAGCGACCGCGACCGCCAGCATCGAACGGACCGACGCCGGAACCATAAAAGAGCGCCCCGATACCGCAGACGCAACGCCAGCCTGAGCAGATAAAAGAGCCAGTAAGAGCATAAAAGGAATAAAGTTGAGTGATTGAGTCAGGATGATAACCAGCTGGCTGATGATAGCCGCCCCCAACCAGAGATTTGCATCCGCACCCCAATCGTGGGAAGCCCCAGCCTGGGGACGATTCCAAAAACGGTAGATAGCCCTCATGATCAAGAGAGCCAAAAGAAGCGCGGCCGGCAAGCCAAAGTTGACGGCGAATTCCATTAAGAGATTGTGTGGATGAGCCGGCAACTCGATCACTCCGCCCAGCAAGCCTGCCCCCGGAGCCGCCACGCGAAAGTTGTCTGGACCCCAACCCACTATCGGCCGAGCGACAATCAGCCTTGCCCCGGCTTTCCAAAGCTGCACCCGGCTGCCGGCGCCACCGCCGGAAACAGTGGCAGCTCTGTTGATCCGCTCCACAATGCCGTGGCGGGTCAAACCACTTTCAGTGAACAGAAAAAAGGCGACAATTAGGAGAACTGCTGCTAACAGGGTAAGTAAAAACCGCCGGTTAACGCCGCCCCGGCGCCAGCGGTCGATCACGAGAATAACTCCGGTAACCCCGAAAGCCAGCCATACTGAGAGGGACAAGGTAGACAGGGAAGCCAAAAGAATCAATACAGTCGAGGCGTAAATGAGCTTCTTGTGTCTGGCTGAGACAATCTGCGCCAAAGCGATGGATAGCAGCGTCATGGGCACCATATACGAGCCAAAAACATTAGGGTTTCCAAAGGTACCCGAAGTCCGGATAGAGCGGACCCCGACTCCCATCAATTGAGAGCCGAAAGCTGCCGCCCCCATCTGCGCCAAAGCGAGTAGCGCTTGAGCGACAGCGCCAACCACTAGTAACACCAAAAAGACCTGGAGTATCTTCGACTGCCAATCGGCCTGTTTCCAAAGCAAGAAGGAGATGGATAAAGCCCCCAAAGAAAGTATCCCTTGGTAGTGCGCGTAGACGCCGTGGATAGCGATCGTCTGGTCGGCAGCGGCCAGGGTCGCCGCGACTGACAACCCTAGAATGCCCAGCCACAAACCGAGATCTAGATCAACCCGCACTGATAAGGAGTGCCGGGCCGTAACCAGCAGCCATACCAGGGCGGCCAGGAGGATAACAATGATGCCGATAACTTGTTTTATAAGTAACGGTTCGCTCCGTGACAAATAGACCAGTGGCCCAAAAGCCAGACCTAGAGCAAGCAGAAGAAAGAAAAGCGGTGGACTATTTTTTGACGACGACTGTAAAATCATACTCTCGCAAGCGCTGTAACGCCCGGTCGAACTGGGGGTCATCACTGACCATCAACTTGATAACCCCTCTGTCGCCACTGAGGTGGACGATCCGAATATCCTCGATGTTCAACCCCAACTGACCAAAGGTCCTGGTGATCTCGCTGATAGTGCCCGGCCTGTCACTGACAACCACATCGACCTCACGCAGTGACACCGGAGTCGCTTCACCGATCGACATCGAAAGGCGCCGCTCCTTCGCTGAGGCCAAAAGGGTGCGCAAGCCGTCGCCGTCGCTGCGCTCGATATGCCCCCGTGCCGCCATCAAAACGTCAAGAAACTTATCTATGCTCACCATGATCGCCTCGCGGTTGTCGAGACAAATATCGACCCACAAATCTGGGTTACTACCCGCTATTCTGGTAGTGTCACGGAAACCACCGGCTGCAAAAAGCAGTCGGTTCTCCACCCCTTCTTCGACCGTGGCCACATGATTGACCAGGGCCGCCGCCAACACATGCGGCAGATGACTAACGGCCGCCACCACCTCGTCATGTTTTTCGACACTAAGGGCCATCACCCTGGCGCCCAGCCTCGTCAGCAGAGCATGGAGACCCTGAAAAGCCTCCGGACTCGTCATGCTGGTCGGCGTTAAAACATAAACCGCCTCTTTGAAAAGCAGAGCCGTAGCGCTCTCGAAACCACCAAGCTCAGAACCGGCCATGGGGTGACCGCCAATAAAATTTGCCGGTGCAGAAAGCGCTTCCATTGCGGTTTCGACGATTGTCTTTTTCGTACTGCCGACGTCGGTCACTATCGTTTTCGGCTCGACGGCACCGGCAATATCTTTGATTACTTCTGGAATAACGTTAAGAGGCGTAGCAATGAAAATAAAATCGGCCCCGCTGCATCCCGCCCGCACATCTTCGACCGTACGATCCACAGCCCCAGCTGCCAGCGCCGCCGCCATAGTCAACTGGTCGACATCATAGCCGGAGATGTCAGGGGGTGGATCGAGCCTCTTCAATGCCAAGCCAAGGGAACCGCCGATCAGGCCAAGTCCGAAAATCGCCACTCGCAAGGGAGCCGGCATCTCTAGATTTTGCGCTCGAGGACTGCCGCGATCGGCCTGATTTTAGCCATCAGATCTGAAAACGCTTGCAAGTTTAGTGATTGAGGTCCGTCACACCAAGCCTCTTCCGGAGAAGGATGGACTTCGACCATGACGCCATCAGCGCCGGCGGCCAACGCGGCCAGAGACATCGGCGCCACCTGGTAGTTCTTGCCCGTCCCGTGACTCGGATCGACAATTACCGGTAAATGGCTGCTCCGCTTGGCTACCGGGATCATGCTGAGATCCAACGTATTTCGAGTCGAATTCTCAAATGTTTTGATTCCCCGCTCACAAAGGATCACCTGACTAGAGCCGCCTTTTACCACATACTCGGCTGCCATCAAGGTCTCTTCAACAGTGGCACCAAACCCTCGTTTCAAGATGACCGGCTTTCCAGCGCTACCGGCTTCGAGCAGGAGCACAAAGTTCTGCATATTCCTGGCGCCGATCTGGATAACATCTGCATATTCAGCCACGATATCGAGGTCGCGAACATCAAGAAGTTCCGTTACAACCGGCAATCCAACCGCACGACCGGCACCTGACAACATTTTCAACCCTGATTCTCCCAAGCCTTGAAAGCTATATGGAGAGGTCCGGGGCTTGAAGGCACCGCCGCGCAAGAACGTTGCCCCCTCTTTCTTAATGTGCTCCGCCGCTTTGTTCATCTGCTCTTCCGTCTCCACGGAACAAGGCCCAGCAATCACAGCAAAGTGCTCTCCACCGATCTTGCTGCCCTTAATGTCCAGCACGGTGTCTTCCTCACGGAATTCGCGACTAACAAACTTATATGGTTTCTGGATAGGAATAACGCTCTCAACACCCGGTGCAGCCGCCAAAGGCAGGTCGGCAATCTTCTCGCGATCCCCAATGACACCAATAACAGTCTTGAAATCACCCCGGGAGAGGTGTGCGCCGAGCCCGGATTTTTCAAGCCGGTCGACAAGGTGCTGGATCTGCTCCTCTGTCGCTCCCGCTTTCATGACGACCATCATCGCTGTTTCCCCCTTTTGCAACCAATTTCTGCTTGGCTGAACGGTGTCTTAACGGCACTACAAATGCCATATAGATTAGCAGGCGCAGCGCTAATTAGCTAGAAGCGGCGTCAGATTCCTCGAACGGCCTTGGGTCTGATGACGCCAACACCGCTAGTGCTGCCACCAGGCGTTCATTCTCAGCTCGCGTGCCCAGAGTGGCCCGCAGAAACGAGCCCGCCATCGGCCGGACAATCACCCCGGCGTCCCGAAGCACTTTGAACGACTCTGTGGCCGGTCGGCCACTGTCGAAATAAACAAAGTTTGCCTGCGAACGGGCTCGAGCAAAGCACAACGCGTCCAACCGATCCTCGACAAAATCGCGCTCAACAGCATTCTTGAGGGCACGCTCATTTATCTCGGCTTTTGCATCCAAGCTACGCTCAGCAGCAATTTGAGCTACCGAATTGACATTGAAAGGCTCTCGAACTTTGTCGATCGCTTCCACAATCAGGGGTGATGCCACGCCATAGCCAATGCGCAGCCCAGCCAACCCATAAATCTTAGAAAATGTGCGCATGATAACGACATTCGGATATGCCGCTCGAAGAGCCAGTGACGACCGATAGCCAGAGTCTGTCACATACTCATGATAGGCTTCATC
>CAXMSJ010000012.1:0-4172 GCA_964196305.1 uncultured Acidimicrobiia bacterium
GCCTAGGCTCACGGGTTAGAGTAACTGTAGGTGACTATGAACTTTCCAGCTTTGAGATCGCTTCCTGCAGCTTCGTTCAGGTTTACCGCAATAAAATATGCGTTCTGACTGTTATCGATAGTAGGACTAACAATCGTATTATCTTCGAATACCTGCCATGAAGCACTGTCTGTTGTCGAGACAGTGGCCATTTCAGTCAACACGTTCTCGGTATCTGACCTATATAGCCAGGCATTCGATGTTGCTGCTCCACTATTGTCTCTTGCGACATATTGAAACTTTGTGACAACGGCTCCATGAGGCAAAGCCACCGGGACTTCAAAGTGCGGGTTGGTCGAGCTTGAGCCGCTGCTCCAGATCTCGCCCAAAAGCCTTTCTGCTTTGTCCGCCCACTCAATTCGTGGAAGAACGCCTGTAGCTGAGATTGAGAGATGCGTAGTCACTGTTGTGTCATGCGAATGGTCACTTGCCGCAAAGTTCGTATCTGATTGACTCTTCGTGTAGTGGTTGAAGTGAGCCTCATCCTTTGTGTAGTAATCAGCGTCGTGATCATGTCCAGAGGCTGAATAAGAACTGTCGTGACTGTGGTTTAAACTTGCATAGCTTAGGTCATGGTTGTGTGCGAGAGCAGAGTAGGCACTATCGTGGTCATGTCCGCTTGTAGCGAAAGCACTGGCATGTTTCCCATCGAGTGTGTCAGCATCGAGTCCAACTGAGTTGATCTTTGAGGCGGAGATTCCAGCGCTGGCGGCAATATCGATGTTCTTGATTGAGCCGTCCAGGATTTTGTACGTATTGATAGCGCCAGTGGCGATATGTTCTTTGTAAATAGCCGCCTTAGCGATGTCAACAGAACGAACTCCGGCATCGAGGATCTTTGCGGAAGTAACCGCTCCATCGCTCAATTTCCACGCCTTGATAGCGCCAGTGGCAATGTCTTCAGTTTTTACAGATCTATCAAGTATCTTGTAGGAGTTAACCGCGCCAGTGGCAATATGCTCTTTGTTAATGGCCGCATTCTCGATGTCAGCCCTTCGAACCCCGCCATCCCTAATCTTTGAGGAAGTAACGGCGCCGTCCCCGAGTTTCCATGTTTTGATAGCGCCAGTAGCGATATCCACGGCTTGGATACTACGGTCAACGATATCGATGCTGGTAACGAAGATCCTAGCAGCGGCTGGTGTTGCCAACAATGTAATTAAGAGCAGAGCTGACAACAGAATGGTAACGCCGTTTATGGCCATCTTCTTTCTCAGTTTCTCTTTCAACTGAAACACGTCCTTTCAAAAGGGATATGGGCAGGTAGGATTGCTAGCTTTAGTATAGCAAAAGCGGTCGATTACTTAGGGAGGGTAGTCTCTGCTCTGCAAATAAACATCGACGGCTTGATATCAGGACTATCAATACTATAATTACCGAAAGAGCTTGCTGGCGATAAATGGGGGAGTTTATGGCAGGGTGTGCAAGATGCGAGAGCTCAAGTGTCGACCAGGCGTGTCCGAAGTGTGGCAGACAGTTGTGCGAGGACTGTATGACCGTAGTCTGGAACCAAGACAACCTGGTTCATGACGATGTGTGTTATGACTGCAGACGCTCCTAGGTAGCATCCGAGGACTTAACAGCTCCGATATACCAAAGCCTCACTGATCACGATCTATCTAAGAGATAGACGTGAAACGAGGCGCTTTAGTCAGCGCTCTTTGGATGATTCTCCTGACCTTGATTGCTGAGAATTACGGACGTGGATTAGAAATTCGTTAGACAGAGCCGCTCAGACGATGAATGATACCTGCAGAAATTGCCCCTACCACACCAGGATTGGGTACCGGCGAAAGTCCGGAAAAATGCGCTGATGATGATCGTTAAATATCTTAAAACATATTTTTCTTGGGAACTTTTAGTGAAAAATCGCGTCAAATTGATATGCTAATGGGGCGAGAAAGGATTCTAAATGACTGCTGAAAAAAGAGCTACAAAGACGCGATCGATAATTGGTTTTGCCGGGGCGCTGGTCATACTGGTCGCCGGGCTGCTGGTGTCCAGTCTTTTAACTGAGTCACCAACAGAGAATAATAAAGAAGCGTTTGGAAAGCTGCCGGCGATGGCACAGATGATGATGGCTAAGACCGAGGCGCTGGGGTTACCAGTCGACAACGGGGATTTTCAGCAACCGGAGTATGAGTACAAATGGACTGGTGGCGACTGGCCGGATCTCCCTGAGGCCATGCTCGTTTATCGACGAGCGGACGATAAAACTGATTTGGCAGAAACTAAAGCGCTGGCCGCTAAGTTTGGTTTGACTGGAGAGCCCCAACCGGCCGAGCCGATCAGACCCGTGGGAACTGAAGAACAAGCCGTTGAAGGCAGCGCCGGGAGCGCGAGTACCGCGGAGACTCGAGCGGAGCCAGTCGAAGAGGAGCCTGACATTGAAGTCGAGATGCTACCGGAGCCTGACGTTGAAGCTCCGCTGGACCAACCTGTGGGCGAGCGACCCAATTACTATCGATTTTATGATCAGGATAGTGGGAAATCACTAGAGATTTATGGGGGTGCCACAACCTTCTCGTATCATGATGAAGGACTCACGGAGAAGATTTACAAAAGCGCGGGCGAGGCCCCGACGGAAAGTGAAGCACGCCAGGCCGCCGTCGATTTTCTCGACAACAAGGGCCTCTTGCCGCCGGATCATCTGGAGCCGGTTTTTGGGTCCGGCGGAGCCATCAGCACGATCGCCATTAGGCCAGATGACGCCGGAGTGGTGACAAGTGAGCCGCAGATTGGTGCGCCCCCACAAACTCCTCCGGTTATGGAAGTTAATTTTGGCCGGAAACTAGGCCGCTTTGAGCTGGTCGGATACAGCGGCGAAGTTAATCAGTATGTCGTCTCGGTAACGGTTGGTCCAAATGGGGCGATAATGAGCGCTTCCGGGGAGATACCGGGGCCGCTAGAAGAGTCAGAATACCCGCTAATCAGACCTGAAACCGCTTTCGACGCGATCAGTGGTGGCCCCTACCTCGGAGGACCGGCCATGGGCGTGCCTGAACCGTTGGGCATGCCCGAACCGATGATAGCGCCGGGCGAACGGCCGGTGTCCTCGGATCTTCCAGATGACTTTGTCGAGCCAGACCCCGATACCCCTATCCAATCTTTGCCCACCGTAGAAGATCCTGGCGGGGCTGCTGAGGACTCCGAAGCCGAAAACGCCGGGTCGGGGACTGCAGGCACGGTCGGGGAGCCAGCTGAACCGCCCACCGCCGAAACTGAGCCGCCCGCTAAGCCAGACCCGATTGTCATTGAGGTCGATCAGGTCAAGATGGGGTATCTGCAATCCTATGACGATCGTGGATTCACTTTCTATGTGCCCGCATATATCTTCAGCGGGAAGATGACTGGAGACGGAGATAACCCATTCTCAGTGGCCATCCCGGCTGTCAAAAATGAATAGGGAGCCGAAAGCAAGTTGAAGGTTCTTTAATTCATTCCCCAGCAGCAGTGCTCTATTTCTCCTACTAGCATCTGTACAAACCACTCCAGGTAATGTGAGTTTCTTCAGCGACCCACACGAGCTAGCCAAGGTCGAGTAGGCTTGTCTGATGAAGAATGCAGGATAGGCTTTCTTTTCCGTTTTCGCAGTGGGTTGCGATGAAACACAGGCGGTTGGACAGTGGAGGGGGACAAGTGTGATCGTTTTGCTGTTAGAAACGAGAATGTGGATTTTCGCTGTGATGGCAGCCTTAGTTGTCGTAGCAATACTGGCAATGATTATCAGGCACTTTTGGGGACCACTACGCTAAGGACTAGGGGCGCAGGGTGATCAATTATGGGGGACGTCGTGCGCCAAATCTATTTGATCTGGACTGGTCAGGGCCTCATCGCTAGGCGAGAGTGGCACTAGTGCTACACCATACGGTGCCTCGGCCTTCGCGCATAGGCTGTAACGCCCAGCTAGAACGGAAAGAAGCATCTCTCCAGCAACGGAGTACTTCCATCCGCTTGGAAGTATGATATCTGGCATGGATTCGTCACGATCAGATAAATACCAGGCGGCAAGGTTCTCGAGTTCGTTGCGGTTGGCGATCATTGAAGGCGCGATATCGAGTTCGTTCGCACGAACACGAAGTGCTATCGCAAGGAGTGAGGCGAGTGGGGCCGTACGCTCATCGAGTTTTGTT
>CAXMSJ010000013.1:0-12819 GCA_964196305.1 uncultured Acidimicrobiia bacterium
TCCTGGACGAGGTCTTCAGCCTCCTCGGCAGACCCGCAGAGGCGATAGATAACCCGATAAAGAGAGCCGGCGTAACGGTCGACGAGGCGGGCAAAATCTCCGTGTGACCCGGCCACAAAAGCTCGAGCCAACTCCTCATCAGTCAGAGACGCATTCGACACACCCGTAATTTTAGTCCGCCAGGCATCAAAGTCAATCTCTGTAGCCCGCATGTCTGATATTATTAGAGCATGGACCACCGCATGGTCGTCATTGAGGGCGACATCACTGAACTAGACGTTGACGCCATCGTCAACGCGGCCAATACCTCGCTGCTGGGAGGGGGTGGAGTCGATGGAGCCATCCACCGGGCGGCCGGGCCAAAACTGTACGAGGCATGCAAACAACTTGGCGGCTGCCGGCCAGGTGAAGCCAAGATAACCGGGGGCTACGATCTGCAGGCAAAATTCGTCATACACACCGTTGGTCCGATCTGGCGGGGCGGAGCCGCCAATGAGGCCAATATCCTGGCCGACTGCTACCGGCACAGTCTGCAGTTGGCCAAGGAACGTCAAGTTAAGACTATTGCCTTTCCCGCTGTCAGCACCGGCGCTTACGGGTTTCCACCGAAACGCGCCGCCAACATCGCCGTCCATACAGTCAACCGCGAACTCCCCAACCTAGCAGAACTGGAAACAGTGGTTTTCTGCACTTTCGGGTCACAAACAACGCGTTTCTACCAAGAATCGATCGATGGACCGGAGCAAAAGAACCCCTTCATCACCTAAAAACGACCTTACCGCAACAGCCGATCACGGTGAAAGCCTCTGATAATGAAGTAGAGAAACCCGATATCCACCACAGTAAACAATAGGCCGACCAGCAGAACGACGGGCGTGCTAAAGACCACCACTCCAGTAAACTGAGCAACTGTCGCTAGCGCCAAGGGCAGGACTAAGGTGCCGGCTATCTGGTTCGCCTCTTGAGACCCGCGCACTCTTGACGAGATCATAACTACCAGGGCAATCGAAGCAAAAGCCACTGCCGGCACCAAGACCACCATTAAAGCGAACCAGTTGAGCGTCGGAAAAAAGATGCGCCCGAACAGAGGATATGCCAGCACGTTGACGATCACCCCATAGATCACAAAGCAGAGCCAAGAGACGGCCATCGCCGGCAACCAGGCGCTAGTGATCTTGGCCACGACCAACTCCAGATCGGTCACCGGCGTATAGAGCAGGCCTTCAAGGGTCTTACGCTCCTTTTCACCGGCAAAGCTATTAGCGGCGATCAAAGTAGAAACCATTATCGGGATGATCAAGAAAAACGATGAAAAGATAAAAACCAGCATGAAATAGACGATTATCTGCTGCTCACTAAACCCACTTAGCTGGCGACCGAGGAACTCTGGAATATTCTCGATGAGCTGCGCGGTGTTAGGGTCTTTAGCCAGGCTCCTGGCGGAGAAAATCAACATCGTCGGCAACAGGATAACGAAAGACAGCGGCACCATTATCAGCGGCCACAAGATCTGGCCGGTCCCCAACACTTCCAACAGGTCCTTACGGATCACGGCCCATAGTCGCTGTCGATTCATCCTCGGTCAGCCCGGACTAGGGCCAGATAGGCGTCCTGCAAAGTCAGCGATTCTTCCCTAACCGAATATATGTCGGCCCCGGTAGCGGCCAGGGCCCTGATCAACTCTGGAATATCAGTCCGCTTGGTCAAGCAAAATAGTAAGCTATCCTCGCCGGCCTCCATTGATTTGACGTAGGCTGACTCCACCGCGAAGCGCTCGATATCTTCCCGCCCGCGACCACCCGTAGCCGACGCTCGCCCCAAAAACACCCGTACCCGACACGACTCAGTAGCTTGGTCGATCAATTCCGACGGAGAACCGCGGGCAATAACCCGACCGTCAACCAAGATAGCAGCCGTATCGCAGACCGTCTCCATCTCTAAGAGGCGGTGGGAAGTGATAAAGAAGGTCTTGGAGCGGTCGGCGCTGACATCCGTGATGTAGCGGAGCAATTCGAAAGAAGCCTCCGGATCAAGCCCCGCAGTCGGTTCATCCAGGTATATCAGCACCGGGTCCCCCATGAGCGCCCGGGCGATAGACAGTTTTTGCTTCATCCCTTTACTGAAACCTTCTACCTTATCGCCGGCCCGATCAGCCAAGTCGAACTGTTCCAATAGCTCCAACGCCAGTCGACGAGCATCTGCCGGTTGCAGCCCAAATATCTCACCAAAGATCCGGCAATTGTCGAGCGCCGTCAGGCGTTCATAGAGGGCGGCATCTGTCTGAACGCCAACCCGCTGCCTGATCTCCTGGATGTCCCGCGACAAGTCATACCCGAGAATCGTCACACTGCCGGCCTCGCTCGGCTCGATAATGCCGTTGAGAACGCGCACCGCTGTTGTCTTCCCGGACCCGTTTGGTCCCAGTAGCCCAAAAATGGTGCCCCGCTCTACCGTAAAGTCGGCGCGATCAAGGGCGGTGATATCAGCAAACCTCTTGGTGACACCTTGGGCATCAATAGCCAATTCGCTCATTTTGTCAGCTTAGCACGAGACCGAAGATTCCGGCGGGAGCGAACCAGTGCGCCTGGATGATGGTAGAATCGAGGCGTGATCAAGGAATGAACAGATCAGACGAGCAACTGGTGGCTGCGGCCCAAGGTGGTGATGCCGCCGCCTACGGGGAACTCTTCACCCGATATCAGAGCCAGATATATAATTTCGCCTTATCCCTCATCGGCCAGAGCACAGACGCCAAGAATATCGCCCAACAAGCATTCATCAATGCTTATGAAGCTCTGCCGCGATCGAAACAAGTAGATTTTTCTGTCTACTTACACCGCGCCACCCACAGTCTGGCCTTGGACTGGCAGCAAACAGGCAAGACAACGGAATCAGCTGGTGAAGAACTGAGCGACATCCAGCGGACAGCTACCAACCTGCCGGTAGAGATGCACGCCGCGCTGATCCTGCGAGAGATCGAGATGATGTCGTACAGAGAGATCGCTCAAGCCCTGGAGGTCCCCAAGGACTCTGTCGCCGACCTCCTCATGGAGGCCCGGACTAAGTTCCAGGAAGCCCTGAAGGGTCCCGAAGAGGCCCAGGACTTACCCGAGGACCGCGCGGCGATGCTACCCCGGCTCTCCGCCTACCTTGACGGAGAACTACCCGAGCAAGATATCAAACAGGTCAAGACTCATCTTGATAGTTGCGCCGGCTGCCGACGAGCACTCCAAGAGTTGACCGATGCCTCTGAAGCCTACCGAGAGATATCCCCTCTGGCGCCACCCCCCGCCTTGGCGACCGACTTCTTCGCCGCTCTTAGCGAGGCCAGTCCAGTTGAGATCAAGGTGGAGCCCGATGGAGAGAACGACCTGACGATGGTCATGCCCAAACTAGATTTAGAAGTGGACTCCCCGGTCGAAGTTCGAGAGATACCAACCGATCCCTGGTGGAGAAAGCTCAAAACATGGGGAATCATCTTCTCGGCTATCAGCGCTATCGCTCTGGGCCTTTTTGTGGGCGCCACCAACCTCGGCGGCGACCCCGAAACTGTTGACCGGGCCAACACAGAGGCCGTCTTAGAGACATATGACTTCGGCGGCGGAATTCAAGCCGACGAAGTTCCGCTGCCTAGTGTCCTCGAGGCGACCAGGGCCTTGGAGAAAACTTTTGAGAGTGAGGATACGAGCGAAACCACTACTACCGAAAGTGCTGTCACCGGCAGTACCACCAGTGATCCGACGCAGACGACCACTACTTCAGAAGAGACGACGTCCACGGGATCGACAGATGCGACCGCCACCGGATCAACGGACACAACTTCGCCCTAGATTACTGTTGCTTGCCCTCGATCGCACAGAGCAACACGGCCGCCGCTAGAGCCAATCGTCGGTCGAGCCGCTTGTCTCTATCCAAAGTAAGATCAACGTCTATCTTGGAAACAAACGGATTGAAATTCTGTTTGAAAACACCGACCTTGGCTCCACCGACGGTGACATGAAAACTCTGGGGGATCAACCCAATTATGAAGCGCCTGACAAGCGCTATGACCATGCTGTCTTCCTGTATGGAGCCGATCTCATTGTCCCTCGGATCCATAATAATCCACTCATCTTTTAGGATCGACTTAAAACCCTGACGCTTCAAGGCTCCGACCTTCTCGCCGCTCGCTGGATCGACCACGTCATAGGCAGCAGAGAAATCAAGTATCTGCCGGGCCTTGATCACCAGCGCTTCGGTACTCATGCTTTCGTCGGTGTAGAGGCGGATGTCTTCTTTTAATTTGAACGCTTTTTGTTGTGAATAAAAGGCCAGTCTGCCGTCTGGCTCGTAGATATGAAAAGCAGCCCCCAGAACCTTCAGGACCTTGCGCCGCACGAGATATCTAGAACTGTTGAATAGATCGGTCTGCATCAATGTCTCCTCCGGTTGGCTCCTACTCGCCAATGATCTTAACGAGCACCCGTTTGCGCCGACGACCGTCAAACTCACCATAGAATATCTGCTCCCATGGGCCAAGATCGAGCCGACCCTCGGTAATCGCCACCACCGTCTCCCGGCCCATGATGGTCCGTTTAAGATGGGCGTCTCCATTGTCCTCACCAGTCAGGTTGTGTCGGTAATGCGACAACGGCTCGTGCGGAGCCAGCTCCTGCAGCCAATCCTCAAAATCCTGCCAGAGACCGGGCTCAGCATCATTGATAAAGACGCTGGCGGTGATATGCATGGCATTGACCAGACAGAGTCCCTCTTGGATGCCGCTGCCTATGACCAGCTCCGCCACCCTCTCGGAAATGTTGATGAATTCCCGCCTGGTGGAGGTTTCAAACCAGAGATGCTCAGTAACGCTTTTCATCGCCTTAACCTTTCAGCTTGGCGGTCAGCTCAGACAGTTTTTGGCCCAGAGCCGCCACCCGGGCCTGCTGGCGTGGGTCAATAAGGGAGCCATCGAAAGCAAACGCCTCGTCAGCTTTTGAGACCGCCAGCTGCTCAGGGATGACGATCACGCCAACATTTTGCAACATCTGGCGCAGAGCAAAAAGCCCCCGCAGACCACCAAGCCGACCGGGAGAGGCGCTCATTAAGACGGCCGTCTTCCCTCGAAAACATTCCAGGACATTCTCGCCGCCACTCTCGCGTGACACCCAATCAAGCATATTCTTGAACCCTCCGGGGATAGAACTATTGTATTCCGGCGAAGCGATGATAAAACCATCACTCTGTTTCATCAGCACCTTTAGTTGCTTGGCGTGGTCGGGAAGGCCATGAGCATCTTCGTCATCTTGATTGAACACCGGCAATGGATAGTCGGTCAGATCAACATAGGTCACATCGGCCCCGGCCTGCGAAGCCCCAGCCGCAGCTACTTTGACCAGCTTCTTGTTGAGAGAATCTACCCGGAGACTGCCGGCCATGGCCAGCAGTACGGGGCGGTTGTTAGCAGCACTCATGGCCCTTTTATACCCCCTAGCTGCGATCATCGCAAGCAGCAGCGCCCATGGCGGCACTTGCCCAAATGTGCTGCCTGAACTAAAGTTTTAATACTGTGAAAAGGACTCTGCTCGCCCATCCATTTCTCTTTGCGCTCTTTCCGGTTGCGTCCTTGACGGCGGCTAACATCACGGAAGTAGAGCCGACGGTCCTGCTTCGGCCATCTCTTTTGGCGCTGATCGCCGCTGGGGTGCTCCTTTTAATCTTCTCCTTGGCCTTACGTCAAACGATCAAAGGGGCTTTGGCCGCTACCGTCTGGCTCTTTCTCTTCTTTTCATTTGGACACGCCTATAACTCGTTGGTTGGTTCCGGCCTGCTGGGTCCGGTGGGAACGGCCCGCTATCTACTGGCAGCTTGGGTGCTCATCGGTCTGGCTGCCACCATCGCCGTGGTCCGAACCAAGCGCGACCTTGGGAAACTGACTCAATTTCTTAACTTCATGGCCCTGGTCATGCTGGTCATGCCCTTAATCACGGTTGTAGACTACGAGCTCTCCCGCCAGGAAACGCTCTCGATCCGCACCCGCGAGATCGACCAGGCGCCCGCCAAAACCAAGTCCAGCCCCAGCCAATCACCGGATCAAGGGCCGCCGGATATCTACTACTTGGTCTTCGACCGCTATTCCAGCGCCCCGGTCCTGCGCGATGTCTTGGATTTCGACAATCGCCCTTTTATGGACTACCTTGGCGACCGAGGTTTCTTTGTGGCCGAAGAAAGTCAGGCCAACTATCCGATCACCTACCTCTCTTTGTCCTCGTCTCTCAACCTGGACTACCACTTGCAGGCCAAAGATCAAAAAGATGTCGAAGAGCTGATCGAAGACTATCAGGTCTGGCGCTTCCTAAAAAAGCAGGGCTACAAGTTTATCCATTACGGTTCCGCCTGGCCGCCGACGAACAGCAACCGCTTTGCCGATCAGAGCGTCAACTACTACAAACTTGATTATGACTCTTTCTCCCGCTTGCTCTTAAACACGACCATGGCCGGCCCTGTCATCGACCGCCTCTATCCACCAGTGCAAGCACACCGGAATCGGATCCTCAACCAACTGCAAGCGCTGGAGAAGGCTCCGGATATCCAGGGACCAAAGTTTGTCTTCGCCCATATACTTCTACCGCACACGCCGTATCTCTTCGATGCCAACGGCCGGGCGCTTAGCGAAAAAGAACAAGCGGAAGGAGTGGAAGAAGACCTCTATCGCCAGTATGTCCTCTTTGCGAACAAACGGATCAAATCCTTACTCGATACGCTCATAGTCGATTCAAAACAACCGCCGATCATCGTGATCCAAGCGGATGAGGGATTCCGGTACGACCTCGAGACCAACGCCGAACGGTACGCCAAGCCCAACTATATGCAGCTTCATTACGGCATTCTGAATGCCTATTATCTGCCGGGCGTAGACGCCCAAGACTACGTGTACGACGATATTTCCCCGGTCAATTCGTTTCGGGCCATCTTTAACGCCTACTTCGACGCCGACCTAAAAATGCTCGAGGACGAGAGCTATATGCTGCTCAAATCGGGCGGAAAAGCCGCTAGCTTCAAGCGCGTCACCAAGCAACTTTAGAATATGCTATACTGACTGACCAGTCAGTCATTTACCCGTATCTCTGGAGGTTCTGTGGATATTTTTACGCGTTTTTCGCTGCGCAGCCCGGCAGTCATTGTTATTGCTTTGGTCCTACTAGTGGCCGGCGGTATCTTTTCTGCGCAGCAACTCCCGATGGAGACAATGCCGGATCTAGACATCCCGATAGTCACCGTAGTGACGATCTATCCGGGCGCCGGACCGTCGGAAGTGGCCGAAGAGATCACGAAACCGCTCGAAAAAGCCACGCGCAACATTGAGCACGCAAAAACCCAGACCTCCACCTCTTCAGACAACGTCTCAGTCATCGTGATGGAGTTCGAGTTTGGTGACGATATGGAAGCCGCCAAACAGACGATCGAAGACGCCATCGGCGTGGTCGGCCTGCCGGAAGCAGCTCAGACCCCAGAGGTCGGGCGAATATCTTTCGACAGCCAGCCGATCTTGCGCTTGGCGATCTCCGATAAAGACCAAGACTCTCAAGAGATTCTCAGTTTTGTAAAAGACGAGGTCGTGCCCCAGATCGAAGGGGTCGAGGGCGTCGCCGAGGTTCAGATGTCTGCCGAGCAAGACGACACCATCCGGATTGAACTTATCCAAGACAAGCTAGACGAACACGGCTTAAACTCTCAGACCGTCAGCAATTTCCTGATGGCGACCAACCTGGCTTTTCCTGCCGGGGAGCTCTCACTGGAAGGCCGCATCCTGCCGGTGACTGTCGGCAAGAAATTCGACTCTATAGAAGACCTCAAAAAGATGCCGCTCCTAGCGGCCCCTGCCGGAGGCGGCGCGCCCGGAGCCCAGCCGTCAGCCGCACCAAAAACCGTCACCCTCGGCGAGATAGCTGATATCACCCGTGGTTCCGACAAGACAACCGTTGCCAGTCGCCTCAATTACAAACCAGCCGTCAGCCTGAGCATCATCAAAGATCCGGATGCCAACACCGTCAACGTCGCCGACGATATCAACGAAGAGCTTGATTCCATGCGCGACTCGGGGCCGAAAAACCTCAAAATACGTGTCATCGAGGACCAGTCGATCATGGTTCGGGATTCGATCAGCGGCTTGATCAGAGAAGGGCTGATGGGCGCGGCGCTAGCGATGCTTGTCATCCTCGTCTTCCTGGGAAACTGGCGCTCGACCTTGATAGCGGTCGTCTCGATCCCACTTTCCGTGTTGATTGGACTAATCACTCTGCGACAGTTCGGCATGACCTTGAATATCATGTCCCTGGCTGGCCTGGCAGTCGCCGTTGGGAGAATTGTTGATGACAGCATTGTCGTCATCGAAAACATCTACCGACACCGCCAAAAAGATGACCTGCAAGGCGATGAGCTGGTTAATCATGGAACCAAAGAGGTAACGGCCGCCATCACCTCATCGACGCTGACGGTGGTCGGAGCCTTTGTGCCCCTGGCGCTGGTCAGCGGCTTTATCGGCCAGGTTTTCATGCCGTTCGCGATCGCTGTAGTTGCCTCTATTCTGGCATCACTGCTGGTAGCCGTCACTGTCGTCCCGCTGATGGCCAAATACTTGATCGCCGGGCGGAGCAGCCAAGGCGGCCGCGAAGTGATGGGCCTGGCCTTGATCTACCGCCGGGCCCTGGAGTGGTCTCTCAATCACAAAGCCATCGTTTTAACGATCGCTTTCGTTATTTTCGGCGCCAGCCTCGGGCTGACCAGGCTGATCGGCTCAAATTTCCTCCCAGCTGATGAAGGCCAGAGTATCAATATCACAATCGACATGCCGGCTGGTACTTCTTTTGCGGTCTTGGATAAAAAGACTGATGAGGTCGAACAGCTCCTTAAAAACGATGTGGAGATTGACAGCATTCTGACCACCGTCGGCAATGCGCTTGGCGCCTCCGGCTTCTTTGGAGCAATCGGGTCCGCCAATCAATCAAGCATCTTCGTCGAGCTCGCAGAAGACGCCGACATCAAGGAGCTGACAGCCAAGCTTCGCCGGGACGTCAAAGGGGTCAAGGGCGCCGCTGAAATCGGCATCGCCGAGACAAACCCCATGGGCGGCGGCATGGACCAGGGGATCGTGGTTCTGGTACGCGGCAACAACATCGCAGACCTCCGCGAAGCAGCTGACACGATCACCACCCGCATGAAAAAGCTTGATGGTCTGGCAAATATCTCCGACAACCTCGGCGAAGTGAAAGCCGGAGTGGCTATAGACGTCGACGAGGAGAAGGCGGCCAAAGTCGGGCTGACCAGCGCCCAAATCGGCAGTTGGCTCCGTGAACTGCTGGTCGGAAAAAATGTCACCAGGATGACCATTGACAACGAAGGCGTAGACGTCGATATGAGTCTCAAGGCTGATGACTTTAAAAAGACAGAGGAGCTGGCTGATCTAAAGATACCTTCACCGCTGGGCATCGCCGTCCGCCTCGGAGACATCGCCACTGTCAGCGAGAAACCGATCCCGGTCACCATCACCAGGATCGACGAACGGCAGTTTGCCTCGATTTCAGGAGATATCACCACCCTGGACAGCGGCAAAGTCTCGCGCGCTTTAAAAGATGAACTTGATGGACTGCAACTGCCTAAGGGCGTGACAACCGAGGTCTCCGGGATCACCGAGCAGATGGAAGAAGGCTTTGCGCAACTAGGCATGGCTATGCTCATAGCAATCGGCATGGTCTATTTGATCATGGTTTTGACCTTCGGCGAAGCCCGCGCCCCGCTGGCTATCCTCTTCTCGCTGCCTTTCGCTGCTACCGGCGCCTTGATCGGCCTCTATGTCAGCGGCCAGCAGATCAGCGTTTCTTCCATGATCGGCGGGTTGATGTTAATCGGTATCGTGGTCACCAACGCCATCGTCTTGATCGAGTTCGTCCAGCAGCGGCGGCATGCGGGGGTGCCGACCAGAGGGGCCATTCTGGAAGCCGGTACGGTCAGGCTCCGCCCGGTCTTGATGACTGCGGTCTCAACGATCTTCGCCCTGCTCCCGCTCGGCCTGGGAATGTCTGAGGGCGGCTTGATCTCCCAGAGTCTGGCCGTGACCGTTATCGGCGGACTGACGACCTCAACGGTTATAACTTTGATCATCACGCCTGTCGTCTTCGAGATTCTGGCCAATATCGGCCAGGGGAAACAGAGTGCCTGAGGCCGATCGCTCCCAGGAAATACTCGACGCCGCCCTCAAGATCTTCTCTAAATGCGGCTACCATGACGCGCACATCAAGGACATCGCCGACCAGGCCGGGGTAGGTAAAGGGACTGTCTACCTTTACTTTCCCGGCAAACAAGAGCTTTTCGAGGCCTTGATCGAACGGATCACGGCAGAGCACCTAGCGACGATCGAAGCGGCCCTCTCTGGAGCAGACACTCTAGAAGAACGCCTAGCCAGAGCTGTCCGCGAACACTTGCGTCTTTTGGAATCAAAGCGAGATTTCGCCGCCCTTAACGTACAAGAGATCATTTTCTCGGATCAAGGCATGCGGGAGAAGTTCGTCGGGTTTCAGCGCGCCCATGTGGGCTTGATCGCCGCATCATTAAAGTCCGCCCCAGAATACAGTGCGGCTGATCCAGCCTGGCTGGACGATGCCGCCTTAGGTTTCTCCGGCCTGCTGCACGCCTTTCAGATGGAGATGATGCAGACCCCGACGCAGCCTAGGCGCCCGGGCCTTGATGATACGTTGCCCGAGCGGTTGGTCTCGCTATTCTTACGCGGCCTGGACGGCGGCGGCAAATAAAGTGAATCCAAGGAGAACGCACTATTTGATCTTGGTGCTCTGAGCCACGCAATCATCACCATGGTGGATAAGATGATCGAGCTCCGCTTTTAGCCCCTCCTGATCGCGAAACCCGACGATCTCCCCAATAGCGCGACCGGAACAAAATACTTTTATCGTCGGCGTGCCGATAATGCCATACTTATCGGCCAAGCCGATATTCCCCTCTTCCGCCCTAATATTCAATGACAGCAAGGTCGCCCCGGTGTACTCCTTTGCCACGGCACTATAGACCGGGCCAAGCTTCTCACACCAACCACACCCCGGCTGCCAAAAATCAACCGCTACCGGCTGTTCGGACTGCTCAACCTCGCGCTCCCACGTGCTTGCATTAACTTCTCTGGCCATCAGGGCCACCCTTCTCTCCAAAAAACACGGATACTCCCTTGATTATCCCCTATAATGAACTCGATGATTTTCTTTCCATTCATCGGCAAGTTTATTGCTCTGATCATCGCGGCCGGTAGCGGGCTGGTACAGGGAGCACTCTTTTTCAGTGACGTCGGCCCAAATGAGGCCCTGGCTACCAGACTCCTGGTCAGCGTGCCACTGGCTGTCGCCAGCGGGGCCATCTTCGGTTACAATTTTCGCCGCCTCTGGCCCCTGGCAATTATCAGTGTCTGGGGCCCGCTCATGTTTATCGTTTTTAGCCTCAGGGATCTCGGCAATAACAGCTCAACCTCTCTCGACTTGGCGATCATGGCTGTCCCGGCTATCTGTGCACTGTTGGCCGGCTGGCTGGGAGCCAAGCTAAAAGCCCTAAAGAATCTAGCCATGCTCTTATTGATAATCGCCATCGGAGCCGGCTTTTTGATCTCTAACTATTTAAATATCGACTTGCCTGCTGTCTAATTAAAGAAGGGACCACCATGCCTCTAGCAACCGGCGAACTTGCCCCGGATTTCACTCTGACGGACCAGAATAACGCTGCCCACCAGCTCTCCAGCTACCGCGGACGCTGGGTTCTCCTGTATTTTTATCCCAAAGACAACACCCCGGGCTGCACCAAAGAAGCCTGTGCTATCAGAGACGTCTGGGCCGACTTCGCCCAGAAAGACATCGTCGTCTTGGGCGTCAGCCCGGACTCGGTCGCCAGCCATAAGCGATTCGAAGACAAGCACTCACTCCCCTTCACGCTCCTGGCTGATGAAAACAAAGAGGTCGTCAAGACCTACGATGTCTGGGGACCGAAAAAGCTTCTCGGTCGCGAATTCCTCGGGACAAAACGAATCTCGTATTTGATAGACCCAAAAGGCCGAATCGCCAAGGTCTATGAGAAAGTCAAACCAGCGGCCCACGCCCAGGAGATCTTGCGCGACCACCAAGAACTGACTGCCTGACCGGCGCCTAGCCCTTAGCGAGCCACTTGATAGAACAACCTATCGATGGTTGCTGATCCAAAGCGATCGGGCGCCCGGCCCCTAAGCTGTCCAGGGCCTCTCTTAGCTCTTCACTGGTAACCGCCGCCTCGTCTTGCCAATTGTCATCGATCCGACCATGGTAGGCCAGCTGACCCTCTCCGCCTAACAGGTAGATATCCGGTGTGCATTGGGCCTGATAGGCCCGGGCAGTCTCTTGATCCTCGTCCACCAGATACGGAAAAGCCAGACCCAGCTCGGTCGCCAGCTCCTTCATCTTCGGGGGCGCATCGGCCGGATAGTCCGGATTGATGTTGGGGTTGATAGCCACAGTGTTGATCCCTAAGCCCTCGGCATGCCGAGCCAAAGAAATAACCCGCCCCCAGATCGCCTTAGCGTATGGACAGTGGTTACAGGTAAAAACGACCAAGAGTCCCTTTTCCCCCAACAGCGCAGCACTAGACCAGCTTGTCCCGCCCGGATCCGATAGGATGAACGAGGGCATCTTCGTGCCCAGCGGTATACGTGTCGATTCAAGTAGTGCCATTGCTCTTTACTCTAACAATTATTACTCTTAGAGGCGATGACTGATTTTATTCAAGTTGTAACCACCACAGACACCGAAGAGGCCGCTAAGC
>CAXMSJ010000014.1:0-4184 GCA_964196305.1 uncultured Acidimicrobiia bacterium
TCGATTACCGGTCCACCTCTCCCAGCACCGGCTCGAAGATTCCGAGTAGAGCAATGGCGTCCGCCACTAGGGCACCTTTCCAGAGATCGGGAACAGCCTCGAGATTGACGAATGAGGGGGCCCGTAATTTAGCTCGGTATGGTTTGCCGGTGCCGTCGCTGACGATATAGACTGCCAGCTCTCCCCGGGGTGATTCGATGCGCGCGTACGCCTCGCCTTTCGGCGGCTTGACGTTTCGCGGCACACCCTTAGCCATCACCCGGCCATCGGGAATGGAAGACAAGGCCTGCTGGACGATCTTCAGACTCTGTGCCATCTCAGCCATCCGGATCCAGTAGGCGTCAAAACAGTCACCATTCGTTCCGACCGGTATGTCAAAATCGAATTTATCGTAAACAGAGTAAGGGTCGCCGCGACGGATATCCCACTCGTAACCGGTAGCCCGAAGCAGCGGCCCGGTCAGGCCCAGATTAATCGCCCACTCTTTGGACATCTTGCCAACGTTGCGGGTCCGCATGTGGAATATCTCGTTCCCGGACAAAACGCTGTTGTACTCTTCCAGCCAACCCTCAAACTCATCGCAGAACATCTGCGTCTGACGAAAAACTTCTTCCGGTACATCCTCCTTGACGCCCCCAACGCGGAAATAGTTCGGGTGCAGGCGATAGCCGGCGGCCAGCTCAAAAATATCGTTGATCTTCTCTCGTTCACGCCAGCAGTAGAGAAAAGGCGTAATCGCGCCAAGGTCCATGCCGTAGCCGCCAAAAAAGAGTAAGTGACTGGCTATGCGGTTCAATTCCATCATGATGACCCGGAGATATTCCGCCCGCGCCGGTACGTCTATCTCCATCAGTTTTTCAACCGGAAGGATAAAACTTAGCTCGTTAAAGAAAGCGGACATATAATCGGCCCGATCGATAATGGCCGTGCCCTGCGCATAAGTGCGGTATTCAAAGATTTTCTCCATTGACCGATGAAGGTAGCCAATGATCGGGTTTGCGCTGGTCATGATCTCGCCATCAACGGTAACTTCAACGAAGAGGACCCCATGCATGCTGGGATGCTGCGGGCCAAAGTTAATTGTTAACTGATCTGTTTTGAGATCTCGAGAGGGTTGCGCTATATCAGTCATTGCCTACCACTCCCACTCTTCCGGCAAGCCGTAATCGGCCAGCGGCCGGTCGTTGCTAAGGATAAATTCCTCGTCGTTTTCCAACGGAACATCCTTGCGATATGGGTGTCCGACCTGGTCGTCGTCGGAAAGAATCCGCTTCAAGTTAGGGTGGTCCGTAAAGACAATACCGTAAAGGTCCCACGCTTCGCGCTCATGCCAGTCGGCCGTCCGCCACAAAGTCGTCAAAGTGTCGATCTCCGGCTCCTCACGCGTCACTCGAGCCTTCAGTCGAGCCTGGTGGCGGTGATTGTACGAATACAAGTGCGAGACGACCTCCATGTATTCGAGGTAATCCACCCCGGAAAGGTCGCTCATGTGATCGAAGTCGAGATCTGACTCTTCTTTTAAGAATTTTGCCAACTTGTAGTAGTCATCTTTGCCGGCCACAAAAACGTTGAAGTCTAAGGAAACAGAGTGCTCGACATCGGGAAACTTCTTGGTGACTTTCTCAACGAGCTCCGTTTTCATTTACCCTCGGCCTTTGCAATGACCTCGGCTTCAGTGACACCCTCAGGCACCACGATCGGCGAGGCCGCCAGCAGTTCTTTTGACTCGACAAACGAGTGGGTCCGAATAATGTCTTGCAACATGAGGATCCCGTAAAGCAGCCCTTCGGGACGCGGATGACACCCCGGCACATAGACGTCTACCGGGATCGCCTTGTGGCCGCCACGGAGCACATTATGGGAGTCGCGAAAAGCGCCCCCGCTCAACGCGCACGAGCCCATGGCAATAACGTACTTCGGTTCAGGCATCTGCGCGTAGAGGGTCCGAATAACAGGAACCATTTTCTTGACCACCGGCCCCATGATCACCATTAGGTCGGCTTGACGCGGAGTAGCCCGCGGGATAATGCCATACCGGTCGATATCAAGCCTGCCCGCCCCGGCCGCCATCGCCTCGACACCACAGCAGGCAATACCATAAAAAAGCATCCACAGAGACGACAGCCGCGCCCAATTGAAAACTTTGTCGGCAGTCGTCGTAACGATGTTCGGATTCTTTACGTGTTCTTGAATAACGCCCATATCAACCAGTCATCTCCCACTTGAGAACGCCCTTTTTCCACGGATAGACCAGTCCGACCAGTAAAACCAGAATGAATATTATCATCTCGATCAAACCGAAAAACCCCAAGTTCCTAAAGATCAGGGCCCAGGGAAAAAGAAAAACTGTCTCAATATCAAAAATCAGAAAGAGCATAGCGAAGATATAGTAGCGGATGTTGACGTGAACCCAAGGCTGCCCAATGACGACCTCGCCGCACTCGTATGGCTCAAACTTGGCATCACTGGGAGATGTCGGAGCCAACATGCGCACCATTCCGTACATTAGAAGGCAGAAGCCGGTTCCAATGCCAAAAAAAATGATGATCGCAACTAAGTCGGTAACATGCCCCGGCACTCGTGTCTCCCCTCCATAAACCTACACCTAGCGGGCCTAATTGTAACAATAGTGACAAGCCTTCGCAACCAATTCCCCGCCCCGGCCAAAGAGAGTCAGGAGCCCTTTTAACTGGTCGTAAGCCAGCCGAAATGATTAGCGGTATTATAGCAAAAGCAACGTTTTCTGCAACAGAATAATTCACTGATTTAACGAATTAAAGCACGGTCGGAGAGCCCTTTCCGTTAGAATAAGCGATTGGTGACCAGAGTGCATGATATAGCGATTATCGGCGGTGGGCCTGCAGGAGCGGGCGCTGCCTACTACCTGGCCAAGCACGGCCATGACGTGGTGGTGCTGGAAGCAAAAACACTCCCCCGGATCAAAGTATGCGGAGACGGCATCGGGCCGCGGGCCGTCCTGGCTTTACGTGAGATGGGCCTGGAGAGCTGGCTCAAAGAGAGCGGTGGACGACGGGTCGAAAAGCTACGGATCGTCGCCTCTTCCGGCGCCTCGATCACTTCAATAGCAGAGCCGGATCTCTTTCCGATTGTCTATGGCTATGTGGTCGAGCGACGACTATTCGACCAGAAACTACTGGATCACGCCGTCGACCACGGCGCTTTCGTCACCGAGGACTGGCAGGCAGACTCGCTGATTGAGGAACGCGGTCGGTATGTGGGCGTCCGAGGGAGACACCACGGCGAACCGACGGAGGTCCGGGCCAGACTGATCGTCGTCGCCGACGGCTCGAAAGGCAAGATCTCCCGCCTCTTCGGCGCCGAGATAAGCCGCTCTCATGCTGTCGGCCTCCGGTCGTATGCCAACGGTATCTCAGGGATAGACGACTGCGCCAACATCTACTTTACCCGCCACTTTCCCAAAGGGTACGCGTGGATCTTCCCCACCGGTGACCATTCAGCCAACATCGGCGTGGGTATTCTCGGATTAGGTGACGGCTCAAAAGGCAAGAGCGTTCATGGCGCCTACGATTATTTTCTTAAAGAACAGAACTTGTCGCCGCTGTCTCTAGCAAACATCGAAACGCCTACCCGCCCGGTCGGCTCTGTGATGCGGATGAATTTTGGAAAACGACCGGTGTTCAAGCCGGGTCTGGCCTTTGTGGGAGACGCCGCGGGACTGGTATCGCCAATCAATGGCGAAGGCATCAGCCATGCCATCGAATCCGGAAAGCTCTTGGCTAAGGGGCTGCCCGAGCCACTTACCAGCCCAGCCGGTGTCGACCAAGGTCTCCACCAATACGACGCCCTGATGCGTGAGCGATTTCTCTCATTTTTCCGCTGGGGGCGTCTCTTTGACCAGGTCTTCGGCACCCCGGGGAATCTAGATAGAGCCGTCAGACAAGCTCAAAAACATGAAGAACTGCGGATTATCCTGGCGGGTGTGCTGGCCAACACCGTCGCACCCAAAGAGCTGATGCGCTGGAAGATGATCCGGCAGATGTTGCTCTAGCTGCTAGTCAACAAACGAGTGCGCATAGAGCATCTCGTCCTTGAATATCTTGTGCGCTCGCGACAAGAGCTCGTCGGACTCCAAGTCGGCCAGTCGCTGTGGCAGCTCCTGTGGGAGTGACTTCGCTGTCATCATCAGTTCATCGTCGAACGGG
>CAXMSJ010000015.1:0-4943 GCA_964196305.1 uncultured Acidimicrobiia bacterium
CAGAACATGGTCGAGGACATCGCGGCGATCAAGGGCCGCCTCAATAAAGATCGAGAGATTTTCTTTGACATGATTTTGGCCGATATACTCTGCCAGCCTCTTGGGGCGGAGGCTGTGGTCAAGTTCTGAGTCCTCCAGGCGTACGCCCGAAGTGACTATCCGATCTTGTTCTTCCATCAATCTGTCTCTCCCTGGACCCTTATAGGACGGCCAAACGTTTCAACGCCTGTTTTATATAGGCATCCACAGTCTCTCCCGGTTCGGCGTCAGTAAGCGCTAGCGCCGCCTCGTCCGTTCCATACCCCAGGTTGACCAGAGCGTCCCGCGCCTCCAGCACCGGGGTCGAAATCCCTTCCTGATTAACGGTCACTCCTTTCTTGACAGCTTCTTTTAGCTCCAAGATTAGCCTTTGAGCTGTCTTCTTGCCAACCCCCGGAGCTCCGCTGATCAAAGCGATGTCTTCAGTAATAATCGCCTGCTCCAGCTCGCGGGGGCTAAGATGCGAGAGAATTGCCAGGGCCGCCTTTGGACCAACATTATTAACGCCAATTAACTTTAGGAAAAGATCTTTCTTGGCCCGGTTTTCAAAACCATACAGACGCATCGTATCCTCTTTGACCTGCATGACAGTGAAAACGCGCACCTCGCTCCCAACACCCGGCAAAGAGGCAAGATCTGGTGTGGGCATCAACAAAGAGTAGCCGACCCCGGCCGCTTCAACTACCACGGAATCAGCCGATCTATCTAGGAGTATGCCGCGGACTGTAGCGATCATGCGTTGTGCTCCTCCATCAACCGGTGTGTCGAGCCAACCGCCGACTGTGAGCATGACAGATAGCCAGGGCTAATCCATCGGCTGCATCGTCCGGGCGGGGCTTCTCTTTTAAGCACAGCATTGCTTTGACCATGTACTGAACCTGGGACTTGGTGGCCTTGCCATAACCGACAACAGCCTGTTTGACCTGAAGCGGAGTATATTCCCCAACCTCTACACCGGCCAAGGCCGACGCTAGCAGGGCTACGCCGCGGGCCTCGCCAACAGCTATGGCAGTCCGGGCATTATTGCTAAAAAAAAGCTGCTCTATCGCGACCTCGGCCGGCTGTAGGCGATCGAAAAGAGTCATTAAGTCATCGTAGAGAAGTTTTAGCCGCCGGTGAGCTTCGACACCGGCCGGTGTCGAAACAACCCCATAATCAAGGACCTTTATCTTGCTTCCCTCAAACGTGATCGCCCCATAACCTGTCGAGGCCGTCCCAGGGTCTATCCCCATGATGATCAACGATTATCCCCTTGATTAGTCGAACATATGTATACGAACATATGTACTATATCAGAGTCAGCTTTCGGCCGCTACCTCTTCCAGGATTTTGTCGGGAATGTCGAAATTAGAGTGTACTTCCTGCACGTCATCACAGTCTTCAAGAGCCTCGATGAAACGTAGTACCCGCCGGGCTTCTTCCTTCTCCAAAGCCTGGGTATTTTTCGGTACCATTGTCAACTCCGCCGCAGCTACGGGAAGGCCTTGTTCTTCAATCATCGCCCGGACCTGAGCTAATTCCGTCGCTGCCGTCTTGATCTCATAACTGTCGCCTTCGAGGCTCATGTCTTCCGCCCCAGCCTCCAAAGCAGCACTCAGAACATCGTCCTCCTCGCCGGCGGAGCTGGGGACCACGATCATCCCCTTGCGGTCAAACATCCAAGCGACCGAACCAGAAGTACCAAGCTTGCCATTGTACTTCGTAAATATATTGCGCATCTCAGCCGCAGCGCGATTACGATTGTCCGTCATCACTTCGACCAAAACAGCCACACCGTCCGGCCCATAGCCTTCATACTCCATCTGCTCATAGGTGACACCTTCGATCTCACCTGTGCCCCGCTTGACCGCTCGGTCAATATTGTCGGCAGGCATATTGTAGCTCTTGGCTTTCTCGATGGCCGCCGCCAGAGCAGCGTTCATCTCCTGATCGCCACCACCTTCCCGAGCAGCAACAGTGATGAACCGCGACATCTTCGAGAAGATCTTGCCGCGCTTGGCGTCTTCCTTCCCTTTCTTATGCTTGATGGACGACCACTTGGAATGGCCTGACAAATCAATGACCTCCTAAGCGAGCTTCTGTTGTGATTTCAATTGTAGCGATTCCGTCCTGGTAGAATCAAGACTGTCGAGGCGCTGCAGAAAATACCTGTGGACAGCCGCCTCACCCGCTAACTCCGGATGGAACGAGCAGCCGAGAAACGGACCGTCCTCGACCAAAACCGGCGTCCCGCCTACCGCTGCCAGCACCGTGACTCCGGGACCAACAGTTTTAATGACTGGGGCTCGAATAAAAACTCCACGTAAAGAAGTGGTCCTGCCGACCAAGTGCGCTTCGACTTCGGCTTCAAAACTATCGACCTGCCGTCCGTAGGCGTTCCGAGTAATGGCCACGTCCAGCAGACCAAGACGGGGCTCGACGCCCGACTCGCTCTCCCGGGACATTAAGATCAAGCCAGCACAGGTCCCAAAGACCGGCAAGCCGGCGCGGGCCTCACGGCGGACCGCTTCAAATAAACCGGAAGCCACCATTAATTTGCCGATAGTCGTGCTCTCGCCGCCCGGAATAATGAGGGCATCGATCGATTTTAGAGCTGCGGGTGTCTTGACCAAGACGGGGCTCGCGCCGAGCGACACCAGTATTTGCTGGTGCTCGCGGACCGCACCTTGCAGTGCTAGGATCCCTACTACCATCCGCGCTTCTGAAGAAGATTCTCTTCTCCGATAGCGCTGATCTCCATACCCGCCATAGCCTCGCCCAAACCTTTTGAGATATCAACCAAGACAGCAGGGTCGTTAAAGTTGGTGGTAGCCCGAACGATCGCCTTGGCTCGTGCAGCCGGGTCTTCAGACTTGAAGATCCCAGAACCGACAAAAACACCGTCCACTCCAAGCTGCATCATTAAAGCGGCGTCAGCCGGGGTGGCGATTCCGCCGGCAGAGAAGTTGACTACCGGCAACCGACCCTCCTCTGCGACTGCCGTCACGAGATCGAGTGGAGCCCTTAACTCTTTGGCGACCGCGGGCAGCTCTTCCGATCGCATCCCAAAGAGGCGAGCTATTTCGCCATGTATCGCGCGTGCATGGCGGACAGCCTCGACCACATTACCGGTCCCTGCCTCACCTTTGGTCCGCACCATCGCCGCTCCCTCGGCAATCCGCCGGAGCGCCTCGCCCAGGTTGACCGCTCCGCAGACAAACGGAACCGTAAAATCGGACTTATTGATATGATGGCTCTCGTCGGCTGGAGTCAGCACTTCGCTCTCATCAATATAATCCACTCCGAGCGACTCCAGGATCTGTGCCTCGACAAAATGTCCGATTCTGGCCTTGGCCATCACTGGGATCGTCACTGAATCCATGATCTTCTCGATGATGCTCGGGTCGGCCATCCGGGCTACCCCGCCGGCCGCCCTAATATCTGCCGGAACCCGCTCCAAAGCCATGACGGCTACCGCCCCGGCCTCCTCGGCGATCTTAGCTTGCTCAAAATTGGTGACATCCATGATGACGCCACCCTTTAACATCTCGGCCAGGCCGGACTTAACCCGGAATGTTCCTTTTTCTGTCAAGAAATCCTCCAATGAAAGTTTTATTGTGTCGCGCAAAAGGCAGTAAAAATACTACTAGATAGCCGGTGAGCCCGCAAACGCGTCAGACTAAGCCTGACATCCTGGGCAGAAGTGAGTACCGCGACCGGCTACCCGAGTCTTAGCTATCTCAGCCTGACAACGCCGGCATTCTCCGCCCTGGCGCCCATAAACATGAAGTTTCTCCGCAAAGCCGCCCGACCGACCGGTGCCATCCACATATTGCGAGAAGGTCGTCCCCCGGGCCGTGATAGCGTCACTCAATATTCGCCGTATCTGCGGATAAATACGCTCGACATCTGCCGCCATCAAACCAGCCACAGGACGGGCCGGATGAATACCGGCAGCGTGAAGGATCTCGTCCACGTAGATATTGCCCAGTCCAGCGAGGAATGATTGATCGAGCAGAGTGGCTTTGATCGACCTCCGGCTGGAACGTCTGGAAGAGACTAAATCAATCCAGGCCGCTAACGTGAATTCTGGCGCCAAAGGTTCCGGTCCCAACCGGGCAAACTCTGGAATATCCGCCGGCTCTCCAGCGGGGATCAGCTTGATATAGCCGAACTTACGCATGTCTATAAAACGCAGCTCTTCCCCGCTGTCGAGCTGGAACGTGATCCGGACATGACGATGGGGCGGGGTCTTAGCGGCCACGACGACCAAACGACCGCTCATCTTGAGATGAACGAGAAGCCGATCCCCAGTATCGAGAGTCGCCACGAGCATCTTGGCGCGGCGGGAAAACCCAGTAAATCCGGCCCCAGTGAGCCGCCGTTCAAACTCTGAGCCAGCGTCTCTTAGCGACCCGGGCCAAGCAACGTCGACCGCCACGATCCGGCGACCGACAACCAGTTGCGACAAGTCGCGACGGATAGTCTCGACTTCCGGCAACTCAGGCATAGCCAGAAACTCTCACGTCGGGCGCAGGTGCTAGGTACCCATTTCCCAAGAGGCCAAGTACTTCTCCTGCTCCGCTGTTAAAACATCGATCTTGATCCCCATCGACTGCAGTTTGAGTCGGGCGATCTCGGCATCGATATCTTCCGGCACACCATAGACTTTGTTCTCCAGGTTCTTGCCTTCTTTTTTCATGTACTCAGCGGCCAGAGCCTGATTGGCGAAACTCATGTCCATCACGGCGGCCGGGTGTCCTTCGGCGGCAGCCAGATTGACTAGACGGCCTTCGGCCAGTAGGTAAACTTTTCGCCCGTCTTGCAGCTCGTATTCTTCCACGAACTCCCGGACCGTTCTCTTACTAACGGACATCTCCTCTAGGGCATCGATATTGATCTCGACATTAAAATGGCCGGTATTG
>CAXMSJ010000016.1:0-14499 GCA_964196305.1 uncultured Acidimicrobiia bacterium
ATCCTTGGCTGCCAGACATTTGGTGATCGCCGCCGTCAACGTGGTCTTACCGTGATCGACGTGACCGATCGTACCGACGTTCATGTGCGGCTTGTTTCTTTCAAACTTAACTTTCGCCATATTGCCTCCCTTTATTAAACGACTTTAATTTATAAGGTGCCCACTGCCGGAACACCGATACTAACGCACTCTCGTTCAAGAACCAATCGATCATCGGTTCGATGCCGCCAATGGGGCGTTGCCCTGCGCTTTGCTGATAATCTCCTCAGCAATACTTGGGGGCACTTCCTCGTACCGATTGAACTGCATCGAGAACGTGGCCCGCCCCTGGGTCCGCGACCGTAGGTCTGTCGCATAGCCAAACATCTTGGACAACGGGACTATCGCCGTCACAACCCGCGAGCCGGCGCGACTATCAATGCCTTCTATCCGGCCGCGCCGCCCATTGAGATCGCCCATGACCTCACCTAGAAAGTCCTCGGGAGCCACTACCTCAACATCCATTACCGGCTCTAGCAAGACGGGCTTAGCTCTCTTGGCGGCCTCTTTGTAGGCCATCGACCCAGCCACCTTAAAAGACATCTCCGAAGAATCGACATCGTGATACGAGCCGTCGATCAGCTCAATCTTGATGTCTACCGTTGGGTAACCAGCCAGAATACCACTTTCCATCGATTCGATGATGCCCTTTTCAACTGCCGGGATATACTCCCGCGGAATAGAGCCACCGACTATCTTATTGTCAAACTCGAAGCCGGCACCAGTTTCATTAGGCTCGAGATTGATAACCACATGACCAAACTGTCCCTTACCGCCAGTCTGTCTGACAAACTTAGCGGAAACGTTTGCGACCGTCTTACGCATAGTCTCGCGATACGCTACCTGCGGGCGACCGACATTGGCGCCAACTTTGAACTCTCTTAACAGGCGGTCAACGATTATTTCCAAGTGAAGCTCGCCCATCCCCCGGATTATTGTCTGCCCCGTCTCATCGTCATAGCTGACCTTGAACGTTGGGTCCTCCTCGGCAAGTTTTGCCATGGAGGTGCCTAACTTATCTTGGTCAACCTTAGTTTTAGGCTCGATTGCCACCGAGATGACAGGCTCTGGAAAAACCATGGACTCTAATACTATCGGGTTATCCGGGGCGCAAAGTGTCTCACCGGTGGAGGTCTTTTTAAGGCCGACAGCGGCACAGATATCGCCAGTGCCGACATCATCTATGTCCTCACGCGAATTAGCGTGCATCTGCAAGATCCGCCCAACACGCTCTCGAGCCCCACTATTAGAATTAAAAATGTATGAACCGGCCTTCAGTCTGCCGGAGTAGACCCGAAAATACGTCAATTTGCCGACATAAGGGTCCGTCATCACTTTAAACGCGAGAGCACAGAATGGTTCGTCGTCGTCTGCCCGACGAATCTCTTCTTCCTCCGTTTTCGGATGGAAACCGACGATCGGAGGCACATCCGTGGGTGATGGCAGAAAATCGACAACAGCGTCGAGGAGGAGCCGCACCCCTTTGTTTTTGAAGGCGGTACCTAATACAACCGGTACCAAATCTAAGCTAAGCGTTGCCGCCCGCAAAACCGTCTTCAGCTTGGCTTCCTCGATCTCCTCGCCCTCAAGATAAGCGCTCATAAGTTCATCATCATGTTCGGCCGCGACCTCAAGCATGTGTGCGCGAGCTGCTTCTGCCTCCGCCAACATCGCTGCCGGAATATCAGTGTCTTCCCAATTCTCGCCCGTCTCATCCTTAAATATGCGGGCTTTCATGGTAATCAAGTCGATGATGCCGGAAAAGTCCTCTTCCGCGCCAATAGGAAGTTGAATCGGGACTGGATTCGCCTTGAGCCGATCGACCATCATCTCCAGAACATTCGCGAAGTCAGCACCAATACGATCCATCTTATTAACAAAAGCCATCCGGGGCACGGTATACTTATCCGCTTGGCGCCACACAGTCTCCGACTGAGGTTCGACCCCCTCCACTGCGCTGAAAACCGCTACCGCTCCATCTAGAACCCGTAGTGAACGTTCTACCTCTACAGTGAAGTCCACGTGGCCGGGCGTATCTATAATATTTATCTGGCAATCGTTCCATTCACACGTGGTGGCCGCAGAGGTGATGGTGATGCCACGTTCTTGCTCCTGCTCCATCCAGTCCATGACTGCGGTGCCCTCATGTACTTCACCGATTTTGTACGTACGGCCCGTATAGAACAAAATACGCTCGGTCGTGGTCGTCTTCCCAGCGTCGATGTGCGCCATGATCCCGATGTTCCTAATATTTTCTAGTCTTGTTCCCATGCTCTCCCAGTTGTCTTACCAGCGATAATGTGCGAACGCCCGATTGGCCTCCGCCATCTTGTGAATGTCTTCCCGCTTCTTAATCGACGCGCCCTGACCGGTCTGCGCGTCGAGAATCTCACCGGCCAACTTCTCCGCTAAGCGCTTCTCACGTCGTTCCTTCGCATACCCAACCAACCAGCGCAGAGCCAGCGTGGTCGACCGTCGTCCTGCGACCTCGATCGGCACTTGGTAAGTAGCCCCACCCACCCGGCGAGACTTCACTTCCAGCTGCGGCCTAATGTTGTCAATAGCTTTCTTATATACTGCGACCGGATCATTTCCAGTCTTTTCCTGAATTATATCGAAAGCTTCATACACAGCCTTTTCAGCCACGCTTTTTTTGCCACCCTGAAGTACTTGGTTGACTAGCTGCGAAACCAGACGATTGTTGTAACGCGGGTCAGGCGTAACCGGTCTCTTAGGAGCAGCAGACTTGCGCGACATAGGCTATGCCCCCACTTTCGTACCGTACTTGGAGCGCGACTGTTTGCGATCGGCCACGCCGCTGGCATCCAGCGCCGCGCGGACCACTTTATATCTAACGCCAGGCAAATCCTTCACTCGACCGCCGCGAACCAGCACGATTGAATGTTCTTGTAGATTGTGACCGATACCGGGAATATAAGACGTGACCTCCATGCCGTTAACCAAACGTACTCTGGCTACCTTACGCAGAGCAGAGTTCGGCTTTTTCGGTGTGGTCGTGTAGACTCGCGTACAGACACCGCGCTTCTGTGGTGCCCCCTTTAATGCAGGGGTCGCACTCTTCTTTTGCACTCTGGCCCGACCTTTGCGGACCAACTGAGAAATCGTTGGCAAAGCGTTCCTTTCCTATACAACTACGTGGTCTATTCCCCATGATGGACACGGCCACACATACAACCGTTTACCAGCCACAAGGACGAAATATAACAGCTTTAAAATAGGCTGTCAATACTACAGCTTCATCTCCGGCGAAGAGTCACCTGGGCCAGCGGATTCAGCTAGACCTTCTTCAGTGGATCCCCCGGCTTCCGGGAGCTTCGAGTACAAGTCTTCCTCTTCAGGTCCGCGGTAAACAGGGCGGACACTGCGGTATCGCTTCATACCAGTTGAAGCGGGGATAAGCTTACCGATAATGACGTTCTCCTTCAAGCCGACCAGTGGATCGACCCGCCCGGAAACCGCCGCGTCTGTTAGAACCCGCGTTGTTTCCTGGAAAGAAGCTGCCGACAAAAAGCTCTCTGTGGCTAAAGACGCCTTGGTGATGCCCAATAGTGTCTGTGCGGCCTCCGCCTGGGTGCCCTTGTCTTTCTCGATCTGTTCATTCTCACGAGCCAAGGTCAACCGATCAACAAGCTGACCGGGCAACATATCCGTATCGCCGGGCTCCAAAATAGTGACCTTGCGCATCATCTGTCGAACTATGAGCTCAATGTGCTTATCGTCGATATCCACGCCCTGAGAATGATAGACTTCCTGGACTTCATTGACGATGTACTGAGAAACCGCCCGCGCTCCCTTGACCTCTAGAACGTCATGAGGGTTTAGTGAGCCCTCAGTCAAGCGATCACCGGCCTCGACTTTATCGCCATCATTAAACAGCAGGCGCGCTCTCCGAGAAATAGGATACGCCTTCTCATTCCCATCACTGTCCGCCACAATGATCTGCTTACCCTTTTCGTCTTCGTCGCTACGACAGATACCGTCGAACTCGCTCATGATCGCTTCGCCCTTAGGCTTGCGAGCTTCGAACAGCTCGACGATTCTCGGCAAACCATGTGTGATATCCTCGCCGGCCACGCCACCGGTGTGGAACGTGCGCATCGTCAGCTGAGTTCCGGGTTCACCGATCGACTGAGCTGCAATGATTCCAACCGCTTCACCGATGTCTACCTTCCGACCGGTCGCGAGACTGAAACCATAACAATTCCGGCAGACGCCCTTCTTGGCCTCACAGGCTTCCACAGATCTCACTTGTATCTGGCGCTGCTTCGCACCGCCGCCGATACGCTGTAAATCAGCCTTGCGAACCATCTCGCCCTTGGCCACCACGACCTCTCCGGTCTCAACGTCAGGCAAGTCCTCACGGAGCGTCCGTCCGACCAGGATCCGGTTCGGATCACCGTCGATATCAAGTAGCGGAATTTCAATCCCGCCTTTTGTGCCGCAATCGACCTCGCGGACAATAACGTCCTGTGATACATCGACCAGTCGTCGTGTCAGGTAGCCGGAGTCAGCCGTTCTTAAGGCCGTATCGGCCAGGCCCTTGCGGGCGCCATGAGTGGAAATGAAGTACTCAAGAACCGTCAAGCCCTCACGAAAGTTCGCCTTGATCGGACGATCGATGATATCGCCTTTCGGATTCGCCACGAGCCCACGCATCCCCGCTAACTGACGGATCTGCTTGATGTTCCCTCGGGCACCGGAATTAGCCATCATATAGACAGAGTTGGTCTTATCAAAGTTCTTCTCCATCGCCTCGGACACATCATCCGTAGCCTTAGTCCAAATCTCGACGACCTTCTGATGGCTCTCCTCGCGCGTAATGAGACCCCGACGAAACTGCTTCTTGATCTTCTCAACCTCTTCTTCAGGTTTGTCCAGTATCTCCCACTTGTTCGGCGGAATCACGATGTCTTCAAGGCCGATAGTAAAAGCCGCCCTGGTGGCGTAGTGAAAACCAAGATATTTCAACTTGTCGAGTAGATCTGCCAGGGTCTCCCCATCATAGATCTCAGAGCAATCCTCAACCAGCTTGGTTAGACCTTTCTTGTCAACGTCCGTGTCGATGTACTTATAGTCTTCAGGAAACGCAGTGTTGAAGATCAACCTGCCAACCGTGGTCTCCATTAGCTCACCGCGATGGCGCACCTTGATCATGGCGTGCAGCGAGATCTCATCCGTCTCGACCGCCAGTACCCCTTCATCCATGTCGCGAAAGACATGGCCCTCTCCTTTGGCGCCCTCTTTGGTTCCGGTTAGAAAGAAAATACCCAACACCATGTCTTGGGTCGGGACAGCCAGCGGTCGTCCGTGCGCCGGTGACAGGATGTTGTTGACAGACAGCATCAACGCCCGCGCTTCGCTCTGGGCTTCAACCGATAACGGCAAGTGAACCGCCATTTGATCACCATCGAAATCAGCATTAAAAGCCGTGCAGACCAAGGGATGTATCTGTATGGCCTTGCCCTCTACCAGCTTCGGAATGAAAGCTTGAATACCCAGCCGATGGAGAGTCGGAGCCCGGTTGAGCATGACTGGATGGTCTTTGATAACTTCCTCAAGGATATCCCAGACAACCGCCTCGCCGCGCTCGACCATTCTCTTGGCGTTCTTAATATTCGGGGCCTCGCCCAAATCTACCAGGCGCTTCATTACGAACGGCTTGAACAGCTCCAGCGCCATTACTTTAGGTAGTCCACATTCATGGAGCTTCAATTCCGGGCCAATGACGATCACTGACCGTCCGGAATAATCGACGCGCTTGCCCAGCAGGTTCTGACGAAAACGTCCTTGCTTTCCCTTAAGCATATCGCTCAGAGATTTGAGAGCCCGGTTGCCTGGTCCAATAACCGGACGCCCGCGACGACCGTTATCAAAAAGCGCATCTACGGCTTCCTGTAGCATTCTCTTTTCATTATTAACGATGATCTCAGGCGCCCCGAGATCCAGCAGCCGTTTAAGGCGATTGTTTCTGTTGATGACCCGACGATAAAGATCATTCAGATCTGAAGTGGCGAATCTTCCGCCGTCGAGCTGGACCATCGGCCGCAGATCGGGAGGAATAACAGGAAGAGCTTCGAGTATCATCCATTCCGGTCGATTCGCAGACCGCTTGAACGCCGAAACCACCTTGAGACGCTTGATCGCCCGGGCGCGTTTCTGGCCTTTTCCGGTCTGAATAATCTCCTTTAGAGACTCGCTCTCGTTCTCAACGTCGAATGTCTCCAGCATCTCCTTGATCGCCTCAGCGCCCATGCCGCCCTGAAAATAATCGCCGAATCGAACGCGAAGATCCCTGTATAGGAGTTCATCGGAAACCAGCTGCTTGGTAGTCAAAGTCCGGAAGGCGTCAAAGACTTTCCCTAACCACTCTACCTGCTCGACTCCTTCACTAGTCTCGGCATTGACCTCTTTCTTCAGTTCAGCCACCGTCTTGGGCTCGGGCTCGACTTCAACCACAACTGCCGCTTCCGAGTCATCCCCGTTAGCCGCCTCCGCCACTGGCTCCTGAATTTTTGGCTTCTTGGCCTTCTTGGCTTTTTTGCCTTTTTTGCCCTCTGCCTTCTCTCTAACCTCGGCCTCTTCGAGCTCGACCTCCAGGGCTGCCAGACGCGCTTCGTGTGCCTCCTGCGTCTTCTCGATTTCCTCGTCAATCTCTTCCTTGAGCATGTCGAGGTCTTCGTCGCGACGATCATAATCTACATCGGTGATCAGATAAGAGGCAAAATAGAGAATCTTCTCCAGGTCCTTAGGGGCAAGATCAAGAAAATACCCCATCCTGGAAGGAACTCCCTTGAAGTACCAGATATGTGAGACAGGTGCCGCCAGTTCGATATGGCCCATCCGGTCCCGCCGCACTTTGGCTCGCGTAACTTCAACCCCACAGCGCTCACAAATAATGCCCTTGAACCGGACTCTCTTATATTTGCCGCAGTAGCACTCCCAGTCCTTGGTCGGGCCGAAAATCTTCTCGCAGAACAGGCCGTCCTTTTCCGGACGGAGCGTACGATAGTTAATGGTCTCCGGTTTTTTGACCTCGCCGTTCGACCATCCACGAATCTGCTCTGGTGATGTCAATCCGATGCGCAAAGCTTCAAAGTTATTAACGTCTAGCAAGCTTGTCCCCCCACTGATCAGGTGTCAATCTGTCTCCGACCACCGGCGGTGATCGGTCTGTAGTCTTAAAAATCTATTCCTCGGTCTTTTCAGCCTCAGATTCACTGGCCTCATCGGCAACCTCGGTCTTTTCAGCCGCTTCCTCAGCCGCATCCCCATGAGTCGCTATTGCTTCCTCCAGCGCCTCAGGCTCTCCGCCCGGCTCGTCAGTTTCGTCACTTGGTGTTTCCTCTGCCGGCGCAGCTTTAGCAGGAGCAAGCTCGCCTCGGAGGTCAATCCCTAACTCGGCGGCGGTCTTAAAGATATCTTCGTCCGCTTCGGTCAACTCTATCTCGTGACCTTCGCCAGTAAGCACCTCGACATCCAGCCCCAGGCTCTGCATCTCTTTAATCAAAACCTTGAATGACTCGGGAATCCCAGGCTCCGGGATGTTGTCTCCCTTGACAATGGCTTCGTATGCCTTGACTCTGCCCAACACATCGTCAGATTTTACCGTCAGCATTTCCTGCAGGGTGTAGGCGCAACCATACGCCTCCAAGGCCCAGACTTCCATTTCACCGAACCGCTGGCCGCCAAATTGCGCCTTACCACCAAGCGGCTGCTGCGTCACAAGTGAGTAAGGACCGGTCGAGCGAGCGTGAATCTTGTCATCCACCAAGTGCAGAAGCTTGAGTATATATATGTATCCAACCGTGATCGGGTCAGGATACGGCTCCCCGGCCAAACCGTCAAAGAGTGTCGCCTTGCCGCTCTCGGGCAACCCGGCAACCTCCAGCGCGTCCGCGATATCTTTCTCGGTGGCCCCGTCAAAGACCGGTGAAGCAACGAAAACCGGTTCTTTACCATTGCCGTTCTCTTCGAAAGTATTCATCGCAGCCCAGCCAAGGTGTGTCTCGAGAACCTGGCCGAGATTCATTCGTGAAGGTACGCCCAGAGGGTTCAAGACAATATCAACCGGAGTGCCGTCGGCCAGAAAAGGCATATCTTCTTCAGGAACGATCTTGGAAATAACACCCTTATTCCCATGGCGTCCGGCTAGTTTGTCGCCCTCTGATATCTTCCGTTTTTGAGCAACGTACACCCGGACAAGCTCGTTCACGCCTGGGGACAGCTCGCTACCAGCCAAACGCGAGAACTCTTTGACCGCAATCACTCGGCCTGTCTCACCATGGGGAACCTTAAGACTGGTGTCGCGCACCTCTCGCGCTTTCTCGCCAAAGATCGCTCGCAAGAGTCGCTCTTCCGCCGTCAGCTCTGTTTCGCCCTTCGGTGTCACTTTGCCGACCAATATATCCCCCGGAAAAACTTCCGCGCCGACACGAATCACGCCGTTTTCGTCGAGGTCTTTGAGGGCCTCGTCGCCGACGTTCGGTATCTCTCTCGTGAGCTCTTCCGGTCCTAGCTTGGTGTCACGGGCTTCTACTTCATGTTCTTCGATATGGATCGAAGTGAGCAGATCTTCCTTTACCAGTTTCTCACTGATTATGATGGCGTCCTCGTAGTTATAGCCTTCCCACGGCATGAACGCGACTAGAAGATTTCGACCAAGGGCCAGCTCTCCACGATCGGTAGACGGACCATCAGCCACCACCTCGCCCGCCTTGATCTTCTGCCCGACGTTGACGATCGGCTTTTGATTTACGCAAGTCCCCTGGTTGGAGCGCTCAAACTTCTGCAACTCGTAACGGCGTATCTTTTTCTTGCCCTCGTCTACCTCTATATAGTCACCACAGACATCCACGACCTTGCCGTCTTTCTCAGCCACGACAACCTCTCCGGTATCCTTGACCGCGCGATGCTCCATGCCGGTTCCAACAACCGGCGCTTCCGTCCGCAAAAGAGGCACTGCCTGTCGCTGCATATTGGAACCCATGAGGGCCCGGTTCGCATCATCGTGCTCAAGGAACGGGATGAGAGCGGTAGCTACAGAAACTGTCTGGCGCGGCGAAACATCCATATAGTCGACCAGCTTCGGGTCGACCGTATCCACTTCTTCGCGGATGCGGACAAGAACCCTGTTGTTGACGAATTTGCCCTTCTCGTCGATCACAGCGTTCGCCTGGGCAACGACGTAGTTATCCTCTTCATCCGCTGTCAAGTAATGGATGTCTTTGGTAACCACGCCCTTCTTAACTTTACGATACGGCGTCTCGATGAACCCGAATTCATTGATACGGGCAAACGTCGCCAAAGAGCCGATCAGGCCAATATTCGGACCCTCAGGCGTCTCGATCGGGCACATTCTTCCATAGTGAGAGGGGTGAACATCCCTAACCTCGAAGCCGGCGCGCTCACGCGAAAGCCCGCCAGGCCCGAGCGCACTCAAGCGACGCTTGTGTGTTAATCCAGCCAAGGGGTTCGTCTGATCCATGAATTGCGATAACTGGCTCGACCCAAAAAATTCCTTGATGGAGGCGACTATCGGCCTGATGTTCACCAGTGTCTGCGGAGTGATGGTCTCAATGTCCAAAGTAGTCATCCGCTCCCGAACCACACGCTCCATCCGAGCCAATCCGATCTTGAACTGGTTCTGAATCAGCTCGCCGACCGAACGGATGCGACGGTTGCCGAAATGATCAATATCATCAGTGTTCCCCACGCCGTTTTGTAAGCCCACCAAATACTTAACAGTGGCGATGATGTCTTCTCTAGTTAGTGTGGTCGTGGACTCGTCAATTTCCAGCCCGAGTTTCTTGTTGACCTTATACCGACCAACCCTGGCAAGATCGTACCGGTTTTCATTGAAAAACATCCCGTCCAGCAAAGACCGGGCGCTCTCCACCGTCGGCGGTTCACCGGGACGGAGTCTCTTGTATATCTCAACCAGAGCTTCCTCTTTAGACTCAGTAGTGTCTTTCTCTAGAGTGGTGCGGATTGAAGGAGCGTTTTCAAATAGCTCCAGCAGTTCCTCGTTATCACCAAAACCGAGCGCCTTGAGGAGGACGGTTACCGGCTGCTTGCGTTTACGATCGATGCGAACGTAAACGATATCTTTCTTATCGGTCTCAAGCTCGATCCACGCCCCGCGGCCAGGAATAACCTTACAGGAAAAGAGGAGCTTATCGGTGTTCTTTTCCATTTCCTTGTTGAAATACACACCGGGCGAACGGACAAGTTGTGAAACAACGACGCGCTCAGTTCCATTGATAACGAAGGTGCCTTTATCGGTCATCAGTGGAAAGTCTCCCATAAAGACCTGCTGTTCCTTGATCTCGCCGGTCTCTTTATTTATAAAACGTACCCAGACAAAAAGCGGCGCCGAATACGACATGTCCTTTTCCTTGCAGTCGGCGACTGAGTTCTTTATCTCTCCAAATTCACCGTCCCCAAACTCGATAGCTAGGTTGCCAGTGAAGTCCTGAACTGGAGAAATATCATCAAAAGCCTTACGTAGGCCCTCGTCCAAAAACCACTGGAAAGATCTCCTTTGAATAGCAATGAGATTGGGAGTCTCAAGAATGTCTGGTATCTTAGCAAAACTCTTACGGCGACGCATACCAGCAGCTCTGGTCAATAAGATCACTCCTCGTGAACGCTAATTGAAGGGAAGACAGCAAATATTGAGAATACCAAGAGAAAATCGCTCTGTCAACTGATTTTCAAAGACTTACAAGACAAGCCCCGCCATGGCGGGGCTTGTCGGTGTTACCTAGATGAAAACTACTTAAGCTCGACAGCACCGCCGGCCTCTTCAAGGGCCGCCTTAGCTTTCTCCGCGTCTTCTTTGTTTGCGCCTTCCACGACCGGCTTCGGAGCCTCATCCACCAATGCCTTGGCCTCCTTGAGACCAAGCGAAGTCAATGCCCTAACTGCCTTGATAACCTGGATCTTCTTGTCGCCAGAGCTGGTGAGAACTACGTCAAAACTGTTTTTTTCTTCTGCCGCTTCACCTTCCGCCGCCGCGCCGCCGGCTGCTGCCACGGCCACCGGAGCGGCCGCGCTAACCCCAAACTCATCCTCAAGGGCTTTAACTAGGTCTGCTACTTCCATAACCGACATTCCCTTGATGATCTCGATAAACTCATCTTTTGTCATTTTATCCGCCATTTACTCTCCTTTTTGTCTACCAGACATTTACTGTTTTTGCTGTGCAACTTGGTTTAGGACTGCCGCAAGACCCCTTGTGGGGCCATTTAAAACACCGGCCAAGCCAGTGAGTGGTGCCTGTAAAATACCGGCCAGTTTGCCGAGCAAAACTTCGCGCGACGGCAACTGTGCCAACGCCTTGATGGACGCCTCGTCCAGCACGTCCCCATCAAGTAGGCCCCCTTTGATGCTGAGCGCCTTGTTTTCCTTGGCAAAATCCGCCAAGATCTTCGCCGGTGCCACGGGGTCGTCTTGGCCAAAAGCCAGCGCCGTCGGACCAGCCAGGAGGTCATTAAGCCCCTCTATCTTTAACTTATCAACAGCCAGTTTTACTAGGGTGTTTTTGTAAACCTTGTATTCAATACCCTGCTGTCGCAACTCACGCCGCAACTTTGAAATAGCTTGAACACTCAGCCCACGGTAATCCGTGACGATCGCTGAATGTGCCTCTTTCAGCTTCTTCTCAACTTCCCGAACAACCGCTTCTTTTTCAGTCTTGTTCAATATGCTCCCTCCAAAAAAAAGACCTCTGCCGTTGACAGCAGAGGTTTACTCACGTTGTTACGTCTGAGAACCTCGGCAGGCCATTAAGTCCATCCGGACCCCTGCTGTCTTAGGTAGCTATTTTCGCTTCGCAGACTCTAACAAAAGGCCTGCGGGCTGTCAACGGACGCTAAACTGCAGCCGCTTCCTCTGTCAGATCCTTGACCTTGTTTGTATCGAGCAGCATCCCTGGCCCCATAGTCGTGCTCACTGAAATGCTCTTAATGTATTTACCTTTAGCTGACGCTGGTTTGACCCGCACCACCTCTTCGATCAACACACTATAGTTCTCAACCAGTTGCTTAACCTCGAACGAAGCCTTACCTATGATCAAGTGCATGATGGCAAATTTATCTAGCCGGTATTCGACTTTGCCGCCCTTGGCGTCACTGACCGCCTTGGCGACCTCAAAAGTGACAGTACCGGTTTTTGGATTCGGCATCAGCCCCCGCGGACCGAGAACCTTTCCGAGCTTGCCCACTTTAGCCATCATATCCGGTGTAGCGACAGCCACGTCAAAGTCCAGCCAGCCTTTCTCGATCTTCTCAATCAGATCGTTGGCTCCGACCTCATCGGCGCCGGCCTCCTTGGCCGCCATCGCTTTGTCGGCCTGCGCAAACACGATCACCCGCATTTTCTTTCCTGTTCCATGCGGCAGCACCACAGTTCCCCTGATCTGCTGCTCCGCCTGGCGCGGATCGACACCTAGACGAATATGTACTTCAACCGTCTCGTCGAATTTAGCGCTTGCCAGCTCTTTCGCTAGCTTCATCGCTTCTTCTGGAGCATAAAGCCGATCTGGATCGACTGTCTCCAAGGCAACTTTTCTTTTCTTTCCGATCGTCATCGTTCCTCCCGTGGTCCAAGCGGCCGGTCAGGCCTTCCACTAGTGGCCGGCGGGCGCCGACACACGCTTACTCTTACTCTACCTCGATGCCCATGCTCCGCGCCGTACCGCCAATTGTCTTAGCGCCGGCGTCAATATCATTAGCGTTGAGATCCTGCATCTTCTGCTCAGCGATCTCCCGTAACTGAGCCTCTGTTATTTTAGCGACTTTCTCCCGATTGGGCTCACCAGAGCCCTTCTCTATTTTCACCGCTTGCTTTATCAACACAGCCGCCGGCGGCGTCTTGGTGATAAACGTAAAAGAGCGATCTTCGTAAACTGAGATCTCAACTGGCACGACAGTGCCGGTCTGAGACTGGGTCTGCGCATTATAAGCTTTGCAGAAATCCATGATATTGACACCATGCTGCCCCAGAGCCGGACCAACTGGCGGCGCCGGATTAGCCTGCCCGGCAGGTATCTGTAGTTTAATAAGTGCGATCACGTTCTTAGCCATTACAACTCCTTGCTAGACCTTACGCCCTAGAGCTTCGCGACCTGATTAAAGGTCAGCTCCACCGGCGTCTCTCTTCCGAAAATCGACACAAGCACCTTGAGCTTGCTTTGATCGATGTTTATCTCCGATATAGTACCAGTAAAATCAGCTAGCGGACCATTGATAACCTTGACTGTCTGGCCCTCAGTGAACTCGCTCTTCGGTTTCGGCTTACCAGCCACAGCCCGATTCAAGATCTTGTCGACCTCGTCCGGAGAGAGCGGCGTCGGCCTCGTGTTCGAACCGACAAACCCCGTCACGCCGGGCGTATTGCGAACCACGTACCACGAATCATCATCAAGCTCCAGCTGGACCAAGATATAGCCAGGGAAGACTTTGCGCTGGTTGACTACTTTCTTGCCCCCCTTGACCTCCATTACCTCTTCAGTCGGAATGACGACCTGAAAGATCTTGTCTTCCATGTCCATCGACGTAATGCGGTGCTCTAAGTTCGTTCTAACTTTGTTCTCATAACCTGAATAAGTGTGAATCACGTACCAGCGCTTTAACAACGGAATAAAACCCCTTTACCTTCTTTACTGAATAACCAGACCAACAACACTTGAAAAGATATAATCGAGCACCCCGATCAGCACGGTGAAGAATAGTAGTGTTGTCAGAACCACCATGGCCTGCGACCCGACTTCCGGTCGCGTCGGCCAAATGACCTTACGGAATTCCAGCCTGACATCTCGAAAATATTGCGAGATAGACCCTAGGCGCCCCGAGCTGGCCTTCGCCTGGCCCTTCCTTTTTGGAGCTTTTGAATCTTTCTTTTTTGGAGCCGCCAATCCAGTACTTCCTTCTTACTCTCAATTAACATGCCTGCAGGCCTGGAGGGATTCGAACCCCCAACACCCGGTTTTGGAGACCGGTGCTCTAGCCAATTGGAGCTACAGGCCTATACGATCACAGCGCGAAAAGTATATCTAGCGGGTTTCCCGGTGTAAAGTATGCCGACCGCACCACTTGCAATACTTCTTCATTTCAACCCTGTCAGGATCATTCTTCTTATTCTTATTGGTCGTATAATTTCTGCGCTTGCACTCCGTACAGGCGAGCGTGACTGTCACGCGCACATTGTCTCCTTCCGGGGCGCCCTAATTAGGCCGCCACTGCCGTCAAATGGCACAAATGCTGAGTCTATCTCGAGACAATCTGACTGTCAACTGCTCAACCTTACTTAATTATCGACGTGATCCGCCCGGCGCCGACAGTGCGGCCACCTTCACGGATTGAAAAACGCTGTCCTTCTTCCATGGCGATCGGCGTGATTAGCTCGACCGTCACGTCAGTGCTGTCCCCAGGCATGACC
>CAXMSJ010000017.1:0-23319 GCA_964196305.1 uncultured Acidimicrobiia bacterium
CATACCGAGCTAAATTACGGGCCCCCTCATTCGTCAATCTCGAGGCTGTTCCCGATCTCTGGAAAGGTGCCCTAGTGGCGGACGCCATTGCTCTACTCGGAATCTTCGAGCCGGTGCTGGGAGAGGTGGACCGGTAATCGAGATCTTTTTGGATATTGGCTGGCTGGCGATAAAGGGCGTTATCGCCTTTGCTATCGGCCTTGGTAATGTGATCGTTTTCCTTTATATCGAGCGAAAGATTCTGGCCGACTTGCAGGTTCGCATGGGGCCGATGCGTGTTGGCTATCATGGCCTCTTGCAGCCGATCGCCGATGTTTTGAAACTGCTCACTAAAGAGGACATCAGGCCGTCCGCCCGGGATAAGTGGCTCTTTTTCTTGGCGCCGATCATCGCCGTGGCTCCGGCCATCATGCTTTACCTGACCATCCCTATTAGCCGGACTCTCTATGTGGTCGATTTGGACCTCGGCTTCTTCTATCTCTTTGGGGTAATGACCGTTGTTCCAGTCGGTGTTCTCGTTGCCGGCTGGTCGTCGTATAGTAAGTACTCTTTGTTGGGTGGATTGCGAGCGGCCGCTCAGCAGATCAGCTATGAGATTCCGTTGCTCATTTCGATTCTCGGCGTTATTATGATCGCCGGCAGTTTCAGCCTGGTCGATATAGTCAACGCCCAGGGGGGTTTCATCGAGATTGGCGGGATACCGATCTTGCCACGCTGGTTTATCTTTTTGCAGCCTTTTGGTTTTCTGTTCTTTTTCATCGCGGCGCTGGCCGATACGCAGCGGGTGCCGTTTGATATCCCTGAAGCGGAGACCGAGTTGGTTCAAGGGTATTTCACGGAATACAGCAGTATGAAATTTGCCCTCTTTTTTGTTGGAGAGTACTCAGATACCCTGGTTGTCGCGGCGCTGGCGGTAATCGCTTTCTTTGGTGGCTGGAGCGGACCGATACTGCCCGATGTCGTCTGGTTCTTCCTTAAGGTCTATGCGTTTGTTTATCTGATCATCTGGGTGCGAGGCACATTGCCGCGGATCCGGATCGACCAGTTGATGGAATTCGGTTGGAAAGTACTGTTGCCGCTGACGCTGGTTAATGTCATGGTGACCGGATTCATGTTGGTTAGGTGAGATTGTGCTAGGAATGCTTAAAGGGATGGCGGTCACCTTCCGCCACGTGTTTCGTCGGGCGGTGACTTATCAATACCCTGACGAAAAGCGTAACGATTTAGCGGCGCGTTTTCGCGGTGAGCTGAAGCTGACCGATGCTTTGGGCACTCAAACCGGCAACGATGATATCCGGATTGAGACCGACAAGATGCCTCCGTGCATGTCTACCTGCCCGTCTAATATGAAGATCCGCGAATATGTCGGCCTGGTCTCGATGGGTCGTTTTGACGATGCTATCGAGGTCATCAAGGAAGATAATCCTCTGCCGCTTATTTGTGGCCGTGTCTGCCCGCACCCTTGCGAAGATGCTTGCCGCCGGGGCGAGAAAGACGAGCCGGTGGCGATCAATCCGGTTAAGCGGTTCGCTGCCGACCATGATCTAAAGCAGCAGTTGCAGGGCAAGGGATACAAGCCACAACCTAAAGCCCGAAACGGCAAGAAGGTCGCCTGTATTGGCGCCGGGCCGGCCGGTCTGACTTGTGCCTACTATTTAGCGCTCGACGGCTACGAGGTGACTATCTTTGAGAAATTGCCGGTCGCCGGAGGCATGCTGGCCGTGGGTATTCCGGACTATCGTCTCCCAAAAGATATCCTGCAAAACGAAGTCGATCAGATCGTCGATTTGGGAGTTGATCTGCGACTCAACACCGCAGTTGAAGACCTAGACGGTCTATTTAAAGATGGTTATGACGCTGTTTTTGTCGGGGTAGGCGCCCACCGGCCGATGAAATTGGAGATCGAGGGCGAAGACGAGCTTAAAGGGGTTATCCCTGGCGAACAATATCTGATGGAGGTGGCTCTCAAGCGGCCCAACGATGGCGGGAAAAAAGTCGCTATCGTCGGGGGCGGGAACACGGCTATCGATTGCGCCCGGGTATCGCTTCGTGAAGGCGCCAAAAAAGTTTATATCCTCTATCGCCGCACAGTGGCGGAAATGCCGGCTCACCATATTGAAATCGAAGATGCCGACGAAGAGGGCATTGAGTTCATGTTTCTCACGGCTCCAGTCAAGATCATCGGCGACAAGAAGGGTCGGGTCTCCGAAGTTGAGTGCATCAAGATGGAGCTGGGGCCGAAGGACAGATCCGGTCGGCGGCGTCCAGTGCCGATAGAGGGCAGCGAGTTTCTGCTCGAAGTCGACACAGTGATGTCGGCGATCAGCCGTGAACCGGAGATTGAGTGGCTCGAGGGGTCGATGGTGGAGATCCATTCCCGCTGGGGGACGATCGAGACCGACCCACTTACCGGCGAGACTTCGAAGCCTGGTGTCTTTGCCGGCGGAGATGTTAGCCTAGGCCCGGATATCGCCATCGCGGCCATCGGCGGCGGCAAGAGAGCGGCCTTTTCGATCGACGCCTACCTCAACGGGCGCGATATCAAAGATGAGCACCGTCGCCGGGCGGTCAACGCCCTTGTTAAACCGCTTTTCGAGGGCACATTGCGTAATCACGGCGCTAAGTTGGACCCGAAGGAGCGCATCAAGGGCTACGACGAGGCGGAACTGGGATTTACCCAGGAACAAGCCGTGGCGGAAGCCTCGCGATGTCTATCGTGCGAGACCGAAGTCTGCATTGCCTGTCACATGTGTTCAGACAACTGTCTGGCTGACGCGATCGACATCCATGCCGGCCAGGACAAGAACTCGCGCTGGATAAATAAATGGGATCTAAAAGTAGATCAGTGCATCTTCTGCGGTATTTGTGTCGAGAATTGTCCGACAAAGACCCTGTATCATACGCATAAGTATGAGCTGGCTGAGCCGACTATAAACAACTTCCTCAAGCATAAAGAGTACCTCCTGCGCGATGAGAGCGAGATCGAGAATGAGGGCTGGACTAGGCCGCACAAACACGTGCCGACGACTACTCTTCTATACAGAGACAAGCCGCGCTCAAAGAGCAATGCTGATTGGGAGCTCTCGCCGGGCGAAGAGCCGCAAGAAGAGAAGGCGGGCAACTGATGGTCGAGACAGTACTATTTTATGTGCTCGCGGCCATTTTGATATTCTTTTCGCTGAAAGTGGTGACGACTAAGAATCTCTTTCACAGCGTTATGGCCGCCTTTGCCGTCTTAATGGCGCCCGCCGGGATATTCTTTCTCTTTAATGCCAGCTTCCTAGGTGTCACGCAGATTCTCGTCTATGCCGGGGCCGTGACCATCTTGGTTCTCTTTGTGGTCATGCTGACTACGGCCGGCGATGCTTATAAGGTTACCTGGGAGAAGCCGCCGACCGTCTGGAGTTCGATCGTGCTGATCCTCTTTTTTGGAGTGCTGGGCTTCACGATTTTATCGATCGAGTGGTCCGTGACCGATCCCGCGCCTTTGGATAAGATACGGCCGGTAACCGAGGGGCTGGCCAACCGGCTTTTTACCGATTACCTGCTTCCCTTTGAGGTTGCTTCCGTGCTGATCTTGGCGACTTTGGTAGGGGCGATCGTCTTGGCGAGGAAGGACTGACCATGGATATCACCTTAAACCAAGTCTTGGTATTGGCGGCAGCCCTATTCGCGATCGGGCTCTACGGGGCGCTGACCCGTAAGAGTATTGTTATCGTGGTCATGTGCGTTGAGCTCATGTTTAGCGCGGTCAATATCAATCTGGTAGCGTTCTCATTCTATTCCGGTCTGGATGCTCTGCGCGGACAGGTTTTTGCCATATTTATCATGGTCGTTTCCGCCTGCGAGCTGGGGCTCTGTATGGCCATCGCTATCATGTTATATCGGAATCGCGAGACCGTGGCTGTCGATGAGCTTGACGTGATGAAATGGTAGGAAGCCCAATGATCAAGTGGTTGCCGACGATCATCACGTTCTTGCCGCTCTTATTTACGCTTTTCATCATTGTTACCCCTAAAGACAAGATTAAGGCGATCAGAATACTGGCAGCCGTCGGCACTGGGCTGGTTTTGGTTGCTTCTATCGTCATGTACCTGGCTTTTGACTATTCAAATCCCGGGTTCCAGATGAGCGTCCAAGTTCCCTGGATACCGATGATCGGCGCCGAATATTATATGGCGGTTGATGGTATCAGCATTCCGCTGGTGGTAGTGACTGCGCTGCTGACATTTGTCTGCATCATCGCTTCTTGGAAGATCGATAAACGCGTTAAAGAATACATGGGGATGATGGTCTTTTGCGAGATTGGCATGCTTGGGGTCTTTATGGCTCTCGACTTTCTCCTCTTCTATGTCTTTTGGGAGATTGTCCTCATCCCGATGTATTTTCTGATCGCTATCTGGGGCGGGCCGCGGAGAGAGTATGCCGCGATCAAGTTCTTCCTCTTCACGTTTATCGGTTCCGTCTTAATGCTCTTGGGCATCCTGGCGGTCTACTTCTACTCCGGTGAAGGCACTTTTAACATGATGCGTTTGGCGGAGGCGACCGTGCCGCCGCTTGTGCTTAAGCTCGCCTTTTTGGGGATGTTTGTGGGATTTGCTGTGAAGGTGCCGATCGTCCCGTTTCACACGTGGCTACCGGACGCGCACGTCGAAGCGCCGACAGCGGCGAGTGTCCTTTTGGCCGGCGTGCTCCTGAAGATGGGGACATACGCTTTTGTTCGGATAGGCCTGCAGGTCGTACCGGGCGGCATGAAGCCATTTATTACTATGATCGCGGTTTTGGGCGTGATCAGTATTATCTATGGAGCTCTCTGCGCTATGGTTCAGACAGATTTAAAGAAACTGGTGGCTTATTCCAGTATTAGTCATATGGGGTATGTCATGCTGGGAATCGCGTCCCTGACCCCGGCCGGTCTCAACGGTGCGGTTTTGCAGATGTTTAGCCACGGAGTGATAACCGGCATGTTGTTTCTGGTGGTCGGCTTGGTCTATGAGCGAGCCAAGACCAGGGATATCGCTAAGATCAACGGCCTCTTTGTGGGGGCCACCATGATCTCTGGAATCTGGGTCTTCACTTCCTTGGCCTCTTTTGGCCTGCCCTCGCTGGCGGGTTTTGTCGGGGAATTTCTGGTGCTTATCGGCACGTTCCCGGTATATGGCGTGATGACCGGGATTGCCGCGGCCGGTATCATCTTAACTGCCGGCTATCTTGTCTGGACGATCCAGCGTATCTGCTTTGGTAAGCCCGACCCTGAGATCGACTGGCGGGACGCCACTGCGCGTGAGCTGAGCTACATGGTGCCGATGATGATCATCATCGTTATTGTCGGGGTCTACCCGGCTCTGTTGACCAATATGATTACGCCCACGACGGCCGCCTTGTTGACCAAGATGGGAGGGCTCTAAGTGCTGGCATTACCTAAAGTAAACTATGCGTTTCTGGCGCCGGAGTTACTGCTGATATTTCTGGCGCTGATGGTGCTGATCGCCGATCTCTTCTGGTGGCGGGGGCGCACCCGCGTTTTAGGCTGGCTAAGCGTCGCTAGTTTAATTGCGGCTGGCGTCGTGGCTCTGCCGCTGGTCGGAAAGACCGGTTCTACTCTGGCCAACGCGCTTCTCGTTGATCCTTTTGCTGTCTTTTTTAAGATGGTCTTTCTTGCCTCGACCGCCCTGATCATCGTGGTCTCGATGGACTATCTGGCACGCTACAAGCTGCCGTCGAGCGGCGAGTATTATGTGCTGTTGCTTTTCGCGACGGTCGGCATGATGTTCATGGCTGCCAGTAGCGACTTGATCATGATCTACGTGGGGCTGGAGTTGACCAGTATTTCGTCATATATCTTGGCCGGCTACCATAAGACCGATGCTCGGTCTAATGAATCGGTCTTGAAATACTTCATTCTGGGCTTGATCGCCTCCGGCATCATGCTCTACGGATTTACGTTCATCTATGGCTTTACCGGCCAAACGGAGCTAGGCGCGATCGCCAATGCTTTGCGCGGGGAGAGCGCCAGTCTGGCTGTGATCGTGGGAGTGATGTTCGCTATCGCGGGCTTTGCTTTTAAGGTAGCCTCGGTGCCGTTTCATCAATGGGTGCCGGATGTTTACGAGGGTGCCCCGACGCCGATCACCGCTTTTCTGTCAGTGGCGCCGAAAGCCGCCGCCTTTGCCGCCTTGGCGCGTATCTTGTTCCTGGCGTTTCCGGATTTTGCCGGCTATTGGAAGATGATCTTTATCTTACTGGCGATCGCCTCGATGTTTATTGGCAATCTCATGGCGATCCCGCAAAAGAACATCAAGCGGATGCTGGCCTATTCTTCCATCGCGCACGCCGGCTATATTATGGTTGCTTTCGCGGCCGCTAACGAACGAGCGATAGCCGGTCTCCTCATTTATATTGTGGCTTATGTCTTGATGAACATCGGGGCCTTTGTGGTAGTCCTGGCGGTGGCGCATCAGCGGGGCGGCGGCGAAGAGCTGACCGATTTCAATGGACTTTCCAAGCGCTCGCCATTTTTGGCGTTGTCGATGGTGGTCTTTCTGGTGGCTCTGACCGGCCTGCCGCCGACTGCCGGTTTCTGGGGCAAGTTGTGGATCTTTTTGGCCGCGGTAGATAAAGGTCTCTGGTGGCTGGCGCTCATCGGCTTTCTTAATAGCGTCATCTCGCTCTACTACTATGTAAACGTTATCCGGCACATGTATCTTTTCGAGCCGGACACTGAAGAGGCGCTATCGACCCCAGCCACTTTTTCCGGTGTTATCTGGATCACCGTACTGGCTACGCTGTTGATCGGGGTCTATCCTCCCATACTCACTGATGTCGCTGAGACAGTGGCCCGCGTTTTTGGAGGGTTGGGGTAGTGGAAGGTATTCTGGTGCTTCTGCCGATCATCATTCCGCTAGTCGGGGCGGCTGTAGTCGCCTTATTGAAGCGAGTCTCTGAGAAGATCGGCTCGGTAGTCACGGCAGTCTTTTCCGGCCTGACTCTGGCGGCGGCCATCTGGCTGGCCAGCCTCTTCTATGGTGGCGCCGATCTCAGTTATTCCTTTGACGTCGGGTTGCCTTTCGATCTAGCTTTCGGTCTCGATGCTCTCGGTATCTTCATGGGTCTGGTCTCTACCGGGCTCTGGTTTTTAGCCTCTGTTTATTCGATCGAATATATTCATGAGCGGCGGACGATGTTCAATTCGTTCTTGCTGTTGTCGCTCTACGGCATGCTGGGTATCACCACGGCCGCCAACTTCTATACATTGCTCTTCTTTTTCGAGGTCTTCTCGGTCGCCTCGGCCGTTCTGGTTATCCATGAGATGACACCGGAGGCGAACCGGGCCGGCTTCCAGTATCTAATCATCTCTGTCGTCGGGAGTGCGGCGGTGATCTTTACGGCCGCTGCTATTTACGCCGAGACTGGTTCGATCGACCTGCTGGGTCAGGGTATTCCCGGTCTGGCGGATCATCCACTGACACCGCTCTTTTTCTGGCTGCTGATCGGTGGCTTTGCCATCAAGGCCGGACTATTTCCTGTTCACATGTGGCTGCCGGTCGCTCACCCGATCGCCCCCTCATCGGCCAGTGCGTTGCTTTCCGGGGTGATGATAAAAGCCGGCGCCTACGGCATTATCCGGGTCATCTACGGTGTTTTTGGGATGTCTGTTGTTAATACGCCGGCCATGGGCACTCTCCTGATGTGGCTGGCCGTTTTTACTATGATTTTTGGTTCGATCCTTGCTATTGCCCAGACTGAACTGAAACGGCTCTTGGCTTATTCGTCTATCGCGCAAATCGGGTACGTCATCTTGGGCGCTTCTATGTTGTCCGGGGTCGGGTTGTCCGGCGGGGTCTTACACATACTTGGTCACGCATTGATGAAAGGGACCCTCTTTTTGGCGGCTGGCATCATAATCCATCAGACCGGCCTGAGGAATCTCTCAGACCTAGAGGGTATCGCTAAACGATTACCGCTGACCATGACCGCGTTTACTCTGGCGGCTGTCTCTATGATCGGCATACCGCCATTTATCGGTTTTTTCAGCAAGTGGTATTTAGCTCTTGGGGCTTTGCAAGCCAAGGATGCCGGCATCATGTCGCAGTGGGCTGCTTACGGAGTGGTCGGAGCGATCATCTTTAGTGGTCTGCTTAATATTGTCTATTACGCCCCCATCCTGATTCGCGCCTGGTTTGGCGGGCCGTCCGCGGAGACAGCGCATGGCCATGAGGACTCTCACGGCCATGGAGAAGCATCCGGCAAGGCGGCGGAAGCAGCCGGCAGAGCTGAGCCCTCGTGGTTGATGCTGGCGCCGGTGATGGTTCTAGGTTTCGGCACGTTGCTGCTCGGCTTATATGTCAGAGTGCCGTATCAGCTGATCTCAGACGTAGTGAAGATCTATTTCTAGCGGAAGAAGATAATGGAAGTAACTTCGATACAACCGATAATACCGATAGCCGTTGCCGGCTTAGCCGGCATCCTGATATTAGTCAACGGTGACAAGGCTTTCTTCAGGAATCTCTGGGGTACGGCGGCCAGCATTATTGCTTTTCTGGCGATCCTCAGCATGTTGCCGGGAGTGCTCGACGGTAAAGTCTACACTTATGAGCTACTTAGGTTTGGCGGACCGCTCGATTTGACCTTTCGGGTCGACGCGCTCGGCTATCTCTTTAGCATGGTCTCTTCTTCGATGTGGTTGCTGGTCAACGTTTATACCATCGGGTATATGGAGCACGAACATCAGAAGAAGCGCTTCTTCGCTTTCTTCTCTCTCAGCCTTTTTGCGGCGTTTGGCATTGCCTACGCGGAGAACCTCTTCGCCTTCTTTCTCTTTTATGAGGCGCTGAGCATCTTCACTTACCCGCTGGTTATCCATGCGGGCACGAAAGAGGCGATGAAGGCCGGTAGCAAGTACATGATCTATACCCTAGGCGGTGGTGGCCTGCTGCTTATTGGCATTATTGTCACCTATTTTGTTACCGGCACTCTGACCCTCAGTGAGCCGGGCATCTTCTCTGTCAATGATGGCGCCGAATTGATCAAGGTGCTCTTCTTCATGTATCTCATCGGCACCGGCGTCAAGGCCGGAGTTATGCCGCTACATCACTGGCTGCCGGCTGCCATGGTGGCGCCGACGCCGGTCAGCACCCTGCTCCACGCTGTGGCTGTCGTCAAGGCTGGTGCTTTTGGAGTGCTACGGGTCGTATACAGTGTTTTTGGGGTCGATGTGCTGGGAGAGTTGGGCTTGGGTTGGGTCTTGGCTTTTATCGGGGCCTTCACTGTTATTGTTGCTTCAACCATAGCCATCCGCCAGGACAATCTGAAGCGGCGGTTGGCCTACTCCACGATTAGCCAGCTTTCTTATATTGTCATGGGTGCCGGCATCGGGGTCATCGGAGCGGTCGGGGCGCCCTTGGCCGCCATCGGAGCCATGACACATATTGCCAATCATGCTTTTACTAAAGGCACGCTCTTCATGTGTGCCGGCATCATTGCCGAAGAGACCGGCAAAAAGAACATTAGCCAACTTAACGGCATAGGGCGCCGGTTGCCGTTGACGATGACGGCGTTTACTATCGGCGCTTTTGGAATGATCGGCTTGCCGCCGCTGGCCGGGTTTGCGACCAAGTGGTGGCTGGGTATTGGTGCCGGAGAGGCTGGGGCGCCGATCTTCATGGCGGTGCTGGTAGGAAGCTCGATCCTCAACTCCATCTATTTTCTGCCGATTTGCTACCGCGCCTTCTTTATGAAGCCTGACGGTGAGGTCGAGGAAAAAGCCCTGCAGCGTCCGCGGAATCGGCCCGAGACTGCCTATACCATGCTGGTGCCGATCATGACCACTACTGTTATCTGTTTTATTCTCGGGATATTCGCGACCTTTCCGGGGTTGCCGATGTCCGTGGCCAAGCTGGCGACGACATTCTTATTCGGTGGGTAGGCTGACGATGAATATGAAAAAGCAATCATATGTGGGTTATCGGCGCAGTGCCTTCATGGCGCTGATCGCTCTGGTCGCGCTGCTTTTAGCGGCCACTGCTGCTCTGGCTTCCGAAGGGGGCGTGCGGCGGATTGACACCGGCGATGTTAACGATTCACATGACGTCCGGGCGATCGACGCCCAGGCAAGTGACGAAGAGGAAGCTCACGATGGTGAAGATGCTCATGAAGACGAGGAACATGCGACCGAAGAAGAGACTCACGGTGAAGAGGCGGATGAAGAGTCCGAGGAAGTACACCATCCGGCCTGGATGATCCCGGGCTGGCAATCGATCTTTACTGTCTTGGCAGTTATTTATTTTGGCCTCGGGGTCAAACTGCTCCCGTATCTCATGGCGAAGGAGGAACACTAGATGCCGGCGATTTTACCTGCATTGATATTTCTAGTCGGCTCGCTCCCGGTTCCGTTTCTCAGGGGTGGGGTTCGTCAGGCCTATCTGATTTTGATCGCTACTTTGGGTGTACTCAATGTCTTTATGCTTAAGACCCAGACAACCTGGGTGACCAAATGGTTGGGCTTTGAGGTCACCTTCCTCCACGCCGACCGGATCAGCCTGTTTGTGGCCTACATCTTCGTCATCATCGGTTTCTTCGCCATTCTCTACACGATGAAGGTCGACAACACCTGGCATCATATGTCGGCGCTCTGGTACGTGGGTAGCTCGATGGGGGCTGTTTTCTCCGGGGACCTACTCACTCTGTACTTGTGGTGGGAGCTGATGGCGGTGGCCTCTGCCGGGCTGATCTTCATCAACGATAATGAAAAATCACTCCAGGCTGCCTACCGGTATCTGCTAATGCATATCATTGGCGGCGCAGTCTTCGTCGGCGGTATCTTTGTCCACTATATGAACACCGGTTCGCTGGCGATCGGCCCGATGGAGGCCGGGTGGGCTTTTGCGCTGGTACTCTTTGGGGTCGGCATGAACGCGGCTTTTGTTTTGGTCCACACCTGGTTGCCGGACGCTTATCCCAGTGCCAAATTTACCGGCAGTGTTTTTCTGTCGGTCTTTACCACTAAGACGGCTGTCTACGCGCTCGTCCGCCTGGCGCCCGGCTGGGATTTTGTCGCCTACATGGGGGCGGCCATGGCTGTCTTTGGGGTGACTCTAGCGCTTATTCAGAGCAATCCGCGTAAACTGCTCTCCTACCATATTGTCAGCCAGGTCGGCTACATGGTGGCGGCTATTGGATTGGGAGGGGCGCTGGGGATCAATGGCGGGCTGATGCATCTATTCAACCACATTCTCTATAAGGCGCTCCTGTTTATGACCATTGGCGCTGTTATCTACCGGACGGGCTTGGAAAACCTGACCGAGATGGGTGGCGTGATGCGCAAGATGCCGATTACCACCATCGCTGCAATCGTGGCCGCGCTCTCGATCGCTGGGGCGCCGGGATTCAACGGCTTTATCAGTAAGTCGCTGATCTTCACCGCCGCCGAAGCCAATATCACCATTGAACTTTTGCTGGAGCTGGCCGCGGTCGGTACGTTCATGTCTTTCTATAAGTTCATCTACTTCGGGTTTATCAGGTCGAATAAGGAAGTCGAGGCCAGGGTAACCGAGGCTCCGATCCATATGACGATCGCCATGGCCGGCACAGCGTTTCTCTGCTTTGCTATCGGTGTAGCGCCTTCGCTTTTCACCCCGTATTTGCCGTTCGCCCTGACAGCGGAGCAGTCCGAGTTTCTCAATTGGGGCAGGATAGCAGGCACATTACAGATAATGGTCGTCTCCGGGGTTCTCTATTTCGGCTTTCTCAAGGTCTTTGCTCCCCACAAGCGTCGGACATTTGATTTCGATTGGCTCTACGCCCAAGCCGGCCGCGGCCTGCAAGTGTTGGCCGAGGGCTTTAGCCGCGTTAATAATGCCTTCGAGACCGGCACGGGCTATCTAACGCCGGCGTTCATGTCATTGCGCCGTCCGATAGCCAAAGTCAACGCTGTCACGAGCCGGCTGTTCTTTGCCATCTTTGTCGATATCTGGCTCTTCCGCCCGATAACTCCGGCAGTGGCCCCACCCGAGGGTCAGAACAAAAGTGAGCCGGAACATGAGTTTCTTCAGACATCCGGTGAGATCGATCACATCGAGGGTGGCAGTGGGCTGCGCTTCTTCGACTACCTGGTCGGACTGGTCGCCCGCATTGGCGAGGGGCTAAGCCATTTTTCTGCCGAGTTCGATCGCCGGGTCATCGACGGGATCGTCAACGGTCTGGCCTGGCTCACGCTTCGGGCTGGTTCCGCGCTCCGTCCGATTCAGACCGGCGACGTTCAGAGCTATGGGGTAGTCATGGTCGGCGGGGCCTTTGTGATCGTCGTCTTCGTGGTGATGGTCTTCTACGGAGCCATCCGCCTCACCTAAAAACTTAGGGGGTCAGGTCTTGCACCGTTGCAAACCCCAGCTCAGAGCCCGGAACTATTGTATCTTTGTAGATAGCGGGGTAAGCTGCACCCAGCATGCTCAGGCTAGTATCGCTTAGTAGCGGCAGTTGCGGAAATGCCGTATTCATTGAAGACGGGAGCACCAGACTTCTCGTCGATGCCGGAACGACCCTCAAGTATCTTGGCACGGCTCTCGAGCAATTGGACACGAGCCTCGACGAGATCGACGCTATATTGCTTACTCACGAACACGGAGACCATATCCGTTCGGCAGCAGCGGTTTCACGGCGTTTCTCAGTCCCTGTCTATGCTAACGCGGCCACCCTCGACGCCCTGCCGGAGAGCTTTCATAAAGCCCAGGTGCGAGTTTTTCCGACCGCCAGGACCTTCGAGATCGGCGATTTTTCAATTGAAGCAGTGCCGCATTCACATGACTGTCGTGAACCCGTGGGGTTTGTTTTCCATAATCAGGGCCGCAAAGCTTGCGTGGCCACCGATCTGGGAGAGGTGACAAATGAGGTGCGAGGCGCGCTGCTGGGGGCAGATGTGATCGTGCTGGAAGCCAACCACGATCCCGGGATGCTGGCTCGTAGCCGATACCCCCGCTACCTCAAGAAGCGGATAGCTGGTCGGCAAGGTCATCTCTCTAATGCAGCCGCTGCGGATGTGTTAGTCGAGACGGCTTCGGGCGCTCGGCAACAAGTTCTCCTCGCTCACTTGAGCGAAGAGAACAATGATGCGCGCGTTGCCCTTGGTGCTGTCCAGGACACGCTGGCCCGGGCTGCCGTTGACTCTCTTGAGGTTCACATTGCGCCGCGCCTAACTCTTAGCCCGATTATCGTCGCATAAGACGCGTTCAGCTCCATTTAATTTTTCTATCGAATGGGTTAATATCAGAGGCCAGCCAAGCCGTTTCCTTAGAAAAGACACACTATTGTTAATTGAAGAGAAGTTGGCCGCCCTCGTTGGTGACGCAGTCAAAGCTGCTGCCGACGCGGGGGACTTAAATATCATAGAAAAGCCGCCCGTATTGATAGAGCGGCCGCGCGAAGAGGCTCACGGTGACTGGGCCTCTAATATTGCGCTGATTTTAGCAAAACCTGCGCAACGTCCCCCGCGAGACGTAGCAGCGATCATTATTAAGCACCTGCAAAAGACCGACTGGTTGTCGACAGTCGACATTGCCGGCCCGGGATTTATTAATTTTCGTCTGAGTGATAGCTGGTTTCGGGATGAATTAGCGGAGATCTTGACCAAAAAAGACCGGTACGGCTACGCTGAAAAACCGAGTGGTAAGCGCTTTCAAGTAGAGTTCGTTAGCGCCAACCCCGTCGGTCCGATGCACATCGGGCACGGTCGTTGGGCCGCCGTCGGGGACAGCCTTGGTCGTTTGCTGGCTGCTTCCGGACACCAAGTCGAGCGGGAGTTTTATATCAACGACTGGGGCAATCAGATGCAGATCTTCGGCGTCTCTGTAGCCGCCCGGTATCGTGAGCTCTTAGGGCAGCCGCTTGAGCTGCCTGACGATGGTTATCAGGGGCACTATATTATTGAGATCGCTCGTGAGATCGTCGAGGCCGATGGCGACAAGCATCTGGCGCTCAACCCGGAGGCGCAGGCCGAGCTTTTCACTGGGCGGTCTTACCGCCAAGTGCTGGAGCATATCAAGCAGACTTTGATAGACATGGATGTCACCTTCGATGTCTGGTTCTCCGAGCGAACTCTCCACGAGGGAGATGCGGTGCGGCAGACATTAGAGGAGCTGGAGGCCAAAGGGCTGGCTTACCGCCGGGACGGGGCGCTCTGGCTCAACACTAGTGACTATGGTGACGAAAAAGACCGGGTGCTGGTGCGCGAAGATGGCCGGGCCACCTATTTCGCCGCTGACATCGCCTACCACCGCGATAAATACGAGCGCGGCTTCGATGGAATGATAAATATCTGGGGGGCCGACCATCACGGTTATGTCGAGCGGGTCAAAGCGGCCCTTAGGGGTCTGGGGCTCGAGGCCGACAAGCTGGAAATAATCATCGGCCAACTGGTCAGTCTGTTCAGTGATGGCCGACCGATCAAAATGTCCAAGCGGACCGGCGAGATGGTCACCCTGGAAGAGCTCTTAACTGAGGTGGGCAAGGACCCGGCTCGATATTTCTTCTTGATGCGGAGTACGGATACGCCGCTCGATTTCGATCTCGACTTGGCTAAAAGTCAGACGGCTGAGAATCCGGTCTATTATGTTCAGTACGCCCACGCCCGGATATGCAGTCTCATCCGCCACGCCGGCGAACAGCACCCGGAGTTGCCGGGCATGGCGGCGGATCTAACATATCTAAAAGAAGACTCAGAGCTGAAGTTGATGCGAGAGTTGGCTGACGCTCCTTCCGTGGTGGCGCGGGCGACTGCCGGTCGGGCTCCGTACCGTTTGACGAAATACGTCGAAGGGGTGGCCGCGGCTTTTCATCAGTTCTACCACCAGTGTCGGGTCGTCACCGACGACGCCGAGCTTTCAGCGGCCCGGCTCGCTCTGGCCCAGGGGACGCGGCAGGTATTGAGCAATATCTTGTACTTGATAGGTGTCTCCGCCCCCGAGAAGATGTAACTGCACTATAATAGGAGTGTTATGCCTCTACCGATTACTGCCAAGACTGATACTGCCGACCATCTGACGATCGGCGGTTGCGATACCGTTGAGTTGGCGCGAGATTTCGGCACGCCCCTCTTTGTTTATGATGAAGCGACTTTGGTCACCCAGTGCCGCGAGTACCAGGGGCGCTTCTCAGAGGGGCCGACCCCGGTCGAGGTCATCTATGCCGGCAAGGCTTTTATGTCGCTAGCCCTTTGCCAGCTGATCTCACGTGAGGGCTTATCGGTCGATGTCAGTTCCGGAGGCGAGCTTTATGTAGCCTTGGCAGCCGGCTTTCCGGTTGAGCGCATCTACATGCACGGCAACAATAAGACTCCGGCGGAATTGGAGTTTGCCCTAGAACACGGTGTTGGCACCATCGTGGTAGACAGTTTTGATGAGATGTCTTTGCTGGACAGCTTGGCCGCGGAGGCGGGGCATAAACAGGATGTCTTCGTCCGCCTCACTCCCGGGGTCAAGCCGCAGACACATAAATATATTCAGACCGGTCAGGTAGATTCCAAGTTTGGGTTTGGCCTGAACGACGGCTTGGCCTTGGAAGCGATCACCAAAATCCTCACCCTGGATAACCTGACGCTAAAGGGTTTTCATGCTCATATCGGATCGCAGATCTTTGCTCTAGACGCTTATCGGAAGACGATAGAGATCCTTTTTGATTTCGTGGCGCAGGTTAAGAGTGAAATCGGCTACACTCCAGACAAGGTCAATATCGGTGGTGGCCTGGGGATCAAATATAAAGAAGAAGACCAGCCCGCCACGATCCGCGAATTTGCAAAGACTGTTTTTGATGCGGCCCAGGAGGCGGCGGACCGCTCGGGGATAGATTTACCACAGCTCGCTATCGAGCCGGGGCGTTCGATCGTCGGCAATGCCGGTGTCACGCTTTACCGGGTAGGCACCGTTAAAGATATTCCGGGCGTGCGGACATACGTCTCTGTTGATGGTGGGATGTCCGACAATATCAGGCCCATGCTCTACGGGGCCGGCTATACAGCTTTGCTGGCCAATCGGGTCAGCGCTCCCGCAGACCATGAGGTGACAGTGGCCGGCAAGCACTGCGAGTCCGGCGATGTCTTGATTCGCGATATAAAGCTGCCGAAAATAGAGGTTGGCGATATTCTTTGCACGCCGACAACCGGGGCCTACGGCTACGCCATGGCTAACAATTTCAACATGCAACCGCGCCCGGGTGTGGTCATGGTCAAAGAGGGTCGGGCTCAAGTTATAATCGAACGGGAGACTTACGAAGATCTGATCCGCAAACAACGTCGGCTGGAGGATGGGCATGAATAACGGGAGAGGGGCGCGCTCGTGAGTGATGTCATAAATATCGGACTCCTCGGTCTTGGTACGGTCGGACGAGGCGTCTTTCAGCTGCTCGATAGAGATAACGCCGAGATCGTCGAGCGCCTGGGCGGCACTTTGCAGATCCGGCGCATACTTGTCCAAGATGCCAGCAAGGAGCGCGGCGTTCAGATCCCGCCTGATCTTTTGACTACCGACTACCGGACAGTTCTGGATGATCCCAAAATAGATATTGTTGTAGAGGTCATCGGAGGCGTTGGCATTGCCCGCCAACTGGTGTTAGGGGCGATCGAGCGCGGAAAATCAGTGGTGACTGCCAATAAAGAGTTGATGGCCCATCACGGTCGCGAAGTGATGGAAGCAGCTAAAGCGCAGAATGTGGACATTTTCTTTGAGGCTAGTGTCGGCGGCGGTATCCCGATCATCAGGCCGCTAAAGGACAGCTTGATCGGTAATTATGTCAAGCAGGTCATGGGCATCGTTAATGGCACTACCAATTTCATTTTGAGCAAAATGGAAGCGGGGATGAGTTACGAGGCAGCCCTGACTGAGGCCCAGGAACTCGGCTATGCCGAGCGCGATCCAAGCAGCGATGTCGAAGGAAAAGACGCGGCTGCCAAGATTGCCATCCTGGCATCCATTGCGTTTAACAGCCGTGTGACCGCTGATGACGTTCACGCCGAAGGCATCACGTCGATCACCAGCCAGGACATTATGTATGCCCAGGAACTCGGTTACGCTATTAAGCTGCTCGCCCTGGCAAAGATCGAAGAAGACAGCCTTGATGTCCGGGTCCATCCGACGATGATCCCCCTTGATCACCCGCTGGCCACCGTCAAAGATGCATATAACGCGATCTTTGTTGAAGGTGATGCCGTTGGCAACCTGATGTTCTTTGGCCAGGGGGCTGGCAGTTTACCCACAGCGAGTGCGGTGGTGGCAGACGTGTTCGCCGCAGCTGAGAACCGGATCAGCGGTCGTAGCGGTCGCTCCGCCTGCACCTGTTTTAAAGACTACGACATCAGGTCGATCGATGATGTGGTTTGTGGTTACTATTTGCTCATCGAGTGTGTCGATCGCCCCGGAGTCCTGGCGCAGATCACCCACGTTTTCGGGGACAATCAAGTGAGCCTGGGCAGCATTATCCAAAAAAGTGTCACCGATGGAGTAGCAGAAATCGTCTTCATGACCCACAAAGTGAGTGAAGGCAATCTGCGTACGGCTATTTCCGGCATCGGGGCGCTCAAGTCGGTCTCCGAGATCCGTAACGTCATTCGCGTTGAAGGGGTGACGCGGTGAAACGCTGGGGTGGCTTAATTGATGCCTACCGGGATTATCTCCCTGTGACTGACCGCACCCCGGTGGTTACGCTTTGCGAAGGAAATACGCCGCTGCTTAAGTCGAGCCGGCTTGGTCGGAAATACGGCATAGATCTGTATTTCAAATACGAGGGGCTCAATCCCACTGGCTCATTCAAGGATCGCGGCATGACTGTGGCCATCAGCAAGGCGGTGGAGGCGGGTGCGACGGCGGTTATCTGCGCATCGACCGGCAACACCTCGGCTTCGGCGGCGGCTTTTGCAGCAGTTGCCGGGCTTAAGTCTCTGGTCATTATCCCTCGCGGTAAGATAGCGGCCGGCAAGCTGGCTCAGGCGATCGCTCACAATGCCCGTGTCCTGGCGATCGACGGTAATTTCGACGAGGCTCTGGATATTGTCAGGTACCTAACGGAAAAATATCCGATCAAGCTAGTCAACTCCATCAATCCCGACCGGCTAGAGGGACAAAAGACAGCCGCTTTCGAGGTCTGTGACCAGCTAGGGGACGCTCCTGATTGGCTGCTTATTCCGGTCGGCAATGCCGGGAATATCAGTGCTTATTGGATCGGATTTAAGGAATACCACCAACACAAGCTATCCAAGCAACTGCCTCGCATGTGCGGTTTTCAGGCTGCCGGCGCCGCTCCCATCGTTTTGGGACGACCGATCGAGCAACCGGAGACCATCGCGTCGGCAATTAGAATCGGCAATCCAGTCCGCTGGAAGCAGGCTGAAGAGGCCGCCGCTAGTTCCGGCGGCCATATCGACATGGTGACTGATGACGAAATAATGGCTGCCTATGCGATTCTGGCTGGAGAAGAAGGGGTCTTTGCCGAGCCCGCTTCGGCCGCTTCAGTCGCGGGGCTAATCAAGATGATGGAGGCCGGTGCGATCGAGACTGGGGCGCGGGTTGTCTGTGTCCTGACCGGCCACGGACTGAAAGACCCCGACACTGTCGGCCTGCTAAAGAACAAAGTAAAGCATCTCCCGGCCGACCGGGATGCCGTGGAAGCCGCCGCCCTCGAAGCGGGCGTCGGCAGCTGACCCTATGAGCATCAAGGTCAAAGCCCCGGCTAGTTCAGCTAATCTCGGCCCCGGCTTCGACGTCTTGGGTTTGGCTCTGGCTTTACACAACACCATTGATATTGAAGCGGGCGGAGCCGATCTAGAGCTGGCGGTGGTCGGCGAGGGCGAAGGTGTTCTTGACCGCAGTCCGCACGAAAATCTAGCTGTCACCACTATCGAGAGGTTTTACCAAGAGGCCTTAGGCCGGTCGCGACCTCCACTCCGTATCCGCATGGAGAACCGGATACCTCTGGCACGCGGTTTAGGCAGTAGCGCGGCGACGATCGTAGCGGCTTTGAGTGCCGCCGCCGCTCTCGCTGGAGAGGATTTTTCCCGGCAGCGGCTCTTTGATCTGGCAGTTGATATCGAGGGGCACGCCGACAACGTGGCCGCCGCTGTTTACGGCGGCCTGACTATCGCCTACCGTGACGGCGATACTTATCGTGTCCGCCGCTTGGACCCGGCCGCTAATATTGGTTTTGTCGCTCTAGTCTCACAGACACCCCTTTCGACCGCCGAGGCCCGGGCCGCTCTGCCGCCCGATATTTCTCGCGACGCCGCTGTCTTCAATATCGGTCGGGTAGCCTTGTTGGTTGAAGCTTTCATAAGTGGCGATCTGACTGCCGCCGGATCAGCTCTGGAAGACGCGCTCCATCAGCCCTGGCGGCGCAAATTGATTACCGACTTTGATGAAGTCTCCCAAGTGTGTGCCGGGGTCGGCATGGTCGGTTCGGCCATCAGTGGCGCCGGCCCGACGATTCTCTCCCTCTACGACCGCTCAGAAAAGGACCGCCTGCAAGAAGCGCTGCCGACTGCCCTTACTGATAGCGGCTCCACGCGCCAACCGGTCTTTCTAGAGGTGGACAGGGTTGGCAGTACGACCAGTGTGGGGGCCTAGATCAGCCTGGCGGGCCAGCTGTGCGTTCGTTCCGGCTCAGCCTTCTTAGCTTTCGACCGGCCATCTTATCCAGTCCCTGGCGGGCAAAAAGATACCTACCCGGCACCGTAGGCATGCGGGTACAACGCTGAAATAATTCGACCGCCCGCCCAATCCGATCGGCCTTGAGGTTCAGTTCTCCGACCAGGTAGATAAGGTCGCGGTAATCAGGAAATTTTCTCGTGGCTAGCTCCCCGTAATCAAGCGCTTCATCGAGGCGCCCGGCTCCTTCTAGGGCCTCACAGAGACTCAGCAGAAACAAGGCTTGATGTTCTGTAGCGCCGTTAGGCAGAAGTGATTGGGCGGATTTGAGTTCATCTATGCTTTCGGAGTAATGCTTAGATTTCATAAGAGCTGTGCCGAGGTAGTACTGGAGCATGTAATTGGTCGGATCATTGGCGAGTGCTCGCTTCAAGAGGTCTGTGTTTCGAGCTACTCTCGTGGCGACCTTCGTTTGGTCGGCGTAACCCCAGTGGATAATTCGCAGTTCCGAACGTTGTTCTAGGCTGGCTCCACCTCCCGTTGATAGGCTCGCTTGTTCGTGAATGATTCCTGAGTATCTGTACTTGGAGCGCCGAAACAGTCGGATAGACCGGCTGCCGACCGCGCCCGAAAAGCTGGTTGGTTTGGCTAGATTTATCAGCTGACACCAGTACGCGTCGACATTTGGCGCGGTCAAGAGTTTTGTCATAAGCGACTGGTCAGGTGCGTCAAGCTCTTCAGCGGCATCGAGATGGAAGACCCAGCCATTATTGGCCAGTCCTGAGGCAAAGTTACGGGCTTCACTGAAATCATGTTGCCACTTGTGTTCGACAACGCGAGCGCCCGCTGCTTCGGCAACCTCGATAGTATTGTCAGAGGAACCGGTATCGACCACGATCAGCTCGTCGGCTACACTGGCGACACTCTCTAGTGCCCGAGCGATGTTTGCTTCCTCGTCTTTGGCGATTATGCAGACTGATAACTTTGACATCTCACGTTTAGTTTAACGGGTTGCATAAAGATGACAAGCTCATAGACAGCATTGTGTTTTAACTTAGGATGTCAACAAAAGCGGGTTCGTTCCAACTCAAGATCATGCGCATAATGTTGGACAAGTGGCGAACTGCAGGTGGAAAAGCTTGGGGGACGCGCGCATCAGAGTTGAATAAATGAAAAACAATGAAAGACAATCCTCGAAGGACGGCCTTCAAATCATGAAATCATCGGTTTCCAAGAGCGTTTGTATTGATTCTCAGAGATTCTTCAAGTACCTGCTTAGCCTCAGGCGTATCAAGATCAATAAAAGACTCTAGTTTCTGCCGGATGCGCTGCTCATCGTACCCCAAGTGCAAGAGAGTATCTATAACATATTCCATGACATAGTAAGCTAATGGGTTAATTTTCAGTGCTTGAAGCCAGGCAGTTACCGCCTCTCGGGGCTGCTGCACGTTGGCAAAACAGATGCCTATACCCGTTAGAGCAAGCCAACTACCGACACCACTTTGCGAGCCATACTGCATCGGCGGCTCACCAAGAGCCAGACAGGCATTATACGATTCAAGGGCACCGGCATAGTTCTCTTGTTTCAGGTATGATACCGCCCGTCCATATTCAAGATCAGTATATCTTGGGCAGCGGGCGAGACCTATCTCAACCCACTTGTTAAGTTCATCAAACAGATCAAGCTGATAGCAACACTTAATGATATTCAACAGTAATCTGTCCGCAAACACCTTTCTCGTCCCTTTTGACCCCGCATAGGCTTGGAAATATTTTTCAAGTGCTGATTTGAAGCTGCCGCGCTGATATTCCTCATTGGCGGCTAGGAAAAGGCTGTAATCATTGTCATCGGCGTGGTTTTTCTCAACCAAGTTGGCGTTTCGCTCGTGTTTCTGGCGTTTATTGATTTCGCCATCCAAGTATCCGTAGTGCCATATCTCTGTGTCAATCGTTCCGCAATTACCGTCCGCAAACATAATATCTTCGTGGATAGCACCCTTAAACCGGTACTCCTGGCGATTTCTAAACAGTCGTACGCTTGGTGCGCGAAATGCATGCGATGTGTGCGAGTTTTCTCCCTGGAAATTGACGATTGTGAAGAAAAAGCGATTGAATGTTTTATTTGCTTTAAGTGTCTGTCTGACGAGCTGGCAACTCTTGGGCGCTAGCTCTTCATCAGCGTCTAGAAACAAGATCCATTCGCCCTTGGCGTGATCTAGGCTGACGTTTCTAGCTTTGCTGAAATCATTTTGCCACTCAAAATCAATTACGCTCGCGCCGAAATCTTTAGCTATTTTCACTGTCTGGTCCACGGAGCCGGTATCTACGACGACGATCTCATCGACAAGAGGCACAGCACTACTTAGACACCGGCTAAGACAGCTTTCTTCATCTCGGACTATCATGCACAGAGAGATCTTGATCTTGGCTCGCGGCCCGCGGTTCTTTGGCTTTTTCTTTTTGCTCACAAGGAGATACTAACAAATTCTTCTAAGTTTTGACTGGTGTGTCTTTCAGATATGAGCTGAGACGTATCGCCCTGACAATGCCTTCAGCCTACCCTGCTGGCCAAGGCAGCCAGATATCGGGTGGAACTTCGGCGTATTTATAGGCTCTCTCCAGCAGGCCGTGAGATATAGCGCCAAAAACTTTCCGTCTACGCCGGGGCTGTTTGAAACGGGATTCCAGCCGACGCCTAGCAAACCAACACCGATAATCAGCAGCCAACTACAAAATTTTTGCTTGGTCGGGCTTGATTGGAGATATTTCCCATTCTTGAAATTGCCCCGATCGGACGGTTACATGTGCGCAGAGCGATCACCCTTCAAACTACAGTTGCAGATTTGGCGAGCGAGCGTCTGCTTTGGATACTTTTGTTGCACCAGGAGGTGCAAGGTGTAGCTTATGATTGTGAGCCGATTGAAGTGATCAGTCTGAGAATGCACTAATAAGATTCCATCGAATAACGGGCCATCTCATGTGCAAAGGAGCACCGCAAGCATCGAAATTTGGACTTGTCAAGAGTTGGATTCAGCGTATAGTTGAAAGGAATCTGCCATGACATCAATGCCAATTAATAAGGGCCAGGTGGCCCTCAAGTGGTTCGTTATTTTTGGGATTGGTCTGGTCGCAACGGCGTGGTATCCACCATCAAGCAATCCGGGTATCGTCGGTAAGTTTCTTGGCTTTCATGTTCTGGGGATGGGGCTCCTTGCCCTCACGTTATCTAGAGTCACTTCCAATACGTGGAGAGTCCCGGCCGATCCAAAGGATATTGTCCTTATCGGTATTATCTTGCTGTTCGCCGGATTGTCGGCATTATTCTCAGCTAGCTGGCTGACGATCCTTGGATCGAGCAGAAATCATGAGGGCCTGATCGCATTTATCTTTTATGGTCTAGCGTATTTCCTGGTGGCTGAAAAAAACAGCAAAATTAGCGTTGACTCGATTGGTGCAGTTCTCGCGGTATCCGTTATCTTGAATGTCATTGCAGGCTATACTCCACTTGCGCAGTATTTTGTCAGATCTTATGGCTACCGCTTCGTGGGCAGTTTCAATGAGCCTAATCTACTCGCTGGCTTTCTGGTTCTGTCGGTCCCATTGATAATCGGCTTTTTTTTACGGGCAAGATCTCAGTGGGCCAAGGTGCTGGGAGCTGTCGGGTTGGTGACGGCTATCGTTCTGCTCTATTTATCTCAAT
>CAXMSJ010000018.1:0-20964 GCA_964196305.1 uncultured Acidimicrobiia bacterium
TTTTGGGCATCAGTTTCCACCATCCTTGGGGTCGGCGCCGCCTCTTTCGAGCTCTAGTATGGCGGCCGGAAGATAGTCTAACAAGTCGCCCGCTCTCAGGGCAAGCTGACTGAGCTCGCGGGCGCCAAGATCACCGGCGCGTCCATGAAGATATGTCCCCAGCACAGCGGCCGGAAAGGCCGGCATACCTTGCGCCAACAACGCGCCCAACATCCCCGCCAGAACGTCTCCGGTACCGCCGGTTGCCATGCCGGCATTGCCGGTCGGATTGACATGAAAACAGCCGGAACCAGCCACGATAGACCGCGCCCCTTTCAATACCAGGGTGGCCTGCCAACGCTCGACGGCTTCCTCAGCCGCTGCCAACCGGTCCGCCTGGATCTCTGTAGCCGACTTGCCCAGCAACCGGCCCAGTTCGCCGGCGTGCGGTGTGAGCAGGGTCTCTCCTTCTCGCTTCTTTAATAGGTCTGTCTTGGCGACCAGGGCGGTGAGCCCGTCAGCGTCAATAACCATCGGGCCCTCGACCCCGATGACCAGTTGTCTGATCAGCGTCACCGTACTCTGATTAGTCGACAAACCCGGACCGACCACGATAGCATCCATACTGGGAATTAGCTCCATCAGGGTATCGAAAGCCTTGGCCCGGGCGGTCCGGTCAACCGTCTCCGGTAATGGAAAGGTCATGACCTCGGTCAATTTGGTCTCCAAGATATCGTTGAGGCTCTCGGGTACCGCGAGGACGACCAACCCCGCTCCCATCCGTACAGCGGCCTCGGCAGCCAAGGCCGCCGCCCCGGTCATGCCGACTGAGCCGGCTACCACCAAGATCCGACCACAATTGCCCTTGTGAGCATCGGGTGCGCGCTGGGGCAAAAGCGGTCGAGCCAAAGCCTTGCCGCCCAAACAAATATTAGTATGCGCCGCGACCAGTTCCCGGCCAATACCGATGTCGGCCACCCGCACCTCCCCGGACAACTGACAGCCGGGCCAGAGAACCATGCCGGCTTTTGGCAGAGTAAAAGTAACGGTCCGATCGGCTCTAACGGCCGGGCCCCGGGCCAGACCGGTGTCGGAATCCACTCCAGAAGGAATATCTACAGAGAGAACCGGGATCGATGATTCGTTGATGACACTAATAATGCCGGCGGCAGGACCTCGGACAGCGCCCTGCAGGCCAAAACCAAGGAGAGCATCAATGATCAAGTCGGCGTCAGGGGGCCGACGGCGACCGTCAAAGCGCGTTTTCAAGATGGTGGGAGTGTTGGCTATCTTAGCAAAAGCCGTGGCGGCCGTGGCGCTCAGACCAGTGACAGCGGCCAGCATCATAACTTCCACCCCATACCCGCGCTCAGCTAAGAGCCTGGCAGCGACATAGCCGTCACCACCGTTATTGCCCTTTCCGCAATAGATAACTACTCGACCGGATTTCGGAAGCAACTCACCAGCGTGGGTAGCAACTGCCGCGCCGGCCCGCTCCATTAGGTCATACAGGCTGATGCCCGTCTCTCTAACTGCGGCGGACTCGATTGCCCGCATCTGGGCTGTTTTTGCTACCAGCATACGTCTAGGTTACCCGCCGCCACCGGCAGGAGCAATAGGAAAGGTCTTTTAGGGTTCGGTCGGAGCGCCGACGCCCATGGCTACGGCGGAAGCAACCGCGTTGTTGCGATTAAAAGAGAGGCTGATAGCCACATCGACCACGCCTTGGTCGTGAGCTCGTTCAGCCGCCCCGCCGTCTAGTTTTATGTAGGGACGACCGTGAGAGTCGCGGCAGACTTCGATGTCGGTCCACTGCATACCTCTCTTGCCGGTCCCCAGCGCCTTACTGACAGCCTCTTTGGCGGCAAAACGAGCCGCCAAATGCCGGAATGGTCGGGGTTTTTCAAAACAGTAGTCTCGCTCGGCCTGAGTATAAATGCGCCGCAAGAATCTTTCTTTGCGATTTTCAACCGCCGCTTGGATCCGGTTGATTTCAACGATATCGACTCCGATGCCTCTGATCATGTTTACTCCACTGTTACGCTCTTGGCGAGATTGCGCGGTTGGTCGACGTTGCAGCCTCGTCTCTTAGCTATATAGTAGGACAAAAGTTGCAGCGGCACAACTGACAATAGGGGGCTCAACAGGTCTAATGTCTTGGGAATATAGAAAACCCGCTCCGCCAGACCGCCTATTTCCTCGTCGCCTTCGGAAGCAATGACGAGAATGTGAGCGCCCCTGGCTTCTGCTTCGTGGATGTTGCCCATGATCTTGTCGTAAACATTATCTTTGGGAGCCAAAACGACCACCGGCAGACCGTCGGTAATGAGCGCGATCGGTCCGTGCTTCATCTCACCACCCGGGTAACCCTCGGCGTGAATGTATGAGATCTCCTTGAGCTTAAGCGCCCCCTCCATGGCCATCGGATAACTAACACCCCGACCCAAGAAAAGAAGGTCATCAACGTGATGAAAAGATTCAGCCCATCCCAGCAACGTTTCAGCTCGAGCCAGGATCGATTCGATCTTAGCCGGAATCTGCTCGAGCTCGGCTAGAGTCTCTTGGAATTCATGGTTTGTGCGCCCATTCACCTGGGCCAGAAGCAGGCCAAAGAGCGTCAAAGCAGTCATCTGGGCGATCAGGGTCTTGGTGGCCGCCACCCCGATTTCCGGGCCGGCGTACGTATAGATGACGCCGTCGGCCTCTCTGGTGATCGTCGAGCCGACCACATTTGTCACCGCCAGAACCTGGGCGCCTTTCTTCTTGGCGATCTTGACTCCAGCCAGAGTGTCGGCCGTCTCCCCGGACTGAGTGATCGCCACGACCAAGGTGTCTTCGGTCAGGATCGGATCACGATAACGAAACTCGGAAGAACTGTCGACTTCGACCGGTACGCGCGCCCAAGTCTCAATATGCGTCTTGGCCAACAAACCGGCATGATAAGAAGTGCCGCAGGCAATGATGGTAACCTTTTTTACCCGCTTGAGTTCCGCCTGGCTCATATCGAGGTTTGGCAGATCGACCCGTCCGTCCGCCGTGACGCGAGCCCGGATCGTCTCCGCTACCGCCCTTGGTTGCTCGTGGATCTCTTTGAGCATGAAGTCTTCGTAGCCACCCTTTTCCGCCGCCGCCACGTCCCAGTCGATCTTCAAGCTGTCGCGTTCGACCGGGTCGCCGGCCCTGTTTGATATTTCGTACCCAGCCTCGGTCAACCGGACTAGTTCGCCGTTTTCGATGATGATGACCTCGCGGGTATGGTCGAGCATTGCCGGGATGTCCGAAGCAATGAACAGTTCACCGGCGCCCAAGCCTAAAACCAGCGGACTATCGTGACGGGCGCCGACCAGCTCGCGCGGCGAACCAACCGCCATGGCCACCAAGGCGTACGACCCCTCGACATATCCGAGAGCCGCCGTCACCGCCGCGGCCAAATCGCCGGCATAGGCTTCCTCTATTAGATGAGCCAGCACCTCGGTGTCGGTTTCCGACGTGAACTCATGCCCCCGTCCGATCAAATCGAGGCGGAGCTGATGAAAGTTTTCGATGATCCCGTTATGGACCACGACGATCTGCTGGGAGCAGTCGAAATGCGGGTGGGCATTGGCCTCAGACGGATGTCCGTGTGTCGCCCAGCGAGTATGGCCGATACCAATAGTGGCCTCTAGGGTCGAAAGATCCACTGCCTTCTCCAGGTGGGCTAGATTGCCTTGACGCCGGATGCGGGAAAAGCCGCCGTTTCCAGGCACCGCGATACCCGCCGAGTCATAGCCGCGATACTCTAAGCGCTTAAGCGCCTGAAGCAGTATCGGCGCACTCGGTTGCCCGCCTATGTATCCAATAATCCCGCACATCTATTTGCTCGTCTTGACCTCTCTCATTAACCAACCGCCAGCGGTCCGCTGGCGCTGCCGGTGCCACTCACTGCCACTATCACTATATCTATATCTGCGCTTCGATAGCGGCACAAATATCGTCGGCTATCCTGTCCGCTGTCTCCTGCGTATCAGACTCAACCATCACCCGGATCAGCGGTTCAGTCCCAGACGGGCGAACCAGTATCCGGCCCCGCTCGCCAAGCTCCCGCTGACCGACCGAGATCGCTGTGAGTACTGACGGCGATTCAGCCAGATGTTTGACGCCATCGGCGCGCAAATTCTTGAGCACTTGTGGAAACGATGTCATCACGCCAGCTAGATCGGATATCTTCCGACCGCTCTCCTGCATGACCCGCAGAACCTCCGTCGCCGTGATCAAGCCGTCACCGGCTGAATTACGGTCTAGAAAGATCACGTGCCCCGACTGCTCGCCGCCGACTTTAAGTCCCCGTTCGAGCATCTCTTGAAGAACGTACCGGTCGCCGACCTTAGTCTTGACTACCTCGACCCCCAGCTCACGCATGGCTAGATCAAAGCCGATGTTTGTCATCACCGTCACGCATATCCCTGGCGGCTTCAGGCGACCTTGGTCGATCGAGTGCGCCGCCCAGAGCGCCATGATGTGGTCGCCATCAATGGCCCGACCGGTCTCATCGACCACCAAGACCCGGTCGGCATCCCCGTCGAAAGCGATCCCAATATCGTACCCATCAGCCTTAACCAGCTCGGCCAACCCTTTAATATGAGTTGAACCGCAATCCAGATTGATATTAGAGCCGTCCGGCTCGATATTGACGACCGTGATGTCTAAACCTAAAGCACGCATAACCCGCGGCGCGATCTCATAAGCCGCCCCGTGGGCGCAGTCCACCGCTACCTTTAGTGTCATGCCGGTCGGTGATCCAACGCGCACGTGCTCTTCGTAAAGCGCGATCACCGAGGGATCAAAGACGATGGTGCCGATATCGGGTCCGGTCGGTCGACTGTCGGGTCTGCCTTCCAAGAGCCGCTCGACTTCTTCCTCCTGCTCCTCAGAGAGCTTGAACCCCTGCGAGTCGAAGAACTTGATGCCGTTGTATTCTGCCGGGTTATGCGAAGCCGACAAGACAACGCCGCCCGCCGCCCCCAATTTCTTGGCCAGCCAAGCAACGACCGGAGTGGGGGCGATCCCGATATCCAGGACGTCATGGCCGGCCGCACAGACCCCGGCCGCCAGCGCCCCGCGGAGCATCGGGCCGGAAAGACGGGTATCGCGCCCAATGATCAGTCGCGACCGCCGCTCTTTACATAAATAGTCGGCGCCGGCCCGACCCAGTTGAAAAGCCAGCTCCGGCGTCAATTCTGTATTAGCGATCCCTCGAACTCCATCCGTACCAAACAGTTTCGGCACACAACCTCCAGCGTGCTAGTTATTAAAACGATCTCTATTATAGCCAATGAAGGCGCTTGTGACATGAGGCGAAGAAGCCAGCGCCTGCATGGCCAGATAGGAAGGGGCGAACCATAAAATGTCCCCGGTTCTAACCGAGAGATCGGGGTCGGCCAGAAGCACCGCGTGATCGCTCGTCAACCGCTCAACCGTCAACCCAGCAGCCACCGGGTCGAGCGAACCAGCCCCGATATCTTGACAGCCAATAGCAACGATCAGGCGGAGATCACCCTGCTTCTTAGCCACTTCCAGCACTTCCGCTCCAACCGAGACTGCATCTGTATGAAAACCTGCCGCTGCTTCTCCGATCGTCGTCTCGCGACCCAAAAGAATGAGCTCCCCGACACGAAGATGATTGGCTGATCGGGCCAGCGCTCCCTGCTCCAGTAGCCGCCAACAGCTGCTGTTCCCGGCCGAGACGAGGCGCGGCTTCACCCCAGCAGCTTCCAGCTCTCGGACAGATTTATCGACCAGAACCATGGTCTTTTTGTCAGGCACAACCCCGCCGCGACAACCAGTATTGACCGCCACGCCGGCAAGATCGATCCCAGACAAACCGCTGACCGTCCGGGCGATTTGTTTCAGATTGCCGGGGAGTATCCCTTCGCGGCCTTCGCCGGCCTCTACCATGAGCAACACCGACTGCACCTGACGGGCGCGGTGGGAAACCAAGCCCAATTCTCGGATAGCCTCCAGATCACTAACAAGCGCATCAGCCCCAAGAGTGATGACGTCCGACATCTCGCCCCGTGTCGGCTGTCTCAGCGCCATCAAGGGAGTAGTGGGAAAAGCCGCCCGCAACCGCAGCAGATGCTGCACTCGCGAGTCTGCCAGGCCATCAAGGCCACCGGCTATCATCGCGCCGGCCACTTCCAAGGAGCCACCACAGCCCTTGGTCACGCCGAAACAGGCGATCTGTTTTGGAGCGACCGCGCGTAAGGCGCGCGCATTCGCCTCGATCTTAGATAGATCAAAAGAGAGAATTGGAGTGGCCTGGACATTGTCCAGCACTTTAAGTCGCAGTTACCGTTTGGAGAACTGAGGACGCTTGCGGGCCTTCTTGAGGCCGTACTTCTTGCGCTCAGTCATCCGCGAGTCGCGAGTGAGAAAACCGTTTCGCTTCAATTCCGGACGCAAGCTCTCGTCTGCTTCCAGCAGAGCGCGGGCGATACCGTGGCGTAACGCCCCGGCCTGTCCGCTCTTGCCGCCGCCGGTGATCCTGGCCAAAACATCGAACTTTTCTTCCATGCCGACCGAGACCAGTGGTTGCCGGATGAGCCGACTCAGAGTCTCGCGACCGAAGTACTCGGTCAAGTCCTGCCCGCGGTTGATGACAAATCTACCTGTGCCGGGAGTTAAGCGCACCCTGGCCACCGCTTCTTTGCGTCGACCGGTGCCCCAGTAGTAAACAGGTCCGCCCTTGACCTTTTTGGTCTTCGGCGCTTTCTTTTTCTCTTTCGCTGCTTCCGCCACTTACGCTCCTATTTCTAGTTGTTTAGGCATCTGGGCCTCGTGTGGGTGGTCGGCGCCAGCGTACACTTTAAGTTTCTTCCGCATGACCTTCCCCAGTTTATTGCTGGGAAGCATGCCCTTAATAGCCCGCGTCACCGCGGCTTCCGGTCTCTCGCTCATAACCCTTTCGAGATTTTCTTCTTTCAAGCCGCCAAGATAACCTGAGTGGCGATAGTAGATCTTCTGTTCCAGCTTCTTGCCGGTCACCTTGATCTTGTCAGCATTGATGACGATGACGAAGTCGCCCATATCGATATGCGGGGTAAATTCTGGCTTGTGCTTGCCCCGCAAGATCGTCGCCACTTCTGTCGCCAAACGACCCAGTATCTGGTCGGTCGCGTCTACAACGTACCATTCTCTTTTTATGTCAGCGATCTTCGCCGAATAGGTTTTCATTCTCTTCCTTACTCCGAAAAAAACAGGCCAAGCAATACTATGCAAAAGGAGGAGGCCTGTCAACGTATTGCTCTAATTCCGCCGCCAGTCTCCCAAAGTCATCAAGGGTGAGCGCCTCAGCGCGAATGTTCTCAGATAAACCCAGGCGGCGCAACACCTCATCGACCGGCCCTTTGCCAATATCAGGTCGGACCGACCCAACGGCATTGGCCAGACGCTTACGCCTTTGCGCAAAGCCCGCAGTGATAACAGAAAAGAGAGTGTCGCGCTCAACAGCGACTGGTGGTTCCTTGTGTTTGGTCAATCTAATAACAGCCGAGTCGACATTTGGGGCCGGGGTGAAAACATGACGCGAGACCGGCATCACCCGCTCCACCTGGCAAAAATAGGCCACCTTGACCGTAAAGGCGCTGTATTCCTTGGTTCCCGGACGAGCCAAAAGCCGGTCGGCTATTTCTCGCTGGACCATGACGACCATGGTCGAAATCTCGGGGAAACGCGAAAATAGCCTGAGGATCAGCGGCGCAGCCACCCCGTAGGGCAAGTTGGCCACTAGCTTGTCGGGTCGGCGACCGCCCAGATCGGCCGGGACTAAGTCCATAGCATCTTTCATAACCAAAGAAATATTGCTGTGTGATGCGAGGGTCTCTGCCAAGATCGTCTCGAGGCGAGGGTCGATCTCAACTGTGACCACCTGGGCTGCCTTGTCTGCCAACTCAACGGTCAGCGTACCTATACCGGCGCCAACCTCGAGGACGGTGTCATCAGCTTGGATATCGGCCGCCGCCATGATCTTGTCGAGAGTGTTCGGATCGATCAGAAAATTCTGCCCGAGATCCCGGGAAAAGCGCCAGCCGGACTGCCGCAATACAGCGGCTGTCCGGCTGGGATTAACTAATCTCAAAGGAAATTCTTATTGAATATGGACTGTAACAGTCCGGCGGCCAAACTGAATGGCCTCGCCGGCCGACCCAAACCCTAAGTCTATTCGGTTGCCCTTGATCGCTCCACCCGTATCGGCGGCGATCGCTGGGCCGTAGCCGTCAATATAAAGCTTCGTGCCTAGCGGGATTACCCGTGGATCAACCGCCACGATACCTTTGTAAACACCGGTACCCGTAGCTGTCCGCCATCCGGCTCCGCCGGTTCCGGCAGCGTAAGCAGACGCCATCATGGTCAGACTCCGACCGCCGCGAGAGATACTGCCAAAATTTACAGCAGCGACTCTTGGCACCATCGTCCCGACCTGGACCACCTGAGTGACCGGTTCCGCCAAGACGCTCTCATCCCGGACGACCTTGTCGACTTCGGCATTACCGACCCAGAGATGTTCGACGATCATCTTCTTGGTGCCGGGCTTGCCGGCCACAGCGACTCGCGTGCGCCCCTTAGTCAACCGGCTATTATCCCGACGCTCGGTAGTAAACGGTAGCTCAGCTTCGACGGTCTCGACGCGACGGTTGAAAAGTTTTACCGACAACACCTGACCTTTAGTTAGTCTTATGTCCGCAGCTGGATCCAGACCGATATCAGCTCTTAAGCTGAGACCTAAGTCACCCTCAACCACCTGGCCGACAGTTTTCGCCGTCGTCCAGAAACGTCGTTTGAACCCATTGACTTCCAGGGTGATCGGAACCGCACGGTCAATCGAAACCAGGATGCCGGAATCGATCGGGGCGTTGGGCGCCGGCTCCACTCGGTCGTGCGGCGAAACCTTGATGTCTGCTTCACTTAAAACTCCGCTGACATTCCTGGCCCTGGTGACAACAGTTGTTGTCTGGCCGTCAACGCGTAAAGTGATTTCTTTGTGCGAGAGAACATATGTGGAAAGTGCGAGGATTATTAGTATGGCGAATGCTGTAATTGCTAGTTTATATTGTGCTAAAGAGATACGAAAACTCGATAAATCTACCTTCACGTAACCACTCCCTTCCAGAAATATCTTCTGGCAAAACGCAACAGATGATACTATAGATCAGCTCCTTAAGCAAGCCTCGCCCCTGCTATCATCCCTTCTAGCAGGCGAAAGAGACTCAGAGACCGAACAGTGTCGCAGCGTTTATTGAGGTGACCTCGACGACCTGCGCCAACTGAATACCCTTGGTCTCGGCCAACTGCTCGGCCACCAAAGCGACGTGGGCCGGCTCATTCTTTTCGCCCCGAAACGGGTGCGGCGTCAGATAGGGACAGTCTGTCTCGACCAGCAAGCGGTCAAGAGGGACTTGAGTCGCTGCCTTCCGGACGGTTTCCGCGCCGGCGAAAGTAACTATCCCCGAGAAAGATATATAGCAGCCCAGAGCCAGAAAAGCGTCGGCTTCGCTGGGGGCTCCCGAGAAGCAGTGCAAGACGACCCGGTCCGGTCGACGGCGGTCGAGAGTAGCCATGACATCTTCGAACGCCTCCCGATTATGGATGATAACCGGCAGCTCAAGCGCGTCCGCCAGATCAAGTTGGCGCTCAAACGCTACTGACTGACTCTCTTTTGAAGAATGTTGATAGTGGTAATCGAGGCCGGTCTCGCCGATCGCCACCACCCGGTCGGAAACAGCCAGGTCGGCCAGAGCCTGCCACTCGGCATCGCCGACCGAGTCTGCCTCATGGGGATGAATCCCAACTGCAGCGTATACGCCCGGTTCCGCGTGGGCGATAGCTACTGCCCGGCGAGACGATTCCAAGCTGGTGCCGACCGTGATTATCTTGTCGACCCCACCGGCCCTCGCCCGATCGAGCACTTCCCGCAGACTCTCGCTAGGCAAGTAGTCCAGGTGAGCATGCGTATCGGTCAGTCCGGTAGTCAACTATTTTTTGGTTCGAGTTCGATGCGAGGAAAGAGCGGCTGTCCGGGCCTGGTCCGGCCACCGCCGACACCAAACCCCCAGACCAGCGCCTCGCTAAAGAGACGGTCGGCGGGAGACTCGTCGAAACCGAACTGGTCAAAAGCCGCCTCACCGATCGTAGGCATGAAGGGATAGGTCATCAGGATAGTGAGGCGGATGACTTCACTTATACCCCAAAGCACCTCACCCAGGCCCTGGGTGTCCCCGGATTTGTTCAGGTTCCAGGGTTCAGAGACGTCAATAAACTTATTGGCGGCGGCCAAGAGCCGCCAGATGGACGAGAGGGCATCCCGGCCATTTTCACCCTGCATATGCTGATGATATTCGTCGATAATCGCCGTGGCATCCGCGGCCAAACCAGCGGCGCGGCCCACCTCGGTCGGCTTATTCGGCACGACCCCCTGGTGAAATTTCGTGATCATGGCCAGAGTCCGATGAATAAGGTTGCCAAAGTCATTGGCCAGGTCGGCGTTGACCCGCCGGATTAGACCGTCATGAGTGAATTCGCCGTCTTGTCCGAGCGGCATCTCCCTGAGCAGGAAGTACCGGACAGCGTCCGCCCCAAGCTCATCGGCCAGCTCCGTTGGGTCTATCACTTTGCCTTTGGACTTGGATATCTTCTGGTCCCCGAGAGTCCAAAAACCAGTCGCGATAATAGCCCTCGGAAGTTCCAGGCCGAGCGCCATCAACATCGTCGGCCAAATGACCGCATGAAACTTGAGAATGTCCTTGCCGATCACATGGATGGCCGGCCAAAAAGCAGTGAACTGGCCCTCATCATTCAGGTAACCAACACCAGTTAGGTAGTTGATCAAAGCATCAAACCAGACATAGACCACATGGTCAGCATCGAAAGGTACCGGCACGCCCCACTTGAACGCCGTCCGGGAGACCGCCACGTCCTGAAGCCCGCTGTTGAGAAAACTGACGACCTCGTTCCGCCGCACTTCCGGTCTGATGAAACCGGGATTGGCGTCGATGTAGTCCAGCAGCCGCTGCTGGAAAGCAGACGTCCTGAGAAAATAACTGTCTTCGGTGACGCGTTTCACCGGTCGACCGCAATCCGGACAATTCATCTCGACAAGCTGACTTTCCGCCCAGTAGTTTTCCTCGTGGATACAGTACCAACCTTCATACGAACCCTTGTAGATATCACCTTGATCGTAAAGCCGCTGAAAGATCTCCTGAACTACCCGTTGGTGTCTCTCTTCAGTGGTCCGAATAAAGTAGTCATTCGATATGGAGTAGCGGGCCCATAGGTCCTTAAATGGACCGACCATCTGATCGACGTGATCCTGAGGCTCAAGCCCGCGGTCGGCCGCGGCCTTGGCTACCTTCTGGCCGTGTTCATCCGTCCCAGTTAGAAAGAAAACCTCGTCCCCAGCCAACCGATGATAGCGGGCGAAGACATCGGCTACCACGGTCGAATAAGCGTGTCCGATATGAGGTACATCATTGACGTAGTAGATGGGGGTCGTGATGTAGAAGGCCTGCTTTTTCATATCCGTGAATCATCATCTTATTGCCTGACGATGTCAAACTCCATTCTGGTCTGTCCCAACCGTCAACACCTGCTCAAGGTTAGACAGAATTAGGCCGATACATGGTGCAGGCTAACGGGTTACAAGGAGTACTTTCCAATGAGCACTACGCTGTCGCAAAGAGTAAAGAATCTTATTGTAGGGCATGCTTTGAGTGTGCGTATTGTGTTTCTGATCTTCATGCTTGTTTTCATCTTCTCTGGGGCCCAGCTCGTCGCCCACTATATGGAGTCACCGGTCGAACCGTTCTTCTCTATAGGCACCCTCTTGATCATCGTCGTCTTTGCTTTTCTTCAAATCCGCTACTTTTCGCTCCCCGTACAGCGCGTCGTCAACGCCGCTAAGGCGATCGGCGGCGGCGATTTCTCCCGCCGCATCGAGATCGACAACAGCGATGAGTTGGGCCAGCTAGCTAGCTCTATAAACAATATGACAGAGATATTAGAGCAGAGGCTGGCCGAGGTCACTCTGCTCAACCAGATCAGCCATGAATCTACGCTCAGCCGGAACCTCAACAAGGTGCTCCATCTGATCATGGATAAGGCAGTCTCTATCCAGAAGGCCGACGCCGGATCGATCATGCTGGTCGATCAAGATCGAGAGAACTTGGTGATTAAGGTATCCAAAAATCTTGGCGACCACGTCCGCGTCGGTACCCGCGTCCCGATCGGCGAAGGGATTGCCGGTTGGGTGGCCCGGGAGGGCCGGCCGATCGTCTTGCTCGATGGCATCAGCAGTGACCATGACTTCGTTCACAAAGAGAAAGTTCGTAACGCTGTCTCGTTGCCGATCCTGCTAGACAATCTGGTGGTGGGCGTTTTAAATCTCAGCTACAGCGGCAGTGCCGACGACCGCCACTTCAGCCCGACCGAACTCGGCTTTCTGACGACCCTGGCCAACCATGCCGCCGCCGCGATCAACAACGCGCAACTCTTTGAAGAGTTGCATTCCAACTACTTTAGCACCGTCGAAGCCCTGGCCGCCGCCATTGATGCTAAGGATCCGTACACGCACGGTCATTCAACTAGGGTGGCGGATTACGCCCTGGCCACCGCCCGGCAGCTCGAAATGTCGGCCACAGACTTAGAAGTTATGCAAACGGCCGCCTATCTTCATGACATCGGCAAGATCGGCATCCCGGAGCCGATACTGACCAAACCCGGCAAACTAACTGAGGATGAATACGACATCATCAAAACCCACCCCGAAATCAGCGCCCGGATATTAGCGCCGGTAGATTTTCACGGGGAAGTGATCTCGATCGTCCGGCACCACCACGAACGGATCGACGGCGCGGGCTACCCCGACCAAGTCCTCGGTAAGTCTATCCCCCTGCCGGCCCGGATATTAGCAGTAGCAGACGCCTATGACGCCATGACCTCCGCCCGCCCCTATCGTCCGCCAATGAATCCCGAGCATGCGCAAGCAGAGCTAAAACGCTGCTCTGGAAGCCAGTTCGACACCGGGATCGTCACCGCTTTTCTGCAAACCTTGCCCCATTAAGATTCCCGGTGGGTCGTTTCATAGACTGCGCGCCGAGATAGTCCGTGTCGGCGAGAGACTTCTTTTACGGCGTCGCTCTTGGAGAGACCGCCTTTCATCTCCTCGGCCACCGCCGCTGCCACCTGATCCATATCTAAACCCGGTCGGTCGTGTCGGCCTTCAATAACCAAAACGATCTCACCCTTGACGGCCGGACGTCCCGCTAGCTCGGCCACGATCGTCGCGGCTGAACCCCGCAGGTGTTCCTCGAAAAGCTTAGTGAGCTCCCGAGCGATAAAAACCGGACGGGAACCAAGGACAGCTTCAACCTGATGAAGCGTCTCCACTATCCGATGGGGAGACTCGTAAAAAACAAGCGTGCTTTCTTCTTCAGCCAATGCCTCTAAGAGCCGGGTCCGGGGACCGGCTTTCCTGGGAACATAGCCCAAAAAGCGGATGTCATCTGTCGGAAAAGCGGAAAGCACAGCCGCAGTGATCACCGCCGACGGCCCCGGTAATACCTCTATATCGATTTCAGCTTCGACTGCTGCCTTGACCAACCGGTGTCCTGGATCGGCAATGCCGGGTGTGCCGGCATCGGAGACCTGAGCAATCTGCTTGCCGGCCAGTAGATCACGGACAAGTCTGGGGATAACTTTGAGCTCGTTATGATCGTGGAAGCTGATCAGCCGGTTCTCAATGCCATAGTGAGTTAGTAGTTTGCGAGTCCGGCGGGTGTCTTCGGCCGCAATCAAGTCGACCTCTTTGAGAGTCTCAAGCACGCGCACGGTCACATCTTTGAGGTTGCCGATGGGGGTGGCGCAAAGATAGAGCTTCCCCGCCATCAGCGGGCCTTGGCCAGCCAGTTCTTGAGCAACCGGCGGACTGTGTCTGGCGGATCGATCAACAAATCAGTGCCGTGGGCTCCACCTTCAACGAGCTCCATCTCCCGCGGTTCTCCCACTGAATTATAAAAGAATCGCACGGTGGCGGGAGCATCCCCGTCTTGCCGGGCGGCGATAAAAAGTTTCGCCCCCTCGATCGAATCGAGGCCGGCCGTAGCAGAAAGACCGCGAAACTCGTTAGGGGCGGAGAGCGTTGCTACGCCCGCCACGCGCGTCTGCGAAGCCACCTTCAGGGCCGCCGTTCCCCCCATGCTGGCCCCGATCAAGAAAACCTGGTCGGCCTTAGTCTCCATAAATTCCAGGGCCGCCTGCATATCCAGATCGATCTTAGCAATATCCTTGGTCCCCTCTGAGAGCCCATAACCGCGAAAATTGAAAGTCAAAACAGTGTAGTCTCCGTCGTCCGCCAACTCCTTGGCAAACTCACTCCAACTCTTTTGATCGGCTGGAAACATGTGAGCCAGTATCACAGCGGTATCGCCCTGCCCAAACAGATTGCCGCGGAGCGCTAGACCATCCGCTGTCTCGAGCCTGATCTCCTTGACTTGTCTTTCAGTGCTAAGGGTAGACTCGGCCGATGGCTGGATCTCTTCGGCTGCAGGGGAATTACCAGCTTCGTTCTGACTGCACCCGGCTAGAAGGACAAGGATCAGTAGGACGACAAAAAACCACGACCGGCGCTGCCGGCCCAGAGGCCGTGCGCCCATGTTAGGTGGTAGCCTCGACCTTATCGACTGAACTCGGCTCTTGCTTAGCGGGTGGCTTGGAGCGACCAGTCTGCAGAAAACCAATGAACATAATGATGATACCGATGGTGAGAAAGATCGATTTAAGCGCTTGATCGGCCGCTTCGAAATAGCCTTCGAGGTAGCCGGCTGAATACGGAAAGACAGCGCCTAGGCCAATAAGCGTCGTACCGATAGCCGTCTCTCGCATGATGTTCTTACGCAAAAGCGTGTAACCCGAATAGACAGCGCCTAGGATAAGGATCAAGCCGCCGATCGTATTAATACTAATAACTGTGTTTCTTAACAGTAGTGACTTGTTGATCGCATCGTACGGGACTTCATTCTTGGCAACTAACTCTGTCAGCGTCGAAGCCTCCACTGTAGCCATCACAGTCATAACTATGCCGCCGACCGTACCGACAAGTAGATGGCCCAACCAAATCCCAGCGAACTTGTCTCTGGCTACCCAGGCCAAGACCATCAATTCGATCAACACCACCTCGAAGAGACCGATCGCAACAAGCTTCTCAGTGCTACCGGCTGTATCGCTAGAAAGCGAACTAAAAAGGACCGCCGGCATAGCTAGCAGGCCACCGATCAAAACCAGCCATCTAACGATCTTGGGGTCCTGAATGTATAGAGTGCCGAGAGCCAGGTAGCCGACCACCATGACGGCGCCAAAGATATAGTACCCCTTGACCAGCAAGTCGTTCCACCCGCTCATCTGACCGATGGCTTCAGCCAACGAAGCCAGGCCGTACATGGCCATCGCGCCCGCCCAGGCCAGCTGGTATGGCTTGCGCTTGGCCGCATACTGCCGCCCGAGCATGACCGCAAAGATCAGGCTAACAGCAGTTGATATCATTGGAAATATATACATCTTGCCCCCTGCTAGAACTTCAATCCCGAACTGGACAGGATCTTGTCGAGCGTTGTTCGCTTACCGCCAGACTGATATTCCTTGATCACTTTGATCTTGAGTCGTTCGAGTTCCTCAGCATCAAAGAACATCTCCGCATATTGGCTGGAAAAACCAACTTGGTCCTGGGAAACCCACTCATCAGGAAGAACTTGCTCTCCCAAAGAATAGATTTGAGCATGAAGCTGTTGGCGCTCCGGTTCACCCAAAACGGTGGCCTTACCATCGTCGCTGATATTATTCTGGCACTGCTCGACGTCGAAAGTCATCACTTCTTCCGGAAGCAGTACCCGATGATTCCGGGCGTAATGCATCGCCAGCTTCTCGTTGGCCTCGCGACTCCGCTCTTGGGTCACTCCATAATCAGTGGCTGGATAGAGACCGAACACTCGACATTGCAGTGGCATCCGCTCGTATATCAGACACTCCTTGTCATCGAGAAAAGCACAACTCAATTCCAGGGTTGTCATATGCAGCAGCTCGAACTCAAGCAGTTTCCTGGCCAGACGGACTTGAGTCAGCTCCGGCAGCGTCAATAGGTAGTCGTAGATATTAAGAAACTCGACCGGATGGACGTGGGCGCTCAGGAAACAACATTTGGCGCAACGTTCACAGGGATTAGCGGGTACCTTCTGATAAATGGAGTTGAGTCGGCGAGCCACTCTCTCCTCACGCGCCTCGTCGACCAGTTCGTGAATCTCTGCCAATGTGATCTTTGTGTCAAGCGTCTGCATGGGGCCCTCTCGCGAGTTTGATAGAGACGATATTATAGCAGAATCGGCGCGTGACAGCAGCGAGCTACAGCTGTCTTAGGCTGGATGCTCGCCGGCCAGCCAGCGCTGGAGTTGATCGAGTGGATACGTATTAATAACATCCTCGGGAGCCAGCCAACCGCGTCTCGCAGTATCGACCCCATAGCGCATGTAGGTCAGCTGGCCACTATGGTGCGCATCTGTATTGATAGCAAACCGACACCCGAGCCGGCGGGCTTCCCGGAGATGCGTATCTTTAAGATCTAGGCGGTCGGGAAAGGCGTTCAGCTCCAACGCCGTTCCTGTAGCGGTCGCTGCCGTAAATACCGCCTCGAGGTCAAGCTCATATGGATCGCGACGGCCGAGTATCCGCGCCGTTGGATGGGCGATGACATCTATATGCGGATTGGCGATCGCTGTGAGCATCCGCTCAGTTAACTGACTACGGTCCTGGCTAAAGCCGGAGTGAATAGAGGCTGTCACCAGGTCGTACCGGTCTAAGAATTCGGCCGGAAAATCGACCTCCCCGTCACTGTCGATGTTCAGCTCGACAGCCCGCAGAACCTGAAAACCGTCCAGCTTCTCATTGATCTTCGAGATCTGTTGCCACTGCGCTTCAAATTCCGCCGTGGTCAACCCCCCGGCTATTCGCAACTGGAAGGCGTGATCGGAGATGGCCAAGTATTGGTAGCCAAGAGACTGGGCAAAGTCGACCATCTCCAAAAGCGTGCTCTGGCCGTCACTGGCCTCTGTGTGCACATGTAAATCGCCACGGATATCTTCCAGGCTGATCAAACTGGGTAGCTCGCCGGCGAGAGCCGCCTCGAACTCACCAGTATCCTCCCGCAGCGCCGGGTCGATCCAGGGGAGGCCCACGGCCTGATAGACATCACCCTCCACGGCAAAAGCGCCGGACCCATCGGTCTTCAGTCCGCGTTTTTCCGCTCGCTCCTGCAGGCGGAGATTATGCGCTTTTGAACCCGTGAAATACTGGAGAGCCGCGCCAAACTTCTCCGGGACGACCAGGCGCATATCAACCTGGAAACCGCTTTCCAGCACCACGCTGCACTGCTGCTCTCCCTGGACCACCACTTGCCGCACCTCGGCCAAAGAGCAGAAGCGCTCCGCCACGACCGCGGGCTCCCGAGTCGAACACACCAGTTCAATCTGGCCAACCGTCTCCTGACGGCGCCTGAGGCTGCCGGCTGTTGCCACCGCCAAAACTTCCGGGGCCTGGCTCAGATAGTCGATAAATCTTTCCGCCACGGGCACAGCCTCATTTAGTAGTAGCCGGCCTTGGGACCGCTCCAATAAGGATACGCCCCGCTCGATATTAGCTTCGGTTTTGGCCCCCATGCCGGGCAGATCGCGCAGCTTGTGGTCAGTCAGAGCCTGTCGGAGTTCGGCCAGGCTCGCCACTCCCAATTCCTGATAGATCAGCCTGGCCTTCTTGGGCCCCAACCCGGGTACGTGGGTTATTTCTGCCAATGACTCCGGCAGCTCTCCTTTTAGCTCCTCAAAGTAGGCCATCCTGCCACTCGTCAGTAATTCATGTAGCTTCGCGGCTATGCCCTGACCAATCCCGGAGAGCTCGGTCAACCGCCCGTCACGGGCAAGTTCGTTGATATCTTGCGGCAGGGATCTGATCACCCTGGCCGCCCGCTCATAGGCTCCGAAACGAAACTTGGATTCCCCGGCGATCTCCAGCAGCTCGGCAATCTCCATTAGGACATCAGCCGCCTCGCGATTATCCAAGCCCTACCGGCCCCCAAAGCGGATACCGACCAGAGCCACGTCATCACGGAGACGCCCGCCGCCAAAAGCCCGGGCCGCCGCCAGTAGCTTATCCAAAACCGTATCTAGGGATTCTCCGGCAGCCCCGCCAATGATCTGCTTAACAGACTCCAGGCCAAAGAGCGTGGTGCCCTCACGCGCCTCTATCAGGCCATCGGTAAACAGAAAAAGCGTATCGCCATCGGAGAGTGTCGTCTCTTCCACGTCAAAAGCGGCCTTCGGATCTACCCCCAGGGGCATCGCACCGGACACCAGCTCTGTCACCTGTCCATCCCGTTCGATCAGCGGCACCGGCTGGCCGGCGACACAATACTCCAGACGCCGAGATTCCAGCTCCAATGTGCCCATAAAAATAGCGACGAATTTGAACGGATCGGCCTGCTCGCAGATCACCCGGTTGGCCCGGGTCAAAGCAGAGGAAACGCCGGGGTCCTCAAAAGAGAAGGCGCGAATCACGTGTTTCGCCATACCGGTCAGGGTGGCCGCCTCGATACCACTGCCGCAGACGTCTCCAACCAAGATAGACAGCCGGCTGCTCTTCTTGTCGTCAATAAAATCATAGAAATCTCCACCAACATCGGCGGCGGCCGTCGCCGAGATCAGACGAGTCGAGATCTCGATGCCGGAGATCTGGGGCAGCTGCCGGGGCAAAAGGCTCTTCTGGAGCATTTCGGCGATGTGGACTTCTTGAGTGAGGTGGGCCGTTAGCTTTCGATTGCTCGCCGCCAATTCGCGCTGCAACTCGGTAAGCTTGAGAACGTTGCGCTCGGATTCATCGAAAAGTCGCGAATTCTCCACGGCGATGCCGATCTGATCGGAGATAACTTTGATCAGCTCCGCTTCATCAGCAGTCAGCCGCCGCGATACTGGAGCAAAAAGTTCGAGAACCCCCTGGACGCCGGACTTGGTCGCTATCGGGCTGGCCAACAGGCAGTCAATACCCATCAGCCTCTCGGCGTCTTCACAGATATAGCTGGCTTCCGGCCGTCCGTAGGCGGAGAAGATCTCATTTCGGTCTATCGCCCAACCGGCGCAGCCGCTGCCGGGCGACACCTCTGATTTCTCAGCCATAAAACCGGGCGTGAGCCCTTCTTGACTGACCAGCTTCAAGCGCGCGGTCTCAAAATCTATCAGGTAGATTCCCCCGCTATGCACCCCGAAAGCCTGCATGACCTCGTGAAGAGCTGTATCGAGAACCACGCTCAATTCGATCGACTGGGCGATCGCCAACATAATGGTATTGACTATAGCTAGGTGGTTTTTCTTATCGAGCGGACCGTCTGTGGTTTCACCCATCACTACTTCTTTATAGTAAGGAAACTAAACGGCGCTTTCAGACTCCAGCGGTACTTCTTCCTCCGCCTCGGAGACCTCTTCCTCTGAATCAGAAGCTTCTTTGGTCTCGCCTTTGCGACCGAATGGCAGCTTGAAGCCACCAGTCTTCAGAGTCGGCTTCCGGCCGGTCGGCTGGCTGTCTGCATCAGCAGCAACCTCGGTCGTTTCCGTCACGGCGGCGCCTTCCTCAGCCGGCTGCTGTTTCGTTTTCAAGAGCCACACCAGGGCGGCTAAGAGACCTTCGGCGATCTTCTCCAGCGTCGCGCCCTTAAGTAGATCATCAAGGGGAAAGGGATCGACGGCGTTAAGTTGATGCTTGTATAGGCTGCCGTCGAGCGCCACACAGAATTCATCCTTATGCTTGGCCACCCGGACCTCAAAGATATAACCAGGGGTCAGCTTAAACGTTTTGAGCGGCGCATTCTGCTTGTATTCCGCTGGAATCCGCTTCCACTGCTTCCATCGATCACGACGAAGTTGTCCGATATCAATCGTTGGGGGAACCCCGGCATCCGCACAGTCGGTCAGGAAGATGGAGATCAGCTTCTGAACTTCCCTGATCTTGGTCGCCTGAGTGTTTGCTTCCGAAATCTCGGTGTCTTGTTCCTCTAGTAGTTTTTTTCTCGCCTGTTCTAACAGGGAGGCCTTTGGGTCAACGCTACTTTCCAGCATCTCCGGGACATACCTCTTTAACCATTGACTCGCATCGTCTGCGGACTCAGGTAGGGCCGGGAATTTGGCAAGATTGGCGCCACACTCGCACCAAACAGAGCTTATCTCAATAGATTTTCGACAAAACGGGCAGGTAGGCATAACCGGCCACCAACTTTCTTGGAAGTACGAATATTCTACCAGAATGATAACCCCCGTGCTATGGAGTGGAAAGTCAGCGCCATCTTCTGCTACCGTTAATGTCCCGGGGGATTAGCTCAGTTGGGAGAGCGCCGCCTTTGCAAGGCGGAGGTCATCGGTTCGAGCCCGTTATCCTCCACGAGACCAGAGTACGTGTCTTCAAGAGTGAGAAAGGGTTCAGTTTTGAGTTTGATCAAAAGTGTTTTATCCAAAAGATCATCAAATAAGCTGCGAGAGCTGAAAAGTGCATATTGGAAAACTCTAGACGGAGCATCCCCAAAACAGGCTATGACACTTGAGCAGGATAATAGCCAGAGTCCACTGGAGTTCTATGTCTATGGTTGTCGACTTGCCGACTGGGCCGTAAAGCGATTTGAGCTGAATTCACAGTCATCGGTATCGCTGGGGACCTTGGTTGACGTCGGTTGCGGCATGGGTCGACAATTATTGCCGTTTTCTACGAGGTTCAAGCAAGTTTACGGTGTGGATTTTTCACAAGAAATGCTTGACGAAGCGAGAGTTTACTGTCGAGACGTTCCCAATCTCAGCCTGCACCAGTGCGATGGGCAAAGTCTTGGGATGTTTGAGAATGACAGCATTGATTACGTTTTTTCTGGTGGGGTATTCC
>CAXMSJ010000019.1:0-18117 GCA_964196305.1 uncultured Acidimicrobiia bacterium
GCGACCGAGCTGGGCATAAAGGAATGTCGTCGGTGCCACATGCTCGATTCGGAACTTGACTTGTGCGATGAATGTCACGGCGATGAAGTCATGGAATTGTGAAAGGCTGACGCCTGCTTTTTGCCCCGTACGCTGCTTGACAATTACAATTGTGGTTTGCTAGCGTGCAGTTACGGGGAGTTGGAGTGAACCCGCTTTCGTTGACACCCTAAGTTAAAGTAACGTGTCGATTGTGCCCTCTAGAACTACAAAAGCAACAAGCACTCCGGGTTGTCGCAAGTCAGATGGTCGTGTCGGTTCTTCTTGAGGATATCTTCGTAGTCGCTTAACGCGGCGAGGACCTCGGTGGCGGTGTTGGCAAAAGCGATGACTTTCAGTTCTTCGGGGCGGATCAGCATGTTCTTTTCAAAAACACGGATTATGTCAGGCCAGAAGTCTCCGTAGAGGATGAGCGGCTTATGGTGGCCGAAATAGAGGCGGGCTAGCCCCCAGGCCATCGCTAGTTCGGAGATCGTTCCCGTTCCGCCATTGAACACTATATAAGCATCACCTAGCTCAAGGAGCTTTTTTGTCCGCAAGACGTAGTTGGCTTCTTCGAAGGAGTTGTCGGCGAAATTGGCCGCCACTTCGCCCTTGAAGCCGCTGGCTAGTTCTGGCCGGTAGTAGACGACAGTGGTAGCGCCGCCGCCTTCGTTGGCGCCTTGCGTGGCGGCCAGCATTACGCCCGGGCCGCCGCCGTTGACGACCGTCCGGCCGGATTCGGCCACCAGCCGAGCCACATCCTTGGCCCCATCGAAATGTGCGTCTCCGGGCTCGCCGCAGGCGCACCCAAAGAACGAAACAGAATTGATCTCCATGTGTTGTATTATAGAGAAGACCTGACCCCGAGGGGGATATTATGACTCAACTTATCGCGGTCGCCGGCAAAGGCGGCGTTGGCAAAACTACATTTTGCGCTTTGACTGTCCGCTATCTTCTCCAAAATAATTTGCGCCCGGTGCTCGCTATTGACGCCGACGCCAACCTCAATTTCAACGAAGTTCTTGGAGTTGACATTAAGCAGACTGTGGCGGATGTCCGGGACGACCTATTGAAAAATATGGGGATGCTCCCGGCCGGGATGGACAAGAACACTTGGATTGAGTTGCAACTGCAAGACGCGATGACCGAGACGCAGGATTTTGATCTGGTGTCCATGGGTAAGCCCGAGGGGACGGGATGCTACTGTTATGTCAACAGTGTGCTCCAGCATTTCATGGATATATTGCAGAAGAACTATCCTTACGTAGTTATGGACAATGAAGCCGGCCTGGAGCACATTAGCCGCGGGACGACCAGAAACGTTAGTTATCTACTGATCGTCTCTGATGCCAGCCCGCGAGGGGTTCGCACGGCCGCTCGCATTCGTGATCTGGTTTTGGAGATCGAGGCGGAAGTCGGCGAGATGGGCTTGGTCTTGAATCGGATCCACAACGAGGCTATGACCGAGGCGGCCTTGGCTGAAGCTGCCAAGCGCGAGCTGCAGGTGGTCGGGGTCATCCCCGCTGATGAACTGGTGGTCGACTTTGATCTCAAGGATCGGTCGCTGCTGGAGCTACCAGACGATTCTCCCGCGGTCAAAGCAGCTGGGCTGATCCTGGATCGGGTCGCGGCGAAAGCTAGTCTTTCCGGTCTTATTTAGGTATGATGCAACCTAATCTCGGGCAGTCAATCTAACACCAAACACACACCAGGAACCAGTTCAGGGAGGTTGCATTGTCGGCAACGATAATTGACGGTAAGCAGGTAAGTTCCGATATAAAAGCGGAGCTGGCGACGGAAGTCGCAGAATTGAAAAAAGCCGGTATCCAGCCTGGTCTGACCGTGGTTTTAGTCGGCGACGACCCGGCCTCTCATGTCTATGTCCGTAACAAAGAAAAAGCCTGCGAATTGATCGGGATCCACTCGGTCAAGCACGAGCTGCCGGACACAACTACACAGGAAGAGTTGCTGGCCCTTATCGCCGACTTGAACAGTGATGACTTGGTGGATGGCATTCTCGTGCAGCTACCGCTGCCGGATCAGATTGATCAACACGCAGTTTTGCTGGCTATCGACCCAGGTAAGGACGTGGACGGTTTTCATCCGTTTAATGTCGGACAGTTGATGATCGGCGAGTCGGTCTTCGAGCCGTGTACGCCTAGCGGGGTTATCGAGTTACTCAAACGGTACGACGTAGAGATATCCGGGAGCCATGCGGTCATTGTCGGACGCAGTAATATAGTCGGGAAGCCGGCGGCCATGTTGCTCTTACACAACAATGCCACCGTTGAGGTCTGTCACTCACGCACCAAAGACCTGGCTGCCGAGACTAGGCGGGCCGATATTTTGGTGGCGGCGATCGGCAAGCCGAAGTTTATTACGGCCGACATGGTTAAGCCCGGAGCGGCTGTTATCGATGTTGGCATGAACCGAACCGATGACGGGCTCTGCGGCGACGTCGATTTTGAGGCGGTCAAGGAAGTGGCTTCGGTCATCACGCCGGTGCCAGGAGGCGTCGGGCCGATGACCATTGGTATTTTGATGAGAAACACTGTTACCGCCGCCAAAGCGCGAGCGGGAATTAAAAGGTAACGTCGGGCAAGAAGTACGGGTATTTGGGAGGATAAATGGCTTATTCGGCTCCAGTAGAGACATATTCAAAGAAGATCGTGGACGTAACGATCGGCACAGGCGACAAAGCAGTGACGATCGGTGGTGAAAGCACCTTTCCGCTATATAGTTTCGAAGGCGACGTGCCCAACAAGACGGCTATCGCGATGGAGGTTTTCGATAACAACCCCCAGGATTGGCCGGAAGAGGCCAAAGCACCGTTTGCCGATGTCCTTGACGATCCGGTGGCGTGGGCGAAGAAGTGCGAGACCGAATACGGTGCCGAGTTAATCTGTCTGCAACTGCTAAGTACCGATCCCAATGGCGAAGACCGCGGGGCTGATGAGGCGGCCAAAGTAGTCAAGGACGTGCTGGACGCGATCTCGATTCCGCTGATCGTCTTGGGCACTGACAACGCCGAAAAAGACAGCGAGGTGCTCCCGAAAGTGGCCCAGGCAGCTGAGGGAAAAAATATCGCCCTCGGGCCGGCGACTGAAGATAACTACAAGACGGTAGCGGCGGCGGCCATGGGTTTCAATCACAATGTGGTGGCTCTTTCGCCATGCGATGTCAACCTGGCCAAGCAACTTAATATTCTTCTAACCCAGTTGGGGATGCCGGCTCACCGGGTGATCATTGACCCATCCACCGGCGCTCTCGGGTATGGGCTTGACTATACCTATACGATTATCGAACGCTTGAAGCTGGCGGCTTTGCAGCAAGGCGATGAGATGACGGCTCTGCCGGTCATCGGCAATCTCGGTATCGAGGTTTGGAAAACAAAAGAGGCCAAGACCGGCGATACAGACGAGTGGGGCGCTCAGCACACTCGGGCGGTTTCATGGGAGATCATGACCGCCATGTCCCTCATAACTGCCGGCGCCAATCTGTTGGTTATGCGTCACCCGGAGGCCGTGGCTGCCGTCAAGAAAACTCGGGACGGACTCTTTAGCTGAGGTTTTCTGCCTCGTTTGCCTACGGGCGTTACGGGCATTATACTAATAGGTCTATATTTGTGAATGGTTTACCAAGCATATCTTGGTGCCGCTCGTGGCTCTGATTTTCTAGCGACATCAAAGCCAGAAAATCCCATAGTGTATCGGTCAGCTTTTTTGGTGACCGATACCTCGTTTCAGGGAGACGGTGTTTCAGGCAGGCGGGACCGTTGGTAACAAGGAGGGTTTTGCGATGAGTGAAGAAGAGAAAAAAAAGCCGCAGAGTATCGATCCGGCCGCCCAAGCTATGATCGAAGAGGCGGAAGCCAAGGGCATCTCGACGATGTTCAGCCGGGTGGAAAAAATGAAGCCGTGTCCAATGGGCGACGGCAGCTGCTGTAAATGGTGCCACATGGGGCCGTGTCGTCTGGTCGGAAAAGACCGGGAAGAGAAAGTTGGCATCTGCGGGGCGACGATGTCTACCATTGCCGCGCGGAACCTGGCCCGGCATATTGCCGCCGGAGCTTCGGCCCATTCAGATCACGGGCGTGACATTGCCATCGTGATGCTGGCCACCGCTCGCGGCGAGGCTGAAGGCTACACGATCAAAGATGAGATCAAGCTACATGAGGTAGCCGGCTATATGAGCATTGAGACCGAGGGCAAGACGACGAATCAGTTGGCTGAAGAGGTAGCTTTGGAGGCGCTAGACAATTTTGGGCGCCAGTTTGGGCCGCTAACCTATGTTTCTCGGGCTCCCAAGAAGCGCCAGGAGTTATGGGAGAAGCTCGGTGTCACCCCTCGGGGTATTGACCGCGAGGTCGTCGAGCTGATGCACCGGACAAGCCCTGGAACCGACCAGGACGCCGAGAACATTTTAGATGCGAGCATTCGCACTGGTCTCGCCAGTGGCTGGGGCGGCCCGATGCTCGCCAACGACCTTTCCGACATTCTCTTCGGGACACCACGACCGCTGCGGTCGGAGATCAACCTAGGTGTGCTGGAGAACAAGAAGGTCAATATCATCGTTCACGGTCATGACCCCAGTTTCGCCGAGATGTTGGTGGTCGCGGTCAACGATCCAGAGATGGTCGAGCTGGCCAAAGCTCAAGGGACCGAGGGCATCCAGCTTTCCGGCATCTGTTGTACCTCGAATGAGGTGCTCATGCGTCAAGGCGTGCCGCCGGCCGGAAACTTCCTCCACCAGGAACTAGCTATTATCACCGGGGCGGTCGATGTCATGGTCGTTGATGTCCAGTGCACCATGCAAGGTGTTGTCGAGGTGGCCAGAAACTTTCATACCAAGATCATCACCTCCTCTCCAAAAGCTAAGATCGAAGGAGCGGAGCATATTGAGTTTGATCACAATCATCCGATGGAGGGCGCTAAGAAAGTTGTCCGGGCGGCCATCGAGAATTATGCGAATCGGGGCGAGACTAAAGTTCCGAACATCAAGTCTGACATTGTCGCCGGTTTTTCGCACGAGTACATCCGCTACATGTTGGGCGGAAAATTCCGCGCTTCGCTCAAGCCGCTCAACGAGAACATCATTAACGGGAAGATACAGGGTGTCGCAGCCATTGTCGGTTGCAATAATCCCCGGTCGACTCACGATGAAGGTATCGTCAATGTGACCAAAGAGCTTATCAAGAACAATGTTCTGGTGGTTGTCACCGGGTGTGCGGCCGCCGGCAGCGGTAAGGCCGGCCTGTTGACCCCGGAGACGATGGATGAGGCTGGGGATTCACTGAAAGAAGTATGCGAGGCGACTGGTATGCCGCCGGTGCTGCACATGGGTAGTTGCGTCGATAACTCCCGCATCCTGACTGTCCTTTCAGACATGGTGGCTACCGGGGGCCTGGGCGATGACATCGATCAGATCCCAGCGGTGGGTATTTGCCCGGAATGGTATTGTGAAAAGCCGTTTGAGATTGCCGCTTACGTGGCCGGCAGTGGTGGGTACGTCCTATTCAGCGGAGCTAAGTCACCGGTCGAGGCATCTACGGTTGTCACCAACATGATCTCCTCGGGCTGGGAAGAGAAGTACGGCGGCAAGCTCGAGATCGTCGATACTTGGGAAGAGATAGTCAAGCGGACGCTCGACCATATTCAGAAGAAACGAAAGGCGCTCGGGATCGATTCCGACAAGGAAAGGGTCCTGTTCGACATGGAGGCCAGGAGGGAGCTCAGTGTCTAAGATTATTGCGAGTGCCGTTATGCGCGGCGCCAAGACGATTTTTGATAAGGCGGAGACGAACCTAAAGAAGGCGATCGACGCCAAAGGACCAAATGAAGAGGTTCATTTTCCGAACACGGGCTATTACCTGCCAGTCATCTATGGCCTGACGGGCCACAAGATTGAGAAGTTGCAGGATATGGAGACGACGCTCAAGCTGGCCAGAGAATTGCTCCCGGCCGACTTGCCGGCCGATGCGGTCTACTTGCCTTATCTGGGCGAGACCCTTGATGCCGGGATTGCCACTCTCTTTTCCGAAGAGTTGATCGAGGCGCTCCGCTATGTCATGGATGAATCCCCGGTCGACGATCTCTGGCTGGGGGCCGCAGACGACGTGATCATGCGCGAGCGGGGCATTGAGTTTGTTGACGGTAGCGCTCCTGGTTTTGCAGCCATCGTTGGCGCTACGGCTACTGATCAGGAAGCGGCCGATCTAGTCCGCGACCTACAAGAGAAGAGCCTTTATGTCTTTATTGCCGGCAAGAACCACGAGGGCCGCAATATCGCCACGCAGTTGCGTAACGCCGGAGTCGACATGGGTTGGGAGACCCGCCTGGTTCCCTTTGGCGAGGAAGTCTACAGTCACATCTATTCGCTCGGTTTCGCTACTAGGGCCGCGATGGCTTTCGGTGGCGTTCAGCCTGGCGACTATGACCGCATCCTGTTGTACAACAAGAACCGAGTTTTTGCTTTTGTGATGGCGCTAACGGGGGGAGTCAGCGATGAGCAATACGCTACTGCTGCCGGAGCTATCTCTTACGGATTCCCGACTATCACCACAGCTGATATTCCGGAGATCCGGCCATATGGGGTTACCACCTACGAGCACGTTGTCTCCAATATCGCGATTGCCGACATCAATGAGAAGGCGATCGAGGTTCGCGGTCTGAAGATCCAGATCACTGAAGTGCCGATCCCGGTGGCGTACGGACCGGCTTTTGAGGGCGAGCGCATCCGTAAGGACAATATGGCCGTCCAGTTCGGCGGACAGAAGTCGCCGGCATTCGAGTGGGTGCGCAGTCACGATGTCAGTGAAGTCACTGACAACAAGATCGAGGTTGTCGGACCTGAAATCGATGACGTCGAAGAAGGGGCGGCTGTTCCCTTAGGCATTGTCGTCGATGTAGCTGGTCGCAAGATGCAAGAGGATTTTGAGCCGATCATCGAACGCCAGGTGCACTACTTCATTAACGGTGCCAGCGGCGTTTGGCACATGGGCCAACGCGATATCATCTGGGTGCGTATTAGCAAGGACGCCAAGAAGGCCGGCTTTAAATTCAGTCACCTAGGGGACACCTTGCGGGCCAAGATCATTGGCGACTATGGTTCGATCATCGACAAGGTCCAGGTGACCATCTATACCAAAGAGGAAGATGTTCTCCGTCTCCAGGATGAGGCACGGGTAGTCTACAGGGAGCGGAATGAGCGGATCGCCGGCATGACCGACGAATCCGTCGATACCTTTTATTCATGTACGCTCTGCCAGTCATTTGCGCCAACGCACGTCTGTGTCATCTCGCCGGAGCGCTTGGGACTATGTGGGGCCTACAATTGGCTTGACGGTCGGGCTGCTTACGAGATCAACCCCAGTGGCGGGAACCAGCCGGTGGCCAAGGGCGCGGTTATTGATGAAGAGAAAGGCCGTTGGACTGGAGTTGATCAGTTTGTTAAGGAGAAATCGGCCGACGCGATCGCTGGATTTAACGCCTACACGATGATGGAAGATCCGATGACTTCGTGCGGCTGCTTCGAGTGCATCGTGGCCTTGGTCCCTTCGGCCAATGGTGTGATGATCGTCAATCGCGAACATAGCGGCATGACGCCCAGCGGGATGAAATTCTCGACCTTGGCGGGCTCTGTTGGGGGCGGACTGCAGGTGCCGGGCTTTATCGGCATTGGCAAGCAGTTCATTGCCAGCAAGAAATTTATCTCTGCCGACGGTGGTTTTCACCGGATCGTGTGGATGCCAAAAGACCTTAAAGAGCAGCTTAAAGATCAGCTGGCCAAGCGTTCTGAAGACCTGGGCGACGCTTCGTTTGTCGATAAGATCGCCGATGAGACCAACGCTACGACTGAGGAAGAAGTGCTGGAGTGGTGCACCAAGGTTGAACATCCGGCCTTGACGATGGACTCGTTGTTCTAAACAATTGAGAAGGAATTGCTGAGCTAAAAAGGGGTGCATGAATGGCTTTAACGGGACTGGAAATATTTAAACTTTTGCCGAAGACGAATTGTGGCGAGTGCGGCGTACCGACCTGTATGGCTTTCGCCATGAAGTTGGGCGTGCGTCAGGTTGAAGTGACTGCCTGTCCGTATATTTCCGATGAAGCTATGGCGCAGCTCTCCGAGGCTTCCGCGGCCCCGATCCGCAAGATTACTATTGGCACAGGCGATACTGCTTTCTCCATCGGCGAAGAAACCGTCCTCTTCCGTCATGAGAAGACCTTTGTTAATCCAGGCGTCTTTGGGGCTGTCATCGACGACACTGCCACAGAAGCGGAGATTGCCGCCATGGCCAAGAAGACCCAAGATACTGGGTTCGAGCGGGTCGAGCAGGCTCTTCGGCCGCGCGTGGTAGCTGTCCGCTCTGCTTCCGGCGATGCTGGTAAGTTCGCGGCAGCTGTTTCCGCCGCCGCTGGGGCCACGAAGTTGCCGCTGGTGTTGATATCTGATGACCCGGAGGTTATCAAGGCTGGGCTGGACATAGTCAAAGCAGGTCGTCCTCTCATTCATGGGGCGACGGCTGCCAACGTAGAAGCCATGGCGGCGGTGGCCAAGGAAGCTGATGTGCCGCTGGCAGTTAGAGGCGAGACCCTGGAAGAGCTGGCAGAAATCTCTGAGAAAGTCACCGCAGCCGGTGTTAAAGATGTGGTTTTGGCTCCCAGCGCCAAGTCTGACGGCGAAGCGCTGAAAGACCTGGTTTATATCCGCCGGGCTGCGTTGAAACAGAAGTTCAAGCCACTGGGTTTTCCCGTCATCACCATCCCGGGCGAGGGCACCGACGATGCGCACCACGAGTTTGCTCTGGCCGGCCTCCACCTAATGAAATATGGCGGGATCATCCTGCTAAGCGATATTGACCCGGCTCGTATCCTGCCGCTTTTGGTGTTGCAGCAGAATATCTATACTGACCCGCAAAAGCCGATGCAGATGAGCCAGGGTATCTACCCGATCGGCGAACCGGGCAAAGACAGCCCGGTGATGATCACGACCAACTTCTCGTTGACGTATTTCATTGTCTCCGGCGAGATCGAGGCGAGCCGGGTGCCGACGTGGTTGCTGGTGATGGATGTCGAGGGTCTGTCGGTTTTAACTGCCTGGGCGGCCGGTAAGTTCGTTCCGGAAAAGATCTCTGAGTTCATCAATAAGAGCGAGATCGCCGACAAGGTCGACCACAAGGACCTCATTCTGCCTGGCTATGTTTCGCAGATATCAGGTGAGCTCGATGACGAGTTGTCGGACTGGAGCGTCATAGTCGGCCCGCGTGAAGCCGGCGATGTGCCGCACTTTCTGAAAGACCAGATCGCTTAGTTTCGGCCTATTTAGTCTTCGTACGCGACGACCCGAATAATACCGATAGTGTCGCCTTCTCCGGCGGTGGTTGTATCGCTGACGGAGATAAGACGCCGAGAGCCGGTGGCCAAGAACTGGTTTACCTGCTCGTCTAGGGTCGCGATCTCTTTTTTGGTGTGGAAAATCTTTAGTGATTGAGTGAATGTTTTGATCTTCATACTATTACCTCCAAGTTGATTTCAGGTCGCTGCTTTGCTCAGTTATTTACCCATCGTCACGTTGTTTATCCCGCTCCCCCTCAGTGTGGTCGGGTCCTCGGGCGGCCGTTGAGGTGGCGGACAAGTCGGCTATCTCTTCCAGGGTGCGGATATCCTCGGCGGAGATCATTCCGACCACCCCATCGGGGTTGTCTTCCTCGATGACCGGCAGGACATCGAAACCGAACGCATTCATGATGTCCAGTATTTCGCTCAACGACTGTTCCGGAGTGGCCGCCGGAACATCTTTAGTGGCCAGCATAGTTAAGGGAGTCTGATCCCATTCGGACGGTTCCACCTTGGAGACGTCCCCAATATCGAGGACCCCGCTCAGCTGCCCTTCATGGACGAGGATGAAGACCTTGAACCGGTACTTCAACAGATAGTCGTCGATAAACTCTTGGATCGTGATGTGGTCCGGGACGACGATTACGTCGCGCTTCATGACTTCGCCGACTCGGGCAGAGGCCAGGCGGCGGACACGCGTCATGCGGGTCCAACGCTGGAACTTGGAAATGGAGAGACGGCCCGAGACTGTATAGCCGAAAGCCGCGGCGACCAACCCAGGAATGATATACGTTGGACTCCCGGTCGTCTCGGCGACGAAAGTGATGGCGGCTAGCGGTGTCTTGTAGCCGGAAGCAACGAACGAGGACATCCCGATGATCGGGAAGAGGTGCGCCTTGTCCCCAGACGGTAGTAGTTTGCCGAAGAGGGCGCCAACTCCTCCACCCAACAGGATCATGGGAATAAAGACCCCGCCGACGCCGCCGGTCGTGAGGGTGCCGATAGTGGCAATGGCCTTCAAAACCACCAGTCCGATGAGCGTCTGGACAGACAGGGCTTCGACCATCACCTTGTTAACTGATTCGTAGCCGGTGCCCAGGGCCACGAATGGTGTGCCGAGCAGCCACAGTCCGAGTAGACCGCTGACTCCGCAGATAGTGCCGCCGATCGCTGCCTTGGATATCGGGCTGAGCGGTGATTTAGAAAAGTAGGTCTCTGTTTTGCGGAAGAGCCCGACAAAACCCCGGGCGAACAGGCCGCAGACCGTTCCCAGCAGTACGGCGGCGACGAGATCACCAGTCTGGACGGTCCAGCTACCGCTCGTTTGTAGAATAGGCGAGGATCCCATGAAACCAACAAAGACGACGTAGGAGGTGACGGAGGCAAAAAGCGAGGGGATCAGTGCGTGCTGGGCCAGGTCGTCTTTATAGGGCACCTCCAGGGCGAAGACGATCCCCGTCAGTGGAGCTTTAAAGATAGCGCTGATGCCGGCGGCAGCGCCGGCGATCATCATGATCTTCAGGTCTTGAACGTGGAGATTCAAGAACCGTACGCGGGTATAGGCCGCTGTTCCGACCGCCGCTCCCAGGTTGACGCTGGGGCCCTCTAGCCCGGCGCTGCCTCCTAAGCCAACCGTGAGACAAGCGGCCACTATTTTGCGAGGCACGGCGGCTAGGTCTATCTTCCCCCGCGGTTCATGGAAGCTGGAAATATATTCTTCGGTTCCCGTCAGGCCCGGCTCTCGACCTCCGGATCGCATCACCAGGGTGGCTAAGACCAGTCCGATGATCGGCAAAAGCAACGTCAGCGGGGCAAAAGCCATGTATCCTTTGAGGTTATGGAAGAGAACGCCAGAGATAATAAAGTCCAGACCGGCGACTAAGAGTCCGGTGGTTCCGCCGATGGCTACGGAGATCAGGATCCACTTCCTGACTCGTTCGCGGACGAGGTGTGTTCGATCATATGAGCGCTTTAGATAGCGCCCGAATTGATCAAGGCGCTCTTTCTGAGCACCGGGGTTTGAGGCGTTTTGCTCCGTTGTCATCAGTCGTATTGCATCTTACGACCGGTCGCGGTCGATGTCAAAATGGGAGCCGGCCGACTTTCCCGGCAAGGGGTTTTTCGTTACAATTACGTGGCTCTAAATTAACAAATGACTAATATTTCACATAACAAACTACCAACTGATTGGCCGGTACCGCCTTGTCAGGCAGCTTGCCCGGTCAATACTGACGCGCGCCGATACGTGGCGCTCATTGCTCAAGAGCGGTACAAAGAAGCGCTGGACGTCATCATGGCTACCAACCCATTGCCGTCGGTGATCGGGCGGATCTGTGCTCACCCATGCGAATCAGCCTGCCGTCGGGCCCAGGTAGATGAGCCGATAGCCATCTGCCATCTCAAACGGTTTGTGGCCGACAAACTTGGTTATTCCGATGGTGAGATCAAGGTGGAGTCGGTTGAGAAGACCACCGGGAAGTCGATCGGTATCATCGGGGCCGGCCCTTCGGGGTTGACGGCCGCTAGTGATTTAGCCAGGCGAGGGCACGCGGTGACTATTTACGAAAAGCATCCGCTCCCCGGCGGGATGCTTCGGTATGGGATCCTCGACTACCGTCTGCCGCCTGATGTGCTCGATAGCGATATCAATAATATTTTAGCCCTGGGGATCGAATTGAAGACGGGGATCGAAATCGGCTCGACCATTAGTTTCAAACAGGTGGCCACCGACCATGATGCAATCATTATCGCCGTTGGTCTGTCTGTCGGGCGCTCGATTCCTCTGCCCGGAGTTGACTTGGATGGGGTGCACTCATGTGTGCCGATCTTGGAGGCAGTCAACGAGGGCCGCCAAATCGACCTTGGTAGCGATATCATCGTTATCGGCGGCGGCAATGTGGCTGTCGATACCGCCCGCAGTCTGAGACGTTTTGGCGAGCGAACCGTCAAGATGGTCTGCCTGGAGGCCAAAGACGAGATGCCGGCCCATGATTGGGAGATAGCGGATGCGATTGCCGAGGGTGTAGAGATCCACTGTTCTTGGGGTCCCGATAGCATTGTCGGCGAGCATGGTCGGGTCAAGGGTCTGGAGTTCAAAGAAGCGACTTGTGTTTTTGATAACGACGGGCGGTTTAATCCGCAATTCAACGAGAGCAATCGTCATATATTGACTGCGGATACGGTAGTTATGGCAGTTGGCCAAGGTAGCGACCTCTCCTTTTTAAAGGGCTCGGGAGTTAGATTGACCGAGCGCGGTCTGCTCGATTTTGACCGGGCTACGATGCAAACGAGCGAGCCTACTGTCTTTGCTACTGGCGAAGTTGTCACTGGCCCGGGGGCTGCCATCAGCGCTATGGCCGGCGGGCATCGGGCGGCCGCTGCCGTCGAGGCTCACTTAACGGGTGAGGCGCCGGTGTTTCAGGAAGAGCTGACCCCGGTCGAGTCGTTACCGTCCTGGATGGCTTCGCAGATATGGGAAACCCCGCGACGGTGGATGCCGCGCATTCCCGAGGAGGAGCGACTTCAAGATTTCAGTGAGGTCGAGTTGGGCTATACCGAGCTGGACGCCCTGCGTGAGTCGCAGCGCTGCCTGAGCTGTACCGCTGGAGCTACAGTAGACGATGCCAAGTGTGCCGGTTGTTTGACGTGTGTGCGGGTCTGCCCTTACGGGGTTCCGGAGATCCAGGGCGACAAAGCGTATATGGACCCGAGCACCTGCCAGAGTTGCGGGTTTTGCGCGTCCGAATGTCCGGCCGATGCTATTTCGGTCAAGCTGACCGGTGAGCATCTGCTGGAGCTCCAGACGGGGATCGATGCCCTGGAGGCTGGATGGTCTCCTTCCAGCGGTCCGGCGACAGTTGGTTTTGTCTGCCAATTCGGGCATGCTTGGGGGGCGGATGCAGCTTTTGACGCTGTCTCTAAGTTGCCGGAACACGTCAGAGTTGTCCGGGTTCTCTGTCCGGCCCGGCTGGCGCCGTTGGATATTTTGCGTGCTTTCGAGGATGGGGCCGAACGGGTTTTTCTGACCGTGTGCGGCAAAGACTACTGTCATTATAAGAGCGGCAATGGTTTGGCTGAACGCCGGCTCGCCTATGTTCGTACGTTGCTGGACGGGGTGGGCATCGGCGGCGACAAGCTGGTTTCCTATCAGATCACCCAGGAAACCAGCCTGGCCCGGATAATAGAAGAGCAACTATGATAATCGCGGAACAGAAACCGGTAAAAGAGATAATCGAGCTGACCAAGGAGCACAAAAAGCTTCTGGTGGTCGGGTGCGGCAGTTGTGTGACGATCTGTTTTGCCGGGGGCGAGCGGGAGACCCGGACGTTGGCCTCTGCTTTGAGCCTGGCGGCCGGCCGGGAGAAACGTAAGCTTAAGATAGAGACCGACATGGCCTTGCGCCAGTGCGAATGGGAGTTTATCGACGGCTTGGCCGAGAAGGTTGATGCGGTCGATGCGGTGGTTTCTACTGCTTGCGGTGTTGGCGTGCAATTGATGGCCGAGCGGTTTGCGCCCAAGCTCGTACTGCCGGGGCTAAACACCAGCTTCATGGGGTTGCCGGTAGAGCAGGGGGTCTGGGTTGAGAATTGCGGCGGCTGTGGTCACTGCGTGCTCGCCTACACGGGCGGTATCTGCCCGATCGCCCGGTGTGCGAAAAGCATGCTTAACGGTCCGTGCGGCGGGTCCCAGGACGGCAAGTGTGAAGTAGCGGCAGACATCGACTGTGCCTGGCACGAGATATACGTGCGGCTCAAAAGCCAGGACAGATTAGAGCTGATCACGGAATTGAAGCCGGCGAAAGACTGGAGTAGCTCCCGGGATGGCGGCCAGCGGAAAATTGTTCGCGACGATCTGAAGATCCCGAGGCCGGAGTAGAGATGGCTGGAAGTAATCTCGAGAAAGTATTGAAAAGCGGTCAGTTCGCCGTGACTGGCGAGCTTGGTCCGCCCAAGAATGCTGACCCGGAGATCGTCCGGAAGAAGGCAGCGCTACTAAAAGGGGTCGTGGATGCGGTCAATATCACCGACTGCCAGACGGCGATCGTGCGGATGTCGAGCATTGCCGCCGGGACTATCGCCATGCAAGAGGGCGTCGAACCGGTTATCCAGATGACTTGCAGGGATCGCAATCGTATCGGGATGCAAAGCGACCTGTTGGGGGCGCACGCCCTGGGCGCCAGAAACTTGCTCTGCCTCACCGGTGATCACCAGAAGTTTGGCAATCACCCGCAGTCGAAGAATGTTTTCGATCTTGATTCGATGCAACTGCTTGATTTGGCTAGAGATCTGGGCCAGGGGGCTCGTTTTCAGTGCGGCGAAGAAATAGAGGGGGCGGCGGCCGACTTTTTTATCGGGGCGGCGGCCAATCCGTTTGCCGATCCCTTTGAGTTTCGAGCTTTACGTTTAGCTAAGAAAGTAGCGGCGGGGGCCAACTTCATCCAGACTCAGATCATCTATAATCTGCCCAAGTTCAAGGAGTGGATGAGTGCTGTACGCGATCTGGGTCTTCACGAGAAAGTCTATATCCTCGGGGGCGTTACCCCGCTAAAGTCGGCAGGTATGGGCCGGTATATGCAGAAAAATGTCCCCGGCCTCGATGTTCCAGATGAGCTGATTGACCGGCTAAAAGGAGCTGGCGACCCTCAACAGGAGGGCATCAATATTTGTGTCGACATAATCAACGAGCTTAAGGAAGTCGAGGGTGTTTCGGGCGTTCACATCATGGCTATTGAATGGGAAGAAGCTGTGGCTACCATCGCCGAGCGGGCTGGGCTGCTGCCCCGCCCCTGATCCGCTCTCTTTGTGGTGACCCGATGACATCTAAACGAATGCGGAACCAGCGAGTATTTGTTTTTGCGATGATTCCGTTGTTCTGGGTTGGCTTGCTGCTGACCGTCGGGGGGTCGCTCGATTTCTGGCTCGATTTCTGGTGGATGTTCCCGATTGCTTTTGTAATTGCCCTGACAGTTAATACGGTCGGGATCAGCGGGGCGGCCCTTTTCGTTCCCTTCTTTGTGCTTATCTTCCCTCTGTTCGCGGACGAGTTGAGTGCTCTACAGAGTGTTAAGTTGGGCTTGATCACTGAATCATTCGGGTTGTCGAGTTCGGCTCTGGCTTTTCTGGCCTTCGGACTAGTCGATAAGCGCATCGCCCGCTCGGCGATAATAGGCGCCTTGCCGTTTGTTTTGGTGGGGGCGGGACTCTCCACCTACCTACCGGAATCGATTCTCTTTATGATGGTGGCCGGCTTGCTCATCACGTCCGTTGTCTTGATCAACGTGGAGAAGCGTCTGCATGCTAAACGTCGCGATGAGCACGAGCAAGACGTGGTCGATTTAACCGTACCGGAAGGCGAGCAAGTGGAGATAGTCAGTTTGTCCGGCAAGACCTACCGGTACTGCCGCACTCCCTCTGGAGCACGCACGCGCCTTTTGGGTTACAGCACTGGCGGGTTTTTCCAGGGCGCGGCCGGCTTTGGCATCGGAGAGATGGGCATCATCTCAATGCTCCTCTCCGGGCTGCCTACCCGGGTGGCGATCGGCACTAGCCACCTGGTGGTCGCTTCGACAGCCATCTTCGCTTCTCTTATACACGCGCTCTCGGCTGGCGGCGGCGGGGCGGGCATCCCCTGGAACATCCCGTTTATTACAGTTCCCGCGGTGATCCTTGGCGGCCAAGCGGCCCCCTACCTGGCGGCCAAGCTGCCGACCGTTCTTCTTGAGCGGTTTATTTCAGTGTTATTTGTTGTCATCGCTACCTCGCTGCTTTATCTGGCTTTTCTATAGAGACCTCTGCTTGCCATATTCCGGTGGCGCTCGTACACTTCTTAGCACGTCAAGAAAGTAGGTGCTCCACATGTCCAAAGGTATCAAGATCGCCGTTTCCGGTAAGGGCGGAGTCGGCAAAACTACGCTCTCAGCTGCTCTAGCCAAGCTCTATTCGCAGGACGGCTATACCGTTATTGCGGTCGATGCCGACCCGGACGCCAACTTGGCGACGGCGCTCGGGATCGACCCTGACCAAGCGGCAACTATTACGCCGATCTCAGCTATGAAAGAGTTGATTGCCGAGCGGACAGGCACGCAGCCGGGGTCAATGGGTGGTTTTTTCAGTATTAACCCCAAGGTCGATGACATACCAGAAGATCTCTATACTGATGCCGATGGCATCAGATTGATGGTCTTAGGAACGGTGGACAGTGCCGGGGCGGGGTGTATCTGTCCGGAGAGTTCGCTTTTGCGGCGGTTGATTCAACACTTGATCATTGAGCGTGACGAAGCGGTCATCTTGGACATGGAAGCCGGTATCGAGCATTTCGGCCGATCGACAGCTCAGGCTGTTGATGTGTTGGTGGTAGTGATCGAGCCGGGTCGACGGAGCCTGCAGACGGCGCACAAAGTGGCGGAATTCGGGAGATCGCTTGGTATCGAGCATATCGGTTTGGTCATGAATAAGGTCGGGGATCCGTCGGAGCTGGAAGCGCTGCGGCCCGATTTTCCCGATCTGCAGTTTCTCGGCACTATTGGGCGCCACCAGGAGATGATCGAGATAGACTTAGCCGGCCAGGCATCCTGGTCGTCGCAGTCGCTGATGGAGGAAGTCGCGGGCATTCGTGATTCTATCCAAAAGCTGCTGAGCGCCGGTGATTAGGCGGATTTAAGACCAATTCCGGCAGGGCACTGCTGCGTTGTTCATAATTGAAGATTACGTTAGAATTGCAAGCTGAAGCCAACGACTGGCTTTACATCTAGCCGGCGGCCGGGGGTTGCGCGACTGCCGGTTTTTCCTATTAGTAAAGAGGAGGATCTGTGTTAATAATCGGTGAAAAAATAAATGTGATCTCCAATGAGATCGGTGGGGCGATGCGAGAGCGCAATCCCGGGCCTATTCAGGACATGGCCAAAGCACAGGTCGACGCCGGGGCAAATCTTCTTGATATAAACATCGGCCCGGCCAAAAAAGATGGGGCCCAGCTGATGCCGTGGTTGGTCGAGACAGTCCAGGGCGTGGTTGATGTTCCGCTCTCGCTCGACACGACTAATGCGATCGCTATGGAGGAAGGGCTTAAAGTACACAAGGGGATGGCGCTGATCAATTCAGCTTCAGGCGCCCCTGATCGACTCCATTCGATGCTCGGTCTGGCGGAAAAATATAATGCCAATGTTATCGGATTAACGATGACTGAAAAAGGGATCCCCCGCGATGCTAACGAGCGCATGGTTATTGCATGCGACATCATGATGGCGGCCCAAGAGCACAACATTACGCCGGAGAGAATCTTTTTCGATCCGCTGATCCTCCCTATCTCAGTCGCTCAAAATCAGGCGATGGAGGGAGTCGAGTCGATCCGCATGTTCAAGCAGTTGAACGACCCGCCGTTCCGTACAACCGTCGGGCTGAGCAATATTTCCAACAACACTCCGGATAAGACCAAAGCGGTGCTTGATCGGGCCTACCTGATCCTTCTGGTTGAAGCCGGCCTTGATTCCGCGATCATGGATCCGTTTGACGAGGAATTGATGACGACAGCGAAGACGCTGCCACAGGAACTGCCGCAGCGACTGGCCGACCTGGAGTCCGACGAGCTCTTGTCACGAGCGCACAAGATATTTAAGGATGAGATACTCTATGCGCACTCGTTTGTTGACTAGCAGCTAGAGCAACATCTGCCGGATCATCTTCCAGCGCATCAGCTCTTTGGGTGCGACGGTGTTGGCCAGCACACCCGCCAGGATAATCCGCAGTTCTTCGTGTTTTTG
>CAXMSJ010000020.1:0-3848 GCA_964196305.1 uncultured Acidimicrobiia bacterium
CGAGGAGATTCGCCAGATACTAAAACGGGCCGGCACCACAGCTGTTTTTGTCACTCACGACCAACAGGAAGCCATGGCGCTAGCCGATCGCCTGGTTGTGCTCAACCGGGGGCGCTTCGAGCAGGTCGGTTCGCCTGAGGACGTTTATCACCGACCGGCCACAAGATTTGTGGCCAATTTTATGGGTCAGGCTAACTTTCTCCCCGGGGAAGTCGGGCCTAACGGCATCAGTACCGAGCTCGGGCGGTGGCCGACGCCCCCCAACCTAAAGGACGATTCCGGGGTTGAGGTGATGCTCCGTCCGCACGATATCTCGATCGCGAAAGATAGTTCCGCCGATGCCGTTATCTCGGCCCGCCAGTTTTTAGGGGAGGAGAATCTCTACTCCATCGAGTTGGCTTCCGGACATAAGATCCGCAGCACCATGCCGTCACATGCGGTATTTAATCCCGGCGAGAAAGTTAAAATCACCGTTAATCAGCAGCAGGGAGTCATCTTTTCCGGCGACAACGCCGTTCTCACGGCGACCTAGTCAGCCCTGAGCCCGCCTCCGCTAGTTTAGCAAGCTGACGTTTAAGGGTACAAACTGGCAAGTGTCGTAGGGTATCCTTGAGGAGGGCGAAGAACATGAAGAAAATGATGCCGATGATGATGGTGATGATGTTGCTGGTGATTGCTGCGGGTGTCTTTGCGGTGCAGGGTGTATCGATGCACAATCAAGTGGCAGAGGAAGAAGAGGCGTTTCACGCTTTGAACGATGACTATTTCTCCATCGCGAAACAAGAAAGAGATTCGGCCGTGACTGGTTCAGCGTTGAACGAGAACCTTGTCGAGATCGCAAATTTTCCCTCAGAATTACTCAGGCTAAAATTAGTGGGCGTGGGTAAAATCTTGACGGGTATCTTTGTCCTGTTATTCGGGATCCTTATCGCCCTGATCATGATGCCGACCAGACTGGCAGCCACGATCAAGGAGAACGAGCAATCCTAGCGCGTTTTCTCTCATAACCTAAGCTTACGATACCGCTCTATCAGCGCATTCGTCGAGCTATCGAACTTGAGCCTGGCGTTAGCGTCAGGCTCAAGTTTTGGCAGAATGCCTTGCGCCAGCGCCTTTCCCAACTCGACGCCCCATTGGTCGAAAGAATCTATATTCCAGATGACGCCTTGGGTAAAGACGCTGTGTTCATAGAGAGCTATTAGGCTGCCGAGTGTTTCGGGCGTCAGGCTCTTGGCGAGGATCGTGTTGGATGGGCGGTTCCCTGTGAAGACTTTGTGCGGCACCAGCTCATCCGGCGGGCTCTCTGCCTGGACCTGGTCTGTCATCTTACCGAAAGCCAGTGCTTGGGTTTGGGCGAAGACATTGGCTAAGAGCACATCGTGGTGGTTACCCAGGGGATTAAGAGATTGACAGAAGGCCACAAAGTCACAGGGTATGAGTTGGGTGCCCTGATGGATGAGCTGATAAAAAGAGTGCTGGCCGTTGGTTCCGGGTTCCCCCCAGTAAACCGGGCCGGTCGTGTAGGTGGTTTCCGTCCCGTCCAGCGTGACACGCTTGCCGTTGCTCTCCATGGTTAATTGCTGCAAATAGGCGGGGAACCGCTTTAGGTATTGCTCGTACGGCAGGACCGCCATAGTTTGGGCTCCAAAGAAATTGCCATACCACACAGCCAAAAGACCCATGATTACCGGCAGGTTTCGCTCAAACGGGGCGGTGCGGAAGTGCTCATCCATCTGGCGGAAACCGGCCAGCAGAGCGCGAAAGTTATCCGGGCCGATCGCCAGCATTGTCGAGAGGCCGATAGCAGAATCCAGCGAATATCTTCCGCCAACCCAATCCCAAAACTCAAACATGTTGGCTGTATCGATGCCGAACTCTGATACCTTCGCGGTGTTCGTGGAGAGCGCGATGAAGTGTCGGGCCACGGCCTTGGTCTCCCCGTTTAGGCTGCTTAGCAACCAGTCGCGCGCGGTGTGGGCGTTGGTCATCGTCTCCAGGGTGGTAAAGGTCTTTGAGGCCACAATGAAGAGCGTTTCGGCTGGGTTAAGATCGCGGGTCGCCTCCACAAGGTCAGTCCCGTCGACGTTGGAGATGAAGCGAAACGTCAACTTCCGGTCGCTGTAGTGTTTTAGCGCTTCATAGGCCATAACCGGCCCGAGGTCCGACCCGCCGATACCGATATTGACGACATTGCGGATCGGACGGCCGGTGTGGCCGCGCCACTGGCCATCCCGGATCTGATTAGCGAAGTCGGCCATCCTGTCGAGTACAGAGTGGATTTTAGGAATTATGTTCTCGCCGTCCACCACCACCGTCGCCCCTTGGGGCGCGCGCAAGGCCGTGTGCAGGACGGCGCGATTCTCCGTGGTGTTGATCTTATCGCCGCGAAACATGGCTTCGATCGAAGCCGGCAATCCAGTTTCGTTCGCTAGTTGTACCAGCAGCTGTAGCGTTTCGTCCGTGATGCGGTTTTTTGAGTAGTCCACGTATAACCCGGCCGCTTCGACCGTCAGGCGTTCGCCGCGATCGGGGTCGGCGGCGAAGAGCTCTCTTAGATGATGGTCTTTGATTTCTAGGTAGTGGGCCTCAAGCGCTTTATACGTCGGTTGTTTGGTAAGATATGGTTTGACTGCCGCCATCCAGGTGTCTCCTTAAATACGTCTTGCCGCTCTTATTCCTATATACCATAGTCCAGTCGGGATTGCTGACATTGTTGCTGGCAAAGTGCCTGCAGGCGTTTAAAGTAAGAGCGCTTGTGAAATAAATAACTTGTAGGTACGGAGGGCTGGCGGCAAGATTTACTAAAACCGCTTGATTAGTGTGGCTGGAAAATGGGAAACTACTAGGGAAAGGTGAGTGTCATGAAAGCGCAGGCGCACCTAAAGGTAAGTCCGCAGCCAAAGGTAGATTTGGTGGTCGAGCAGGAGAAGACCCTGGAGAGCCCAGCGATGCGGGCTAATATTTTCTTGAGGCTGATGTACTGGGCCATGGATGTTGTGTATGGACGGGGTCGTTCTCTGTTTAAGTTCAAAAGCATCGAGGTCTTGGCGCGCTATCCCTACCAGGCCTGGGAGAACTCCTCCTATCATCGGCTCACCCGGCAGTATGCCCGTCGTCGTTATACCAACAAGGCTGACTCCGACAACCTGCTGCATTTGATCGATCTTGGCCGCAAATCTCAAGACAATGAGCAGTGGCATATGGTGATTATCGAAGATATCATGCGGCAGAAGCGGGCCAGACAAGGTTGGTTTCGAGCTTATCTTGTTCCGCGCGTTCTGGCTCTTGCCTATCTGGGGTTCACTCGGCTGATGTACGGCGTTAGTCCCAAGTGGTCGTTCTCAATGAACGCCCGGTTCGAGTCTCACGCCGAGCACGAGTATATGTTGATGGCCAAGGAACACCCGGAATGGGAGGATGAGCCGGTGGCGTCGGAATATTTCGAGTACTATCCGCAGCCTGCCAATCTAGCTGATTTATTCAGACAAATCGGTCTTGATGAACGACGACACAAGGAAGAGTCAATGAAAGAGTATGAGCGGCTGGCTGGAAGGCCACTACTGTGAGGCCATGGCTGACAGAAGTAAGTTAGAGAGCAATAGTTTTAGCGGAGATACCAGGCCGGTAGGCCCGGTATCTCCTGTAGTGCCTGTTATCTTGCTCTTGGTGATCCTCTTTTTTGTAGAGGGGGCCTTGATGGTGCTTTTAGCCACGCTGGATGTTTCCGCGGCCGTGGAGGGCATTTTGGATGCCCTCGGTCTTACGGTCATCATGGGTCCGATCGTCTATCTTTTGATGTTCCGCCCGCTTTTTCGTGCTTTGAGCGCGGCACAAAAGGCCGATGACGA
>CAXMSJ010000021.1:0-4796 GCA_964196305.1 uncultured Acidimicrobiia bacterium
GTATGTGCACGTCAACTAGAAAAAAGTCCTTGTCTTTCATCCGTTCGTTGAGCTCATCGACACTCATGTTCGAATAAGTGCCGGTATCTGTCGTTCCCCCGGTGGCGCACCCGCCCAAGACGAGTAGCGCCAGAACAGCCCCGACTACAGTCAGGTTTTTTGAAAAAAACATCTTAATCCTCCTCAATTGTGATCGCTCCAAACGAGCAGGCAATTACACAATCGCCGCACCCGTGACACAGAGCCTGATCAATGGCCGCCGGCTCGTCCGGGTCGATTCGCAGAACCGCCCTGGTCGAGCAGGACCCGACTGCATCGCAGCTCTCACAGACTTCGCATTGGCGAAAATCCACCCGGGCGATCGAGTCAGCCACACTCCATACATTCATTGCCGCAGTGGCCCGTCTGCAAGGTGCTCTCCTCGTTCCGGGCAACCACTTTCTTTAGCTTGTCGCCGCCACAGAGCGGACATGTCGCTACGGACGCCTCAACAACATCCTTTGGCGGCACAAAATTATACCGACACTGTGGACAACGAAAAACAAAATTAGTCACAATCATCATTATACAGGGTGGGAGCAAGACCTAAGCAGAGCACTTTTCCTGCGTCTTCGCTATAATCAAAGAATGAGTGAGCCAAAAGACGCAAACAGCGGGACGCCTCAAGACCTACTGGCACAGGCCCTAAACGGAGCTGACCTGGTCGAATATCAGCCTGGGTCAGTGGTCAGTCGGACCATTCTCAAACAAAAAACCGGCAACGTGACTCTGTTTGCGTTTGCTGCCGGAGAGGGACTAAGTGAGCACACGGCCCCCTTCGACGCGTTAGTTTTGATCCTGGAGGGAGCCGCCCTGATCACAGTCGCAGGGCAAGAGATCTCCGCCGGGACAGGCGACTTTGTTATCATGCCGGCAAACAAGCCGCATGCCTTAAGCGCTCGGGAACGATTCAAGATGGCCCTGGTCATGATACGCTCTTAGCCATGCCGTACACCCTAAGGCTTAGACATCATTTTGAGAGCTCTCATCAATTGCTCGGACACGACGGCCCGTGCGGTCGCCTCCATGGACACCGCTGGGAGGTCGACGTAAAAATAGAGGCCGACACTTTGGAAAACGATATGGTGGCGGATTTCGACTCAATCAAGCACATCATTGACCGTTTCGACCACGTCAACTTGAATGACGTAGTCGATTTCAGTCCGACCGCCGAGAACCTGGCTCGCCACCTTAAGGAAACTATCGACCAAGAAACCCAGCTGGCTAGCGAGGTAACGTTGTGGGAGAGCCCCGACGCCGGAATAACCTACAAGTAACGGAGATCTTCGTCTCGCTCCAAGGCGAAGGTGGTCGCCAGGGCCTGCCAACCACCTTTATCCGTCTCGGTGGGTGCAGGCTCCACTGCGCCTGGTGCGATACGGACATCGCCCATGAGCGCGGCGAAACGCTGTCCGTGCCGGAAGTAGTCGCTGCCGTTAAGAACTCCGGGGGCAATCGTGTCTGCGTCACCGGCGGCGAACCGCTTGAGCAGTCCGGCGCCCAGGAACTCTTCACCCAGCTTAGCCGCTTGGGCGTGGATTTATCGGTCGAGACAAATGGCACGATCGAAATCGCCGGGTTCACAGACGTCCCCAGCTTCACGGTCGACTACAAACTGCCAAGCGCCCGGACTGAAACACCGTTTGCCGCGTCCAATTGGGCCGCTTTGCGAACCAATGATGAATTAAAGTTTATTGTCGCCGATCGTCAAGACTATCAACGCGCCCTTAGGGTCCTGCAAGAACACGAGCCGACCGCAGAAGTACTGATGTCGCCCTGCTTAGAATCCTGCCGCCCGACCAGCGAAGAGGTGGACGCGCTCCCGTTTATCCGCGGGCCGGCAAAAGACCTGGCGGAGTGGATCATTGAAGACAAGCTTCCGGTCCGCTACTCGCTTCAACTGCAAAAACTGCTGGGGATCCGATGAGTCGCGGTCGAGCTGTCTGCGTTTTTTCCGGCGGCATGGACTCAACGACACTCCTGTATCATCTCCTTGATCGCGGACTTGAAACAGCGGCAATTTCTTTCGATTACGGGCAACGGCACCGCAGGGAACTAGATTATGCCGCCAATATCTGCACAGACCTCAAGATAGCCCACAAGATCATCGACATTTCCTCGATCCGGGAGCTCATCGGCACCAGCGCTCTGACCGATGATCAGATCGCGGTGCCAACCGGGGAATACAGCGAGGAAACCATGAAGCTTACCGTAGTCCCCAACCGCAACATGATCTTTATGGCTGTCGCCGGCGGCTGGGCTGTCGCCGAGGAGGCCGACCTCTTGGCGGTGGCCGTCCATGCCGGCGACCATGCTGTCTACCCAGACTGTCGCCCTGAATTCATCGACGCTTTCGAGAAAACACTTCAAGCCGGCAACTATCATCAGGTCTCGATCTACGCCCCCTTCGTGAAGATGTCCAAGCCAGAAGTGGCCGCCCTCGGGTATCGCCTGGGGGTCGACTTTTCTAAAACCTGGAGCTGCTATGAGGGCCTCGAGAAACCATGTGGTCGGTGCGGCACTTGCCTGGAGCGGGCTGAAGCCCTAGGCTCCCTGCCCTAGCTCGACTGTCGTCGTGATGCCCCCCCGAACCGAGACGTCTAGTCGCAGATAAAGCTCCGTCGGCTCAACCACGGTTTTGAATTCCTGGTATATTTTAGCCGCCAGATGCTCGTGGGATATTGGCAGATCATCGTAGCCGGAAAGATACCGCCTCAAGCTCTTCAGTTCCGGCAATTTTTGCCCGGGCTTAAACCGAACCGTCAGAGTATAGAAATCTCGCAGTCCGGTCATGGGGCACTTTGCGCTTAGCTCCGGACAGCGGTACTCAACAGCCTCCTCGATCTCGGCCACATATGGGATAGTCCGGATCTTTTCGGCGATCTCATGGGCCATCGCTCCCTCCATGCGCTCTCTGATCGCTTCGTCAGACATTTCTTCGATCTTGTCCGTGTATTTCCACGTGTTGCTCAAGCCTTCGCCTCCTGGGTCTGGTCGTGCGTTGATGTATTCTATACCGACTGCAGGCGTCAATGAAACCGAGGGATTTCTCGGCGCGTTTCTGGTATGGTGCAGAAAAAGCTAAAGGTGACCTACACTTGTTAAAGATGGAACTTCAGGGCGTTAATCTTGACGTCATGACCAATCAGCCGGTCGTCATATTGCGCGACCTGAGCGCTCAGCGATTTCTGCCGATATGGATCGGTCAATTCGAGGCCACCGCCATATTGATGGAGCTTCAAGGAGTGCGCCCGAGTCGCCCCCTCACGCATGACTTGCTCAAATCGATGGTTGAAAACTTCCAGGCGTCGATCAGCCAGATCGTGATCGACGATCTGGTAGACGGCACCTTCTTCGCCAAAATCCACCTGGAGTCTGCGGCTGCTAATTGGCAAGTAGACGCTCGTCCCAGTGACGCCATTGCTCTGGCCGTGCGGGCCGAGGCCCCTATCTTCGCCGAGGAGTCGGTCTTGGAGCAGGCCTCTGTGCTCACTGGAAACGGAGAAGAAGAGCAGGTAGAACAGTTCCGCAGCTTCCTCCAAGATATCGACCCGGCTGACTTTGGCTCTGGCTAGTCCCGCACCGTTAGGCCTCTAGTCGAACAACAAAGAGTAGAGCTCGCGCATATTTTGCGCCTCAAAGTCCGGGCCAAGAGCCCGTAACTGCTGCGGCTCAAACGGACCCCATAAAGCAGCTGCCGTCCGCGTGCCGGCCTGTTTTCCAGCTTCTATGTCGAAAGGACTATCGCCAACGAAGATTGCTCGCGCCGCTTCTTGCCCTAGTTCCTCCAGGGCTTTTAACACGGGTTCCGCCTTGGGCTTGTGTTGGACGGTGTCCTCCATGGCTACCACAACATCGAAAAACCCATCGATGCGAGTCAATTCGAGTCCACGCAGGCAAAGATCGCGCTTTTTTGAGGTCACTATGGCCAGGGGCAGGCCGTGGTCGACCTTGAGAAGATTTAAGACGTCCAAAACGCCGGGATAGGCGCGGATGTGCTTGTCGTGCTCTCCTAAGTTGTGCTCGTTATAGGCCTCGAGCAGCTCCTCGACATGATCCGGCGAAAAGACCTGCATCTGGAAGGCCAGGGGCCGGCCCATATTCTGGAGCAGCTCAGCTCTCGTCAAGTTCTTGCCCAAAACTTGACGGACAGCCTGATCAAAGGAGCTGTGAATTAGATCAACTGTGTCGATCAATGTGCCGTCGAGATCGAAAAGAACGGCTCCGAGCTGATTGGGGGGTTCATTGGCCACGACAAGCATCTTAGGGGTCCCGACCGACGCTGGCAAGCCCCTCCCGGTCATGCTATCTTGGCTGACGATGGGGAAGGTTTCAAAAAAATTGATAGGCGCGCCGTTTCCGACACCAGTTGTCCTGGCCACGACGACGGCTGCCGGAAAAAACAACATAATCACGCTGGCCTGGGCGGGGGTCGTCTGTTCAAGCCCGCTGATGATCGGGCTCGCCATCCGACCCAGCCGCCAAACCCACGCTTTCTTGCTTGAGAGTCACGAAGTCGTCGTTAACCTGCCCCGCCAAGATCAAGTCGGGCTAACAGACGCCTGCGGCATGGTATCCGGACGGGACGCTGACAAGTTTGCCCTGACCGGTTGGACCGCTGTTCCAGGCAAAACCGTAGCTGCTCCTCTAATCAAAGAGTGCCCGATCAATCTGGAGTGCCGCGTAGCGCAGCGCCTGCCGCTCGGCTCCCACGATCTGTTTATTTGCGAGGTTCTCGAGAGCCATGTCGAGGAGGA
>CAXMSJ010000022.1:0-17125 GCA_964196305.1 uncultured Acidimicrobiia bacterium
TGATCGCCGGCGGGAAAACAGGCGAATTAATCAGTTCTGGTCTCCCGTTTAACGATAAGAACGACTTAGTCCCAGTCATCGCTGCCTGCTGTGCCTATAAAGCAGCTGTTGTTGAGAAGGATGAGTTTGACCAGGGCATCAGGGCGGTTCTCAACTATGGACACACGATCGGCCACGCGATCGAAGCGGTCGCCGGTTTTCGGCAGTATAACCACGGAGAAGCAGTCGCTGTCGGCATGATCGGCGCGGCTATTGTCGGTCGCGGTCTGGGATTGCTGGATCATGCAGGGGTGTCGCGTCACCGTGAGATGGTGGCTGTGGCCGGCTTGCCTGATTCTGCCCCTGGGGTCGATTCGCGCGCGGTTTTCGACCACCTAAGAATGGACAAGAAGCGTCTTGGCGATCGTGACCGGATGGTTTTGCTGGCCGGCTTGGGCCGACCCGAAGTTAAGGACGTTGATGCTCGCTCTATCCGGGCGGCGATAGACTTCTTAACGAAAGACAAAGCATGAAAGTACTGGTGATACACGGGCCGAATCTCAATCTTCTAGGTGAGAGGGAGACCGATATCTACGGACAGGTGACCCTGGCCGAGCTCGACGAGCAGCTGCGCATGCGAGCGCAGAAACTGGGAATCGAGCTGGAGACGTTTCAGTCAAATCATGAAGGTGAAATCGTCGAGCGCATCCAGGGGGCGCGTGGTGTTATCGACACGCTGATAATCAACCCGGCCGCTTTCACCCACTATTCGATTGCGATCAGGGATGCATTGGCATTGTTGAACGTGCCGGTTATCGAGGTCCATCTATCGAATATCCACGCTCGCGAATCGTTCCGTGCGCATTCGGTTGTGGCCGATATTGCCGCTGGTCAGATCAGCGGTTTTGGGCCAGAGAGCTATGTCTTAGCACTGGAAGCAGCCACCACTATCAATAAAGACAGAGCTGACAGCTCTGGTGCGAACTAAGCAGCGTGGACCTACTCCGACCGCGTGATCACCGGCTCATAGCGCTGCGGGCGTCGCTCTCTGATGAACTGCCATCTCTGATTGTTACCCTGCCTATCAACATCGGATATCTGCTTGATTATCCAGATCTTTTCGCTCCAGATTTTTCTGGGCCGCTCTTAGTTACCCGCTCTGATGCCCAGCTCATGGTAGATAGTCGCTATACTGCCCAGGCTAACGCGGCTGAACTGCCGGTGCGGGTGGTCGAATGGCGCGAGTCTCCCTGGCAGTCGTTGCAGACGATCGTCGCTGAAGCAGAGGTGAAGAAGTGCGGCTTTGAGTCGTCCGTGATGTCCGTGGCGCAATATAATCAAGTCAAAAAGGTCATGGGGGTAGAGCTTACGCCGACCGAAGGACTGGTAGAGGCATTGAGGTTGAAAAAGGAGCCGGCTGAGATTGATGCTCTGACCAAGGCAGCCAGGCTGGGGGACCAGGTTTTTCTAAAGATACTGGAAAAGCTCAGGCCGGGCTTGGCCGAGCTGGAGGTGGCGGCGGAGATCGACTATATGCTGCGTCAAAGCGGTGCCGAGGGGTCGAGCTTTGAGACTATCGTTGCCAGCGGTCCAAACTCGGCTTTTCCACATGCGCGCGCCGGCGCCAGACGGCTGGAATCCGGCGATTTTATCAAAATGGATTTCGGGGGCGTCTATGGCGGTTATCACGCAGATATGACGCGGACCGTGGTACTGGGTCCGCTCACCGAGGAGCGGCGTCAGCTCTACGAGGACGTGGCTAAAGCACAAGAACTGGTGTTGTTGAGCCTGGCGCCCGGAGTTACGGGGCGTGAGATGGATGCGATCAGCCGGGAGTACTTCCAGTCTATTGGCAAGGCGGACCATTTCAGCCATAATCTTGGCCATGGTGTCGGGCTCGACGTGCACGAACAGCCAACACTTGGCCCTAAGTCTACTTCAACGTTAGAGCCGGGGATGGTCTTTACTGTTGAGCCGGGACTCTATTTTCCAAAGTACGGCGGGGTGCGGATCGAAGACATGGTGCTCATGTGCGAGCATGGTATTCAGGTCCTCACCGAAAGCACAAAAGAGCTACTGGTATTATAGATAACGCGGAGGCATAGATGCAGATATCAACAAACCAGTTTAAGAACGGTATGGCCGTCGAGCTGGATGGACAGCTTTTCTTTATCGTTGAGTTTCAGCACGTGAAACCAGGTAAGGGCGGTGCTTTTGTGCGCACAAAACTGAAGAATGTCAAAAGTGGCGCGGTGTTGGATCGGACGTTCAGGGCCGGCGAGAAATTCGAGCTGGCCCATCTGGAGCACAAGAAGATGCAATATCTCTATCGGGACGACACCGGCCACCACTTTATGGACAACAGCACCTATGAGCAATTGGCATTGACGACCGAGCAGCTTGGCGATGTGATGAAGTACATCAAGGAGAACGCCGAGGTCGATGTGCTCACCCACAACGATGTGCCGCTGGGTGTGGAGGCGCCGCTCTTTGTCGAACTACAGGTGGCCAAGACGGATCCAGGCTTAAAGGGCGATACCGCTACCGGCGGCAGCAAGCCGGCTACCTTGGAGACCGGCGCGGTCGTTCAGGTGCCGCTCTTTGTGAACGAGGGCGATATATTGAAAATAGATACGCGCACCGACACCTACATAACGAGAGCCTGACGCCAGGGTCTCCCTGTCTACCGTAAAAGACACTTCTCAAGTATAATAAGGGCTCGGACCCCTCGGGGTCCTTTGTTGGCCTGACCTTTTCCCAGTGATTTGGACGACACCATGAAAGAAAAACCAATAAAAATATGTGATACGACCCTGAGAGATGCCCATCAGTCTTTGTGGGCTACCCGGATGCTCCTGGAAGACATGATCCCGATTCTCGGCAAGCTCGACGAGATCGGCTATTGGGCTCTGGAAGTGTGGGGCGGCGCCACGTTCGATGCGTGTCTCAGGTTTTTGGACGAGAACCCCTGGGACCGCTTGCGGGTCATCAAGTCACATGTTCGGAAGACGCCACTTTCGATGCTCTTGCGCGGCCAGAACATTGTCGGCTATAAGCATTATCCTGACGACATTGTTAATAGATTCGTCAAGGCGGCGGCCGAGAACGGCATAGATATTTTTCGCATCTTTGATGCCTTGAACGACACCAGAAATGTTCAGTCAGCTATCGAGGCCGTTAAGTCCGTTGGCAAGCACGCCCAGGGCGCGGTGGTCTATACCATCAGCCCGGTGCATACGCTGGAGCATTATGTGGAGACCGCCATGGAGATGGTAGAGATGGGGGTCGACTCGATCTGCATCAAAGACATGGCGGCCCTGCTCTCGCCCTACCGGACCCACAAGCTGGTTGAGCGGTTGAAAAAAGAGGTCGATATCCCGATCCACCTGCACTGCCATTATATCGGTGGGATGGCCCCGATGAACTACCTCAAGGCGATAGAGGCTGGCGTCGACATCATCGACACAGCCACGGTGCCGCTGGCGTTTGGCAATTCCCAGCCGGCTACTGAGATGATTGTGGCTGCTTTTAAGGATAGCCCCTACGACTCAAAGTTGGAGTTGGAGAAGCTCTATGAGATAGCGGAGTACTTTGAGGAGATCCGCGATCGCCGCGGTTACAGTCGTGGCGTCACTTCGATTGAGCACATGAAGGTTTTTAGTCATCAGGTGCCCGGCGGCATGATTTCTAACTTAATCAGCCAATTAAGAGAGCAGAAGGCCGAGGATCGCTTGAAGAGCGTCCTGGATGAGATACCCAAAGTACGCGCGGAGGTTGGTTACCCCCCGCTGGTGACCCCGCTGTCACAGATCGTGGGAACACAGGCAGTGCTCAATGTCTTGACCGGTAAGCGCTGGTCTGTGATCCCGGATGAGATGAAGAACTACGTTAAAGGTTTGTATGGGCGGGCACCAGGTCAGATGGCCTCGTTTGTGGAAGAGAAGATACTGGCGGGCGAAGCGCGCATAGACGGTCGTCCGGCCGATCTACTGACTACGACCTGGGATGACTATGCTAAGGGTCTGGGCGGCCTGGCTCGCTCCGATGAGGATGTCTTGTCATATGCGCTTTTCCCAATGGAAACGATCAATTACTTGACTGCTCACATTGAGGGCGCGGAAAAAGCGGTGTTTATGACAGCAGCGGATGTTGGGGCGATTAAGGAGGGTGGCTACGTGGATGTAGCGCAGATTCGGGAACTGATCAAGACGGTGGAGATGAGTGACATCTCCGAGATACAGATAGAAGAAGGCGACCTAAAGATAACGGTGCGAAAGGGCAGTGCGCTTTCGGCTGAGTCCGCCACGACAAAAGCAGGCGAGACGGACGCTGGGGCGGCGGAAGAAACCGCCCAGTCTCAGCTGGGTGACTACCCTGATAATTGGAAAGCAATCAAGGCTCCCATGGTCGGGACGTTTTATCGAGCGCCGTCTCCGGGAGCCGAACCCTTCATTGAGGAGGGCTCAGAATTTGTTTCCGGACAGGCGCTCTGTATTCTCGAGGCGATGAAGCTAATGAATGAGATCACTGCCGAGGATAAAGGCATTGTTAAAAAGATCATGATCGACGATGGTGATGCCGTTGAGTTCAGCGAAGTGCTCTTTCTTTACGAGCCGACCACTTAGTGTTCGGCTAAACAATCGCGATCATGAGGTGCTGACGGTTTGTTCAAAAAGATACTAATCGCCAATAGGGGCGAGATTGCGCTTCGGGTGATCCGAGCTTGTCGCGAGATGGGGATCGCGTCGGTGGCCGTGTACTCAGAAGCTGACGCTGACTCGCTGCCTACTAAGTTGGCTGACGAGTCCGTCTGTATCGGACCGGCAGCTGCGGCCAAGAGTTACCTGAGTGCCCCCAATATCATTTCTGCCGCCGAGATCTCAGGGGCGGAAGCGATTCACCCTGGGTATGGTTTTCTGGCAGAGAATGCCAAATTTGCCGAGGCTTGCGATTCATGTGACATTAAGTTTATCGGCCCTAAAGCTGAATCAATTCGGATGATGGGGGACAAGTCCGTCGCGAAGCAGAAGATGCGAGAGCTTGGTGTGCCGGTCATACCGGGGTCGGATGGCCCGATAGATGACGAGGCTGAGGCCCTGCGCCTGGCAGCGGAATTCGGGTATCCGGTGATGGTCAAGGCTTCCGCCGGTGGTGGCGGTCGAGGGATGCGTCAGGCCAACGATGCCGATGAATTGGCGCACGCCATACAGATGGCCAAAGGTGAAGCGGAGATAGCTTTTGGCGACGCCACGGTCTATTTAGAGAAAGTTATTCAAAATCCCCGCCATATAGAAGTTCAGATCATGGCTGATACGCACGGGACCGTACTCCACTTGGGAGAACGCGACTGCTCTATCCAGCGCCGGCACCAAAAACTGATAGAAGAGTCTCCATCACCGGTCGTCGACGATCTGCTCCGAAATAAGCTGGGTGAAACGGCCGTCAATGCGGCTGCGGGGGTCGACTATCATGGGGCCGGGACGATCGAATTTCTCCTGGATGAGCGGGGCGACTTCTATTTCATGGAAATGAACACCAGGCTCCAGGTCGAGCACCCGGTGACCGAGATGATTACCGGCACTGATTTAGTCAAAGACCAGATCATGGTGGCCGCTGGTGAGCCGCTTGGATATACGCAGGCGGATGTTGAGTTCCGCGGTCATGCCATTGAATTCCGGATCAATGCTGAAGATCCTAGGAATGATTTTATGCCTGCTGGTGGCCAGGTGACGCTGTTCAATCCACCGGGTGGGCCGGGAGTGCGAAATGACACCCATCTGTACTCAGGCTACACTGTGCCGACTTTTTATGACTCTAACTTAGGAAAATTGATCGTCTGGGGCCGAAACCGGGATGAAGCTCGGCAAAGAGCTCGCCGGGCTCTGGATGAATATATCATCGTTGGACTGAAAACCACCATTGAGTTCCACTTAGAGGTACTCAACGATCCCGGTTTTATTTCCGGAGAGTTTACGACCGGGTTTCTTGATACGTTCACTTTTGTAAGTGAGGCGTAGGAGATGCGCGATCGTCGGCTGGCAAGGAAGTTAGCCCTTGAGATTCTTTACGAGCAGGAGATCGTCACGGGTGATTGGCGTCTGATCGCCAAGCGGCGCCTTGATGAAAACCTGGATGTCCAAGTGGTCGAGTTCTGCCGGCGAATCCTCAAGGGGCTAGACAGAAATCGCTCGACCATCGACATTACCATTGAAGAGCGCACTGAGAATTGGGCGCTCGATCGGCTACCTTTGATCGACAGAAACATCATGAGGCTGGCGCTGTATGAGATGTTCTATGAGCCGAAGATACCCACAAGTGTTTCGATCAACGAGGCTGTTGAACTAGCAAAAGAGTACGGCGGGGTAGATTCAAGCCGGTTTATCAATGGTGTTCTTGGCCAGTTGGCTGACAAGGCAGGGGAGGCGCAGTGAGCGAGGAACTCTCTTTTGAAGCGGCACTTGCCAGGCTAGATGAGATCGTCGCCCAAGTGAAGCAGGGAGATGTTTCGCTCGACCAGTCTCTGGAATTACTGGAAGAAGGAGTCCGGCTAGCGAACGCTTGTACAGAGAAGACGGACCACACGTACTGGCGGGAAGAGCTGAAGGACAGCGATTGACCGGCACTTATCCTGACGATCTTAAAGCGGCGGTGGAGAAGGGGCTACATCGTTACTTTCCAGCATCGGATCGTTTGACCGCTCCGGTCACCGAGGCCATGAAGTATTCTCTCTTTACTCCCGGCAAGCGCTTCCGGCCTGTTCTGGTCTTGGCTTGTGCGGCGGCGGTCGGTGGTGAGATTGACGGAGCGATGCCCACCGCTTGTGCTCTTGAGTTTATCCATACTTATTCCTTAATACATGATGATCTGCCTGCTCTTGATGATGATGGACTCCGTCGCGGTCAGCCAAGCTGTCATGTAAGGTTCGGCGAAGCTATCGCTATTCTTGCGGGCGATGCTCTGTTAACCGAGTCTTTCAACCTTGTTATTGGGGCCCAGGCTGAAATAGTTGACGCCTCGGTGGTGTTGCGGGTTCTGGCAGAGATGGGTGAGGCGGCCGGGGTGCGCGGCATGGTTGGTGGTCAGACTGTTGATATTATGACGTCCGGCAAGCCGGTGGATAGGGAGACGCTGGAATTCGTTCATCACCACAAGACCGGCGCGCTCATTCGGGCGTGTGCTGTTTGTGGGGCAATGCTTGGCGGCGGCACAGAGAAACAGATAGCAGCTATGGCCCGATATGCTGTAAACTTAGGTCTGGCCTTTCAGATAACCGATGACATTATTGACGTGGTCGGTTTGGCCGAAGGTCTCGGAAGACCAGTCGGCAGTGATGTAACCAATCACAAGACGACATTCGTCAGCAAGCTTGGGATAGATAGTTCAAGAGAGGCCGCACGGGCAGCTATAGACGAAGCGATAATGGCCTTGCGGGATGCTAATGTGGAGCGTGATTATTTGACCGGTTTAGCAGAATTCGTGGTGGAGCGGTCTTCATAGTATGGCCGACAGTATCCTAAACAGAATCAAATCCCCCTCCGACCTCAAAGGCTTGAGTGAGACGGAGCTTAAGGCGTTGGCCTGCGAGATAAGAGACCGCATGGTCTTGGTGACATCGCGAAACGGCGGCCATCTTGCCCCCAATCTCGGTGTAGTGGAGCTGACTATCGGATTACACCTCGCACTTGATAGCCCGCGAGACCGGATTGTTTGGGATGTTGGCCACCAAGCGTATGTCCATAAGCTGCTGACCGGGCGTAACGAGGAATTCGACTCATTACGCCAGTATGGGGGAGTCAGCGGTTTCCCCAAGAGGGCGGAGAGCCCACATGATGCTTTCGATACCGGTCATGCCAGCAACTCTTTGAGTGTCGCTCTGGGGCTGGCTGTCGGTCGCGACCAGCGTGGCACTGACGAGGAGATTGTCGCGGTCATTGGGGACGGCTCGCTGACAGGGGGCATCGCTTACGAGGCGTTGAATCAAGCGGGACATGTTGATTCCGATCTGATCATCATCCTCAATGATAATGAGAAATCGATCGAAGACAATGTCGGCGGCCTCTCCTGTTATTTGAACCGGCTCCGCCTAGACCCAACCTATAATCGTCTGCGCGACGACATCGAGCAAGTCCTCCGGCGTATTCCCGCAGTAGGGGAGCGTATGGTCAGTTTTGGTGAGACCTGGAAGACGGCCGTCAAGCAGTTCCTGGTACCCGGTATGCTCTTTGAGGAGCTAGGGCTAAAATATATCGGCCCGATCGATGGCCACGAGATCGAAGATGTCCGCAAGGCAGTGGTGATGGCCAAGAATCTCAGTGGGCCGATTATCATCCACGTGCTGACACAAAAAGGGCGTGGTTATGAGCCGGCGGAACGTTGCCCTGACCGGTTCCACGGCACGAGTCCGTTCAGCGTCAAAACGGGCGAGCCGCTCGCTAAAAAGAGCACCTCGCCGACGTATGGTCAGGTTTTTGGTCGTTCGCTGGCTAAGCTGGCAACGGAGAATAAGAGAATTGTCGGTATCACGGCGGCGATGTCCCAGGGAACCGGGATGGATATTTTTGCTGCTGCCCATCCGGACCGTTTTTTCGATGTGGCTATCGCCGAGCAGCATGCGGTGACTTTTGCGGCCGGTCTAGCGGCTCAGGGGCTTAAGCCGGTGGTGGCTATTTATTCGACTTTTCTGCAACGCGCCTATGATCAGATCGTTCAAGATGTATGCTTACAGAAGTTGCCTGTTGTGTTTGTAATAGACCGCGCCGGTCTGGTTGGTGATGATGGTCCGACACACCACGGTTCGTTCGATCTCTCGTACTTAAGCCATATGCCGGAAATGGTGATCGCAGCCCCCAAGGACGAGGCAGAGCTGCAGCATTTACTGGGAACGGCGATTGAATCAGACCGTCCCTTTGCGATCAGGTATCCTCGCGGTGCTGGCCCGGGAGTGCCGTTGACTGATGATTTCTCACCGCTGCCCATAGGGCGCTCAGAGCGTCTTAGCAATGCTGGGCGAGTGGCGGTCTTGGCTGTTGGCAACATGGTCGCTGTGGCGGAGAAGGCGACTCAGGAGTTGCGCGAATCCGGCCTCGACTGTTCCCTGGTTAACGCGAGGTTTATCAAACCGATCGATACCGCTCTCATTAGTGAATTAGGAGACCAGTGTGACCTAGTCGTCACGGTTGAAGATAACTCGATCATTGGCGGCTATGGCTCATTGGTCGCTCAGCTACTGGCGCCCGTGTCCAGTTGTCGGGTCGTAAATTTTGGGCTACCAGACCAATTTATCGGTCATGGCGATGTTGGTCGCCTCCATCGGGAGGTGGGACTAGATGCTCCATCGCTGGCTAACAAGATCCAGGCTATTCTAAATACGTATGACAAAGGAGAGGTTGGATCGATTATTGGTTAGTCGCGGCTTGGTTCCTGGTCGCCGGCAAGCCTATACTGCCGTCATTACCGGTTTAGTTAAAGTCAATGGCGCGACCTGCAGAAAGCCCGACCAAAAAGTCGAATCGGATGTATCGCTAGATTGTGAGAGCGCTGCAGATGAATATGTTTCGCGTGGCGGGCGGAAACTGGAAAAAGCCCTCACAGTTTTCGATATGGAGGTAGCGGGACAGGTTGTTTTAGATGCCGGTGCTTCTACCGGAGGTTTTACTGATTGTCTGTTGCAAAACGGTGCTGCTCGCGTTTTTGCTGTGGATGTCGGCTACGGGCAGTTGGCCTGGCGTCTGCGTCAAGATGAGCGGGTGACAGTCATGGAGCGGACTAACGTGCGGTACATGAAACCGGCCGATCTCGACTGCCATCCCGATTTAGCCACTATTGATGTCTCATTTATTGCTCTTAGTCGCGTGCTGCCGGCCATTAGTGGGGTTTTGGAGGCAGATGGAGAAGTATTGGCCCTAGTCAAGCCGCAGTTTGAGGTCGGCAAGGGCCGTGTTGGTCGGGACGGAGTGGTCCGTTTGGCTGAGGACCATCTTGACGTACTTGTGAGGGTGGCGCGGCACTCGGTGGAGACTGGATGGTCTGTTATTGGACTAGATTCGTCGCCGCTTTTAGGGCCGAAGGGAAACATTGAGTTCTGGCTTCATTTGTCCAATAGGGTGTCGGTCGGTTATTCTATTGAGGAGATCAAAAGCAAGGCCGCAAAGGTTGTAGCGGACGCCCACACGGAGCTGGTTAGATGAAAAAGGTTGCGATAGTCCCCTATGTGAGAAAGCCGGGGGTCAAGGATATCTTGAGTCGCGTTGTCACCTGGCTTGAGGGGCATAATGTCGATATTAATATCCCCCACATTGAGGCCGATGAGGTTGGCCTAGAGCGCTATGCTGTAGCCGATGACAGCCTATTCGAAGGGGTTGACGTGGCGGTCGCTCTAGGCGGCGATGGGACCACCCTAAGGGCTTTGCGGTTAATGGGGGACGACACGGTCCCGGTTTTGGGTGTAAATCTCGGCGAGATCGGCTTCTTGATGTGGGTCAGCCCAGATGAGATCGAGGACGCTCTGGAGCGAGTGCTGACCGGGGATTTTCGGGTGGAAGAAAGACACATGCTCGAGGCCGATATCCGGTTTGATGACGACCGACGGATTACCCGCCTGGCTCTCAATGATATTTTGGTCGGGCGTGAAGAATTTAGCCGACTGATCAAAGTCGACGTGATGATCGACGGCCGGCATTTTTGTACGTATGCTGCTGACGGTGTTTTGGTTAACACCCCCACTGGATCCACGGCTTATTCTTTCTCGGCCGGCGGCCCGGTGATATCGCCCTCGGCCGATGTTTTCGCCATGGTCCCGATATGCCCACATTCTCCTAATAATACGGCTCATATCTTTAGTGCTGCTCAGAGGCTGTCTCTTAGACCCGTTCTGACTGAAACGATCTCTCGGGCCGGGGTCAGTGTAGATGGCGTGACCCTGAGAGACCTGGGTCGAGTGGCTCAGGTTGATGTTCGCATGTCCGACACAAGATTCAAGTTTATCAGTCTTAATGGGCCTGATTTTTATCAGTCTCTCGGGGACAAGCTGAAAGGTTGGCTGGGACTCTAGTCGTCCTCGATCATGCTGGCTGAGATGCGCATCAAAGATCTCGCTCTTATAGAGGAGCTGACCTTGACCTTCAAGGCAGGCCTAAATGTTATTACCGGGGAGACGGGGGCAGGAAAAAGCATGGTGGTGGAGGCCGTTTCTCTGCTGCTTGGAGCCAAAGCTGATGCCACTAGAGTCCGTCGTGGTCAGGAGGCTGCTGAGGTTGAGGGTCTTTTTGTCGAGGGAGACAGCGAAAGAGTGATGCGGCGGCGTATCGGCAGCGATGGCCGGAGTCGGGCTTATATCAATGGGCGGTTGGCAACGGTCAAGGAGCTGGCTGAGACAGGGCGGGCTTTAGTGGAAGCACATAGTCAAGGGGGGCAACGTATGCTGGAGCGACCAGCAGAGCGTTTGCGCCTATTAGATCGGTTCGGTGGCGCTCAGGTCGCCGATTGCCTAGCGGCTTACCGCCGCAATCTTGGTGCGTGGAATGAGTGCATGACAGTCTTGGCTGAGCTGGAGAAAGATAGCTTGGATGGGGTCGAACGACGCCGGTTTCTTGAGTGGCGAGTCGATGAGCTTCAGCGGGCGGAACTGCTACCTGATGAAGATCAAGCCCTGGAAGAGCGCGTTACCAGACTGAAAAACCTGACCGAATTGCGCGAAGCCTACGCTAGCGCCCGTCGGTACTTGGATGAGCAGGCTATCGACGGGACACAGTCCGCCATGGCCGAGATCGAACGGGCCGTGGACAAGGATGGGGCGGCATCGGAAGCACTCTCGTTCTTGCGCTCCGCGGCGGCCGATCTTGATGAGGCGGCGGGAGCGGTTCGTCGTTATATAGATGACCTAGCGGAAGATTCTGGTTCGTTGGAGAGCCTGCAAGAGCGGTTGTTTTTGATCAGAGACCTCAGCAAGAAGTATGACCTTTCTTTAGAGGGATTGATCGCTCAGCTGGAGTTAGACCAGATCGAGCTGGACACTCTCTCGGATGGCGGCGTTCGCCTTGACTGTGTGCGGCAGGAGGGCGCTGAGATCGAGATCCGTCTGCGGGAGTCGGCTCAAAACCTAAGCCAGGCGCGAAGCGCGGCGGCCGGCAAGTTTGCCGAGGCCGTCAAGGCACACCTTAATGACCTAGCTTTCACGCGCGCTTCTTTTTCGGTGACCGTCAAGGACGACGAGGCGGCACCCTGGACCGCCACCGGGCGTGATCAGGTGGACTTTTTATTTAGCGCCAACGCCGGTGAGCCGGTCCAACCTTTGGCGACAGTGGCTTCCGGCGGCGAGTCTTCCAGGGTAATGCTGGCCGTCCGGTCGGTCTTTGGGGAGCAAGGAATGATGGGCACGCTACTATTCGATGAGATCGATGCCGGAGTCGGTGGACTGACAGGCGTCAAAGTCGGGGAGAAGTTGGCTGCCCTAGCTGTAGACCGTCAGGTCCTGTGTGTTACCCATCTAGCTTCAATTGCCGCCTTCGCCGACCACCATCTTGCTATAAGAAAAAGCGTGGTCAAAGAGGAGACTCGGGTTGATATCGCCTATGTAAGTGGTGAGGCGCGTCTCTCAGAGTTATCCCGTCTGGGTGGAACTCTGGATGAGTCAGAAGTGTCGGTTGAGCACGCCCGGCGCTTACTGGATCAAGCTAAGGCCGGCAAGCGATGATCAGAGAGGACGAGCCGAATCTGCTTATAGGAGCGAAGCGCGAAGCTAAATCACGAGCTCGCTTGGTAAGAGTGCGGCGGTTCCGAGCGGCGGCCGTCTTTTTGATCGCTGTGATGATAGCAGCGGTCGGGCTCAATATGTCGGTCGAGCGTGATCGGCAGCGTCAGGCCACCTTGGCAGCGCAAGCGGCAGCCATGTTCGAAGCGACCAACTCTCCGGTGTTCGCCAAGATTGCCGGGACCGATGTGCCGCTTCACCTTCCGAATCAACTAGAGAGCATTGTCGGCATCGGCTTTCATCAAGCTTATAATCAGCGGTCCGTACCGCTAGATTCGACCGAGCCCTTGCGAGAGAAGGCTACCACGGCGGCGATCACGCGTAGCTCAATACCGGGCGATCCGGTTTCTTTTGTGATGACTTCTAGGGGCCGGGGATCGGCGCTGACGTCCTCGGTTGACATTGCTGTCAGTGAGGGAACACAGGTCAAGAGCCCGGTTTCCGGGAGGATCACCAAGGTAGTGCCCTACCTGCTTTACGGCAAATATGAAGATGTGCGCATAGAGATAGAGCCGGATGGTCATCCGGGGATAAGTGTGGCGATCGTCCATCTAGACGGACCCATGGTTGAGGTCGGGCAGCGCGTTAAAGGCGGACAAACAGCTCTAGCCAACAAGCCGCGGCGGTTGGTGATCAGCTCCCAGATCGATCAATATCTCGGGCGACCTATGGAGCACATACATCTTCAAGTAAATCCAGTGGAGTCGATGACGGCGGGTAAAGATGCGAGTTAGCGGCCGGGCGCGCCTCGACAAGCGGACCAAGAATCTAGCTAAGCGACTGGAACCGGGCGATATTGCTGTTGTTGACCATGAAGACCTGGACGAAGTTTCAGCAGAATCTTTACTGGAAAAAGAAATCACTGCGGTCATCAATGCCTCCAAGTTCAGCTCCGGTCGGTATCCAAACACCGGACCGTTGATTCTGGCTGCGGCCGGCATTATTCTGATTGATGCCGTTGGCGCCGGAGTTTTCGATCGTTTGGAAGAAGCCGACCAGGTGGAGATCGAGGACGGTAAAGTCTATCGCGATGGCCGACTGGTCGCTCGCGGCGAGGCGTTGAGCGTACAAAAAATACATAAAATCATGGAGGCATCGCGGGCGACCATCGGAGCTGAGCTCGAAAAATTTGCTGTCAATACTCTGGATTATGTGAGCCGTGAGACTCGTACACTCCTTGATCGGCTGCCGCTGCCGGCCCTTAAGACAGACTTTGCCGGTCGCCACGCGCTGGTGGTGGTCCGCGGTTATGACTACAAGCCGGACCTCCTGGCTTTGCGTTCCTATATTCGTGATATGCGCCCAGTCCTGATCGGTGTTGATGGCGGAGCTGACGCGTTGCTGGAGGAGCGTCTATCTCCGGATATGATTATTGGCGATATGGACAGCGTCACGGACGATGCTCTGAGATGCGGGGCGGAAGTGATCTGTCACGCTTATGCTGATGGGCGGGCTCCCGGCAAAGAGAGGGTCGATGCGCTCGGAGTCGAATGCGAGACCGTTGAACTCGGCGGAACCAGCGAAGACCTGGCTCTATTGCTCGCCTACGAGGCTGGCGCCGAATTGATCGTCGCTGTCGGTACGCACGGGCACCTGATAGAGTTTTTAGACAAGGGCCGGGAAGGAATGGCCAGTACATTTTTGACCCGTTTGAAAGTCGGCGACCGGCTAGTAGACGCCAAAGGGGTTAATCAGCTTTACCGATCGTCCCCTAAGCCCTCACACCTGGTCTTCTTGATTGCAGCCGCACTTTCCACCCTGAGCGTTGTGGTGCTAAAGACGCCGCTGATCCGAGTCTACCTGAGCACCCTACTGGTTAAGCTGAAGCTGGTTTTCGGTCTCTAACTAGAGGTCTTCGCCGCATTCCGGACAGAATTTGGCGCTCGCTTTGACCTGCTCGCCGCATTCCGGACAGAATTTCCCTTTAGATTGCTTGGAGTCGGACTTTGATTTAGAGCCGGACTTTGACTTTGAACCAGATTTTGATTTTGAACCGGCCGGTTTTTTCTTTGTCCCTGGCTTGGCCTTGATCGGCTTCGCTCGCGAGGCGGTCACAGGAGTGCTCCGCATCCGCATGACGCCGACGACCACAGCGACTCCGATCACAACGACAAGCAAGATGATTATCAGGGCTGTCTGCTGGCTGCCGCCGGACGTGTCCACAAAGCCTGTGGTCTTATCGACCGAGGGCTTCGAGTCCGCCCGGTTGTAGGTCACATTGAAAGAATATTGTTGGCCGGGACTGACGTTGGCGAAAGAGTAGAAGTGGTTTTCAAACTGGCCGTCCTGCTCGGTGCGGGCCGCCGCCGGCACGGCTTTGAATTCTTCCGCCCGGACTGGTTTTTTGATATCGACACTTAGATTTCCGACCTGTGAGATTATCGGTAATTTGATGTCAAAATTTCGCTCACCCTTGCCGCTGACCGGCTGCATGTATATCTCAAACTGAAACGTGGGGTGGATTATCTCATAGGTGAGGATCGTCATCTCGCCGGTGTCTACCAGCTGCTTAGACTCCCAGGCGCGGTCGTACTGGAACTGATTGTTCGTATCAATGGCTGAGGTGGCTACCAGGCGGACATCGGCGCCGCTGGGCATAGCGATCTTCAGAGTGGTCGGTGTTTGGATCGATGAGGCCACCGTCCCGCGATACATGACGAGAATCGAGGGATCATCGTACTCCGGCCAGTAGGAAACATTCAAACTATCTAGAGGTGTGCCAACCTCTGTCACTTCTGTGCTGGTCACGGCGGGTTCCTGCGACGCGGTACTCTCGGACCCGCTAGTCGTCTCGGTAGTCTCGACCGTTTCGGTGGCTGCACTTTGATCATGACTGGTCGCCATGGCTCCGCTTGGGAGAGCCAGAACGACAAGTAAGATGACGAGGACACTGAGAAATTTGGTTTGCTTGCCTGACATAAAACTCCTTATTCTGTTCTGTCTTTTTGAGGATCGAGAATCAATGATACTGGTAAAGGTGGATTTTTTCAAGCCAACCGCTGTGCTATGCTTTTTCGTAGGATGTTCGATATGCGTTATCATATTGCCTCTTTGGTGGCGGTCTTTTTGGCCCTGACGGTCGGGTTACTGCTTGGCACGCTCATTGTGGACCAGGGCTTGTTAGCTGATGAGCAGGAGAGACTCTTCAAAAGTATCCGAAATGACGTCAACAAGATCAACGACCAGAATCGGGAACTCCAGCGTGAAGTCACTGCGCTTCGTGATTTTCAGCGACAAGTCTTGCCGGTTGCGGTCGATGGTCGCTTGGATGAGTCATCCGTAACCGTTTTGACCTTGGTTTCCGGGCAGGACGAGTTGATGAACGAGGTCGCCCAGACGCTGGATTTAGCCGGTGGATCCACGAGTCGCGTCCAGCTCAACATGAAGGACGTGGATCTTGGCAACACTGCTTATGTTGATGTCTTGACAGACGTACTAGGTGAAACGGAGCTGGCCGGCGGTGAGCTCGAGAAGCACTTTTGGGGTCGCGTGGCCAAAGAGCTCACCGCCCAGGAGCCGCCGGTGGTTATCGACAGCCTGAGCGCTGCCGGACTTTTCAGCGCTGATGCGACCGATACATTTGGGCTCGATATAGTGGTGCTGGCGGCGGACGATCGGAGTATCGGCAGTCGCGATATCTTGTTTTTGGATGCCCTGGCAGGACTGGAAGGGGTAAACGTCATCGCGGTCGAGACCAGCGATCTAAAACCCTCAAGGATCGCTGCCTATAAGCTTCGTAGTGTCAGTACCGTGGACAATGTAGAGTCTGTTTCAGGAAAGATATCCCTAATATATCTGTTGGCAAAAAGAGACGTCACCGCGCACTTTGGGGTGAAATCCGCCGCCGAAACTGCGATGCCTTGATAAATCCTGCGCGCGTTGTCGCCCTTGTCCCGGCTTTCAACGAAGAGGAGAGAGTGGCTGCGACCGTTGTTGGCCTGCGCGATGCGATTCCCGGAGTCCGAATTGTGGTCGTCGATGACGGCTCGACAGATGCGACAGTGGACCTGGCGGCAGATGCTGGGGCTGAGATCCAAAGCCTTGAGCGCAATGTCGGCAAAGGGGGGGCGCTAAATGCGGCGTTTGCTCGACTAGACCCTAATGACGAAGACATCCTTTTATTGATCGATGCCGATTTGGCGGAGTCCAGCAAGGAGGCGATCTCCTTGCTGACGCCGGTTCTCGAGGGGCGGGCGGATATGGTTGTTGCCCGGTTTCGTTTGCGCGGGAAGGGGGGGTTTGGTCTGGCGAAAAACCTAGGACGGCTCGGCATTAAGCTCTTTGGCGGCTATGAAGCGACTGCGCCCCTCTCCGGCCAACGGGCCTTGACTGCTGGGCTTTTCAGAAGTGTCGGTGGCTTGGAAGGCGGTTACGGCATGGAAGTCGGCTTGACCATAG
>CAXMSJ010000023.1:0-21779 GCA_964196305.1 uncultured Acidimicrobiia bacterium
GAAGGACGAGTTGGAGATCAACGGCTTCCTCGAATCGCTTAGGAAGGAGCGGAACAAGCAAGCTATATTCATTGTTTCTCATGAAGAGACGCGGACTTATCCCACTTCTGACCCAACGAAAAAAGCTGCATCCAATACGGACACAGCCTCTTACCAGTAGTAAGTGGGCCTACGTGGACTCGAACCACGGACCTCACCCTTATCAGGGGTGCGCTCTAGCCAACTGAGCTATAGGCCCAAAAACGTGATTAATCTTACCAAAAAACCCCAGCGGACAACAGGTGGAATCTTATGCTGATATTTTGACTTTTCCGCTGAATAAGTTAATGTTCCTCTAAGATGAACACAGGATCATTGCTTCTCGGTCGCTATCAGATCATCGAACCCTTAGGGGAGGGTGGTTTCTCCAAGGTCTTCAAGGCTCTCGACACCAAAATGGAGCGCGAGGTGGCCGTCAAGGTCATCGCCGCTTCAAAGAAAACCGCCGTTCGGGCTCTACGCGAAGCCAAGACCGTAGCCCTCCTCAACCACCCGAACATTGTCACCCTCCATGAGTTTGAGGAAAAAGATAACTATTACTACCTAATAATGGAGCTGGTCGGCGGCTCTTCCGTCGCTGATATGCTCGACACTTTTGAGCGATTTCCCGTCGAGATGGCTATGGCCGTCGCGGTGAGTGTCCTCGATGCCCTTGATTGCGCCCACACAAACGACGTCATCCATCGAGATATCAAACCAGCCAACCTGCACATAGTCGAAGATGGCCGAGTCAAAGTAATGGACTTCGGGATCGCCAGACTACGGAGTGCCGCCAAAACAAGCGGGGTCACCTCAGAAGGCGAGATCGTTGGCACATTTGCCTACATGTCGCCGGAGCAAAGCGGCGGCGAGCAGATAGACGAGCGTTCGGATATATTCTCGGTAGGAGTGCTCCTCTATGAAATGGTCACTGGAGATCTGCCCTTTGAGGCCGACACGCCAGCGGGAACGATCTACAAAATAATCAACGACGATCCGGTCCCTCCGCATGAGCTTAATCACGACATACCGCAGACTCTGAGCCAAACAATTATGCGCGCGCTCGCCAAGAATCGGGAAGAGCGGTTTGCTTCAGCAGCTGAGATGACTGCCGCTATCGAGCGCTCGCGACAGGGGTCAGAGGCCCCGGCGGCTGTCATCGCCGCTGCCCTTGGGAGACTAAAACCACCGCGCAAAGTAAGACAGGGCCCGATAGCGGCCATCCGCAACCGGCTGCGCTTTTGGACAGACGAATATCGCGACACTTTCGTTGCCACCGGACTGGCTGTCGGCTGCGCGGTGACCGCCGCCTGGGCCAGCACCGAGCTGTCGCTTATGGAGACCTCGCTGAAGCTATTCGCCCCGGTGATCGCTTTCTTTGCCGCCCTCTTTATCCCGCCACTCGGCCTGGGCCTTGTTTTGGCCCTAATCACGGCCGGTCTGTGGCAAATCTCAATCTTTTTGGGGGCCTTGTCGCTGGCGATATCACTCGTCTACTGGTTGACTCTGGGGCGCGGTTTTCCGCAATTCGCCATCATCCCACTGCTAGCGCCCGCACTGGCCTGGTTGGGAATACCTTTCCTGCTGCCCCTGGCAGTCGGCATCATGTTCGGACCGGTTCTGGCCGCCTTTTTAGCCCTCTTTGGCGCCTTTGGTCTAGCGGCGGCAGAGTTAATCGGGCAACTCGACTACGCTTGGATGATCAGCGCTGACCCTGCTTTGATCCCGACCACCAGGTTCAATGGCGAGCTGGAGGACGTCGGTAAGTTTGCCGAGTACTTCATCGCTCAACCATGGCTGGGAGCCCAGATCGCCATCTGGAGCGCGGTAGCTTTGATCATGGGCATCGCGGGCACATTAAGGAGCTGGCACGCATCGCTAGTTGCCCTGGGCATCGGGGCGATCACGCTCTTGCTTAGTTATCAGATCATCTCTGAACTGCTGGGGCAGACAATCGATTCGACTGCCTTTGTAGCGAAACCCCTAGCCCTGTCGGTGCTCGTTCTCGGTGCCCTGATGTTCTTGTTCTGGCACCCGCGCCGCACCTAGGACACATGGCAATCTTCCGCAAGATAGAGCGTCGCCTTGAAAACCTCGTCGAAGGTTTCTTCACCCATCGCTTCAGCTCTGCGCTTCAGCCGGTCGAGCTGGCCCGAAAACTGGCTGGAGAAATGGACGATAAACGCCAGGTGAGCGTGGCCCATACCTATGTTCCCAATGTCTTCATGATCCACCTTGCTCCTGATGACTTCGAAGAGTTGGGCGGGGTACAGCAGGCTTTAGCGGCCGAGCTGACGGAGTACATAAAAACACATGCCCAGGAAAACGAATACCGGTTTAGCGGAGCGATCCACCTCTCGATCGCCCCTGAGCCGGAATTACACCGCGGTGAATGCGATATTCATAGCCACTTTGAAGAGATAGACGTGGCGGCCTCAGCAAATGACACCCAGATCATCTCGGCCGAGGAGCTTAAAGAGGCCCTCGTCATCAAGCCGAACGGTCGATTGACCGAAACCGAGTCCGGGCGGATCTTTGAGATCGCCCCTGGCACCACCATCGGTCGGCGCAGCGACAACGATGTCGTCCTGGCTGACAACGGGGTCTCTCGATACCATGCCCGCATTGACGCCGACCAGGAGGGGTTACTCCTCGTCGACCTTGACAGCACAAATGGCACCTCGGTGAACAGTGAAGAGGTCGGCCGGGCCAAGCTGATCGATGGCGATACCATCAAGATCGGCCCGATCGAATTGAGTTTCGACCAGACAGAACTGTGACTGAGCTCGGGCTCTCCCTGTCAAACTATGCCCTCCTTGGCTTGCTCTATGTTTTTCTTTTCTGGGCCGTCCGGACGATAGCGAGCGAAGCCAGGCGCCTGCCAAGCCAAACTAGCGGAGACCGACTGACGCTGGAAACAGAGAGCGAATCCCCGAGGGTCTTCGCTCTCACCAAAAATATTTCAATCGGCCGACTGCCGGCCAACGATATCGTCCTCGATGATACCGCAGTATCCGGACATCATGCCCGCATTCTCCGCCGACAAGGTCAGTGGTGGATCGACGATATGACTAGCAGCAACGGCACCTGGCTCAACGAGAAGCGACTTAACGAACGGCAGCGCCTGGAAGACGGAGACCGAGTTCGCGTCGGTCGAACCACTATCACCGTGGATATGGCGGCCAAGAAGTGATTCTCTCCGTTGGTCGAACAGATATCGGTCGGGTCCGCGACGCAAACGAGGACGCCTTTCTGGCAGCGCCAACTATTTTGGCTGTGGCCGACGGCATGGGGGGTCACGATGCCGGCGCCTTAGCTGCCAAAACGGCTATCGAAGCGGTGCGCCAACACATCAAGCCGGGTTCTCGACAGCCGGCCCGCGAGATCGGCCGAGCCTTTGCTCGCGCCAACCGAACCATTCGCAAGATCGGCGCCCGAGAAGGACATAAGCACATGGGCACCACCCTCACCGTCGCGACTATCCATGGCGACATGGCGTGGATCGGCCATGCCGGAGACAGCCGAGCCTACTTGTTCCGAGACAACCGGTTGATCCAATTGACTGCCGACCACTCTTTAGTCGCAGAACTTGTGCGCCGCGGTCAGCTGACGCCTGACGACGCCCGCAAGCATCCAAAGCGCAACATCATTACCCGGGCGGTCGGCAGTGACCGGCAGATAAAGCCCGACATCTTCTCGCACGATCTTCAGCCAGGTGACCGCCTCCTCTTGTGCACAGACGGCCTGACGGGACCAATCGACGATAGCCGTCTGTTCGATCTGGGTTCGAGCCGGTTCCCCGGAGACCGGACCGCCGACAAGCTGATAAAAGCAGCCAACGAGGCCGGTGGCGATGACAATATCACCGTCGTCATCGGCGACGTCGAACAGGCGGAACCGCTTCCCGGTCGGAGTCGCGCGCCCCTCTATGCCCTATTGATAATAGTCCTTGCCCTAGTGGTGTTTGCCGGCATCAGCTGGCGCCTGAATCACCTCTACTACTTAACCGCTTCGAGCGGTCGGGTGACCGTCAATCGCGGGCTCCCAGTCGAACCTTTTGGGCTAAACCTCGGGCGTTTCGACTACCGCACTTCTGTCCGAGTCAAGGATCTGCCCGACTACTATGTTGCCCGCCTCAAGCAGGAGATGGTCGTCGGCGACAAAAAACGCCTAGACACTATCCTAACGGACATAAAAGACCTGGCCCGGCGGAACAGGTGACTGAAAGTCGCCGCCAAGAGCTCTTCGGACTGCTGGTGGTCATCGCCATCTTCTTCTCCGGCCTCTCAATTATCGACGTAAGCAAAGCGGCCGGCGAGCTAACACCCTTGGCTAACCGCTCGCTCAATATTCTGGCCTTCCCGGCCCTGCTCCTCGGGGGCCATGTAGCGCTAAGGTTTTTCGGTGGGAACTCAGATCAGTTGATCCTGCCATTAGGGGCCTTCCTGGGAACGCTGGGGCTCCTAACTTTATACTCGCTGGAAATGTCATTCTCCAACCAGCTGGTCTGGGTGGAGCTAGGCTTAATTGCCGCTGTGCTGGTCGCAACCACCTTGCAAAGACCGCGACGACTGGCCGAGTTCAAGTACCTGGCTGGATCCCTTGGGGTGTTCCTGTTGCTGGCGCCCATATTTTTTGGCACCGTCCGGGGCGGCTCCAAGCTGTGGTTGGTTTTCGGCGGTTATTCCTTCCAGCCGGCTGAGCCGGCCAAGATCCTGTTAGCTATCTTTCTCGCCGCCTATTTAGCAGAAAAAAAGGAAGTGCTTGCCTGGCCGAGAGTCCGCCACTTTGGCCCACTCATCATGACGTGGCTCCTGTCGCTGGCAATCCTAATACTCGAACGCGACTTAGGGTCTTCCTTGATCTTCTTCAGCCTCTTTCTAGTAATGCTCTATATCGCTACCGGGCGCGCCGCCTACGTGGGGGTGGGCTTAGCTCTTTTTTTAGCCGGCACCACCATGGCGTACCGCTTGTTCTCACACGTGGCTGCACGAATCGATGTCTGGCTGGCTCCGATCCCCAGCGATATCAGCGGCTCAGTCTATCAAGTAGCTCAATCCCTTTTCGCCCTGGAAGCGGGCGGGATGACCGGAGTTGGCCTAGGGGCGGGCCTTCTCGGTCGAGCGATCAGTATGCCGGCGGTTCACACCGACTTTATCTTCTCAGTCTGGGCGGAAGAAGCCGGCCTGTTGGGGGCAGCCGCTCTTCTGGTCGCCTTTCTCTTGCTCTTTGCCCGAGGCTTTCACGCCGCTATCGCCGCCAACGATGATTTCTTGATGTTGCTCGCCGCTGGCCTGGCCACAGTCACCGCAATCCAGGCGATTATCATCATCGGTGGAGTAATTAAGGCCCTGCCGCTAACCGGAGTCACCCTGCCGCTGGTCAGCTATGGAGGCAGTTCGGTGGTCTCCAGCTTCATCATGCTCGGATTGATCCTATCGATCTCGAGGCGGGCGTGACCGGGCGGGCGCGGACAGTATTGATGCTGACCATCACGGTGGTCGTCCTCGCGTTGACCGTCATCGCCTATCGTCAGCTTTTCTGGAACCAGGCTGTCGCCCATCCGGGAAATATCCGGCCCTTGTTGGCCCAGTTCAAGACGGAACGAGGCGAGATCTTCGCCGGCAACGGCGCCATTTTAGCGACCAACAGCAAAACTGAGAACGGCTTTGAGCGCCTCTACCCCCAGGGCGAGCTTTTCGCAGCGGTCGTCGGCTACTTTGATCCCATCCGTGGGCGGAGCGGCCTGGAGGCGGCAGCTGAACAATGGCTTGGGGACGGACGGTCGCGCGGACTGGACTTGACGTTGACGCTCGACCCAGACCTCCAGGCGGAGGCAGCCCGTCTCTTGGCCGGCCGGACGGGAGCGATCGTCGCCATCGATCCTGAGACCGGAGCGATTTTAGCTATGGTTTCAGCCCCTTCGTTCGACCCCAATTCGATCGGCCAGACAGCTGACACTCTCGATGACGGCGTGCTCCTCAACCGGGCAATTGCCGGTCGATACCCTCCGGGCTCGACCTTCAAGATCATCACCGCCGCAGCGGCGCTAGATGAAGGGGTGGCCCAGCCCGATTCGCAGTATGACGGCCCGGCCTCACTGCCGGTCCATGGTAGCCAGGTCACCAACTACGGCAAGAAAGACGCCGGACGCCTAACGGTCGAAGAAGCTTTTGCTAAATCAACCAACACGATCTTCGCGCAACTGGGTTTAGCTCTCGGGGCGGACCGGCTTCGCCAGGCCGGCGCCCGCTTCGGCCTGGGCGCAACCATCCCCTTCGATCTGCCGGTCGCCGTCGGCGAGCTGGCCCCACCACAGCGAATGGATCCCGTCATGACGGCTTGGTCCGCCGTTGGCCAAGGCGAGACCTTGGTCACTCCACTTCAGATGGCATTAGCGACAGCTGCGGCAAGCCACGGAGGCGTTATCATGGAGCCCTTTATTATCGCCGAGGTACGCGACTATCAGGGCGCGCTCAAGCATAGGCGGCGGCCCCGCCTTTGGCGCCGAGCAATGACCGAGAAGACCGCGACGGCTGTAAAAGACATGATGATCGCCACAGTTATCTCCGGGACAGGCCGGAGCGCCGCCATCCCCGGAATCAAGGTGGGTGGCAAAACCGGCACGGCCGAGGTAGGCGGAGCCGGCACGCCACACTCCTGGTTTGTCGGATTCGCCCCGGCCGGCAAACCGCGTGTAGTCCTGGCTGTCATCATCGAAAATGGGGGCACGGGCGGCAGCACTGCCGCCCCACTCGCAGGAGAACTTTTTAGGAAAGCGCTGACACGCTCGCCATGAGCAGGTATTATTACAATGACCATGATTAATAAAACCTTAGGCGGCAGATACCGCCTTGAAGAAAAGGTCGGGGCCGGCGGCATGGCCGAGGTATACCGGGCCTTTGACACGACGCTTGATCGAACTGTCGCTGTCAAGATTCTCCACCCCCATTATGCCGGGGAGGAGGATTTTGTCGCGCGATTTCGACGCGAAGCACGGGCGGCAGCCAACCTTAACCAGCCCAATATCGTCAACGTCTATGACTGGGGGGCCGAGGGCAGCACTTATTTCCTGGTTATGGAGTATCTTGTTGGACACAACCTCAAGGAACTCATCGTCTCTGAGGGGGCAATGCCGGCCTCTAAGGTCATCGACATCGGTCGCCAAGTGGCGGCGGCTTTGCAGGCCGCTCATAAACACGAGATCGTCCACCGCGACATAAAGCCTCAGAACATCATCATCACTGACGAAGGCGAGGTCAAAGTGACGGACTTTGGCATCGCCCGCTCGACAGCCGGCAACGTTACTCAGACGGCCTCCATCATCGGGACTGCCCACTATCTCTCCCCGGAGCAGGCCAATAGCGACTGGGTCGGACCTGCCAGTGACATCTATTCGCTCGGCGTCGTCCTTTATGAGATGGCCACCGGGGGAGTGCCATTCGAAGGTGATAGTCCAGTAGCTGTGGCCCTCAAGCACATCCAGGAAACGCCCACGCTGCCTAGCGTGCTGATCGATGACATCCCCCCTGAACTCGAAGCTGTCATCGTCAAAGCCATGGCCAAGGACACGTCCCGGCGATACCAGACCGCAGCCGAGTTGCGCGATGACCTGACCCGGCTAGCCGCCGGGATGCCGGTCAAGAATGCGAGCGTCGACGATAACGACCTGACGATGGTCATCCCCAAACCGGTTGTCCCGGAAGAGACAAGCCAAGCGCGTCCGGGCCGCAACTGGCGAATTTTCGGACTGATCATGCTCTTATTGGTCCTGTTCGCCGGCTCCGCATTCGCCACCAATTTGGCTCTTAGTCGCCTGGCCAAATTCACGCTACCCGACCTAGCCGGCCTGACCGAGAAGGAAGCCAAGGCCCTGCTAAAGGACCAAGAGCTCCGGTTGAAAACAGTCAAAGCCTTTCATGAAAAAGCCGCCAAGGACACCATCATAAGCCAATCACCGCGAGTCGGCACCGAACTTGGTCGCGGACGACTAGTGACCGTCACTATTAGCAAGGGGCGGGACATGATCACCGTGCCCGAACTGCGCAACAAGATACTTAACCAGGCGACCCTCAACATCTCCCGGGCCGGACTGGAAGTCGGCTCGATCCGCCGCGACTTCAGCGAAACCATTGCCGAAGACTATGTCATCGTCCAGGACCCGCCGGCCACCAACAAGGTAGCCCGGGGAACCTTCGTCAATCTTGTCGTCAGTCAGGGGCCCCAGCCGAAAAAGACCCCAAATGTGGCCGGCAAATCAGGAGAAGAAGCCAAAACCATTATCGCCAATGCCGGCCTAACTCCTGTCGTTCAGGAAGAGTTTAGCGAGACCGTCCCCGCAGGCAAAGTCATTACCCAATCCCCGGCAGCCGGCGTGTCCGTCAACAAGGGTGAGACAGTAACGATCACGACCAGCAAGGGCCCTGAACTCTTCGGCGTTCCCTCCGTCAAAGGGGATTCCGAAGGCGATGCCCGACAGAAATTGACCGATGCCGGCTTTACAGTGAATGTACAGGAAAGCGTCTCGGAGCCTGAGTCGTACGGACTGGTCGTCACGCAAACGCCTGAAGCGCAGAGTAAAGAAGAAAAGGGCACCCAAGTGACCATTTGGATCGGAACTGAACCAGAGGACAACCCCGACCCGGAGATGTAATAAGCCCTTGCTGTCTTATCATAGCCCGGTTTGCTATCATCTTTTCTTGGGAATGAACCGGGGCAAGTATTCAAGAGCAAAGGATTGTCGATGAACCAAGAGGAAGAGAAGAAATCTGTCTCGACGCTAGTAGCCGAGCTCTTGGAGCTATCCAGCGGCTTCTTACGCCAGGAGCTGCGCGCTACGATCAACCTTGCGGTCGTCCGACCACTAAAGAGCGTGGGCAAGTGGCTGGCCCTGGCAGTCGCCGCCTCTACGCTGTTCTCATTGGCCTTGATCTTCCTGGCAATAGGCGCCTTCCAGTTGTTGGCTGAACTGCTCGGAGCGACTTGGATAGCCTATCTGATTATCGGAGCGGGGCTCTTGCTGATTGGGGTCATCCCGATAGCGGTCATGATCCGACAAGACGAAGGGGAACAATGAGCGAGACTCCTCCAACAAAGACAGCGGATATCACTGCCGCTGATATCGGGGACAAGCTGGACGAACTTGGCTCGGCGGCAGAAACTGCGCTGATCAAGAACCAGGCAAAACTAATATCGAGCGGTATATTCTTTACAATTGCCGCGATCTGGGTGGCCCATAGGTTGGGCAAACGACGCGGTCGGCGAGAGGCTTAAGTAGAGCTCTCCTGCCGTTCCGGCAACTGCTCGGTGACGACTGCTTTTAGTTCCTTGCGCGTACCAAACGCTGTTTCTTGGCCGTCGGGGTCTACAAAGCGCCCGGCGATCGGCTTGTCCAGTTCGATCCGGAAAGGCACAACACTTTCTGGCGGAAAGGCATCCAGCCCGACGAGCTGCTCGTTGGCCTCCCGGCCTTTGCCAATAGCGTATCCCGCTTCCAGCAACTCCGCTAGGTCATCCGCGTCGTAAAAAAAGATAGGCTGCTTTCTGTCTGTATTTCGACATGAAACAGCGCCGACCTCAAGCTCTACCCCCGCGTCGCGATGGTGGTCTTCCAGCTCTTCCTTCTCGCGCACTTGTTCGACATACTTCTTATTGAACAAAAAAAGATCGAAAATAACGGCCATGATCGAGCTGCCTCCTACTCGGCTTGAGCGCCCTGCATATAGACTTTACTCATAACGTCGCCCTCACGTAGTTTGTCCATCGCTTCGAGGCCTTCGATGATCTGACCAAAAACAGTGTACTGACCATCGAGCTGCGCTGCGCTGGCACGATCGAGAACAAAATAGAACTGGCTGCCGGCACTGTCTGGTTCGGCACTTCTGGCCATCGCTAGAGCTCCGCGAATATGTTTGCCGCCGAATTCACCTGGAACCTTCCAGCCCGGTCCGCCCATGCCCGTTCCTTCCGGATCGCCGCCCTGGATAACGAAACCAGGAACATAGCGGTGAAAGGTTAGGCCATCATAAAATTCCTGCCCGATAAGTTTCTCGAAATTTGCCACATGTTTGGGCGCGATGTCCGGTAAAAGCTCGACCACAATATTTCCCTGGCTTGTCTCCAAAACCACCTTGGGTCCATCGCCTGGAGTAAATTCCTCTGTCACTGCGTCCTCCTCTTCTGCGTCCTCCGTGGCCTCAGAGTCGTCCCCGTCAATCACCGGGGCTTCGTCAGTCGCCTCTTCTTCCATCGTCTCTGTTTGCTCCACGTCACTCTCGGCAGAGGAAGTCTCCGACCGATTACAGCCAAGAACCAGTGAGCCCAAGGCAAATAGTAGTATTAAGGCGAGTATTGCCGGTGTTTTTTTGCGCATAGTGTCGCTCCCTGTGAAAGACTTTTGCGTATTCTATCACAGGGCATTCTGGATGTCCTGCCTTGGGGAAGCTAGAAATCTTTGATATTCTATAAAACGTGTCTGTATCGCGGCAATCAACATCCGAGCTAGTCGGGCCTGAGGGCCCTCAACGAGCCTCAAAGCATAGGCGCCTGGGCTCGACCTTGCTCATGCTGGTCGGGCTGATCATCATCGGCTACCCATCATTAACTGAAGGATACGGCTATCTGGTCCAGTACCGGCTCAACCAGTCCTGGGAAACCGAACTGGTCCGCCAGGAAGAACTGGCTGCCTCCGCCGAGACAGAGCAAGTAGCCAGGTTGGGAAACCAGGCTGTAAGCGCCGAAGATGCTGTCCTGGAGCAGGCACTCGAAACGGTGGCCGAAGCTGAAATCGGACCATGGCCGACTACCAAGATCACGATACCCAAGATAGAGGTCGAGCAAGTCGTGCTCGACGCTGTCGATCCCGAAACACTTAAGAACGGGCCCGGGCACTATGAAGGAACGGTCAATCCCGGCGAACGAGGGACTATCGGGATCGCCGGACATCGAGTGACCTACACGCACCCGTTCAACCGCCTTGACGAACTGTCGCCCGGCGATGTCATCCGGCTGGAAACGCTCGACAGTGTCTATGAGTACCGCGTAGTCCGGTCGGACACGCTTGAACCTGATGACCTCTCGGCCCTGGTGCCAAAAAAAGATAACCGAGCCCGCTTGACCTTGACCACTTGTACCCCCAAGTTCAGCGCGAGGTTTAGACTTGATGTGCAGGCTTCGTTGGCCAAAGTTACTCCCAGACACAAGCCGACCATTCTCAGACGTCTGGTCAGAAATATCGTGCCTGATGCCCCAAGCGAAACACCACAAAATGCCATCGATGTCTGGATACAGAGCGCCCGCGAAGCGGTGGCCATTCGGCCAAATGATGCTAGTGCTCGAATCGAATTGGGCGTAGTCTACCGGCGTCTCGGTCGCCACGAAGAGGCCATCGACCAGCTTGAGCGGGCCACCGAGCTTAATCCTGATTCAGCCAACGCCTACTTTCAGTTGGCCTCTGTCTACTCGAGAACCAAAGCCACGAATGCCGCTATCGACGCGGCGGCCAAAACTATCAGCTTAGAGCCAGGCTTTGAGGCTGCCTACTACTTGCTGGGCACGCAGTACCTGGCAGCTGACGAACCACAAGCCGCCGTCAATGTTCTGTCGCGCGCCATCGAGCTGAATTCACTCTCCGGGGACACCTATTTTCTGCTTGGGCAGGCCTATGAAAAGCTGGAAGAAGTCAATTTAGCGCGAGAAGCATATGAAGCGGCGATCAGGTATGTGCCGGACCTACTGGAAGCAAAAGCCGCCCTAAGGCGGATCGATCGCGATGAGAACTAAGGGTGGACAGCCGACAAGATTAGCGGCGACGCATCCACGCACCACCGGCCATCATCGCCCCGCCAGTTAGCAGAAACTGCCAGAGCTCAACGCCGGTTTCAGCCTGACGGTCAAAAGGAAGTGTGCTTGTCGCTTCAGCGGCTGCGTCGCCACCGGAAGCCTCGGCCTCAGTCTCGTCTCCCCCGGTAAGGGGCTCTTCTTCCTCAACTTCGACTGCCTCAACCTCTTCGGACTTAATGGCGCCGTAGTTGTCTGACAACCATTTAATGGCCGCCGAACGCTCTGCTCGGCTGAGCTGCGCCCCGCGATCAATTTCTTTGTCGACTAGCTCCGTCCATTCTGCTTCAGTCTTCGCGGACTCGCGAATCCTTTCCGCTGAATGGCAAGCAGTACACTTTCCGCTCACAACTGACTCGCCGTCCACAGCCGCTCCGGCCGTGCCCGGGACCACTAACATCGCCAGTAACAATGCTCCAAGAGCAACAATTCTATTCTTAAACATGTTTCTCCACATCGCCAACCATTCGTCGTCGCTCGCTAAACAGGGCGACACCCTTTGTCGGTAGTTGTTCATATTATCACATATACCCATTTCCGCCAATCGGTATAATCCGGCACTCAAGCGGTCGTTCCGGCACTATAAACTGCCAAACACGCTATGAATTTCCATGATGCTGCACTACAGTTATCGGCTCCCACAAAATATCATTGAGCGCTCATTCAAGGTATTAACAGTCCTGTCTAAAATGTCGATAGATAGACGAGTGGCTTTTTCCATTAGATGTACGCTGGGTAAGAAAACAGGGAGGCAAAAGTGAGTGAGCTTGAAAACCAGTTCGTGACATTCGAGCTCGGAGGCCAGACATATGGTGTCAACGTCGCCGAGGTAGCAGAGGTCATCCGGATGGTCGGTATGTCGAGGGCCCCGGAGACCTTGCCGTTCGTGGTCGGCTTGGTCAATATAAGGGGGCACGTAGTGCCGGCAGTGGACATGCGGGCGCGGCTCCATTTGGACAGCGCCAGCTACACCCTAGCTACACCGATTCTGATCACCAGGACCGATGGGACTACCGTCGGCCTGGTGGTTGACCGAGTGCTGGAGGTAATGACCCTCCCCGACAACGTCATCGAGCAGCCAAATAATATGTTCTCCAGATCGCAGTGCCTGGTCGGCGTGGCTAAGGTCGAGGCAAAAATGATTTTTCTGATCGACCTACATGGGATCTTCACGGCCGACGAAGCCCAGCTGCTTGAAGAAATGACAGCTATTCAGTCTCATGGCAAGCAGGCCCTAGCGTAACCCCGGAACCACTGTGAACAAAATGGAAACACTCGCGCTTGATCAGGCTGAATATGCTAGATTCAGGGACTTTATCCTTGATCGGACCGGACTCTGTTTCGCGGACAAGAGGCGGAGCGACCTGGAGCGCGGACTACACGAAGGACTACGTGACTCGGGACTACCGTCGCTCAATCAGTATCTAAATACGCTGATGGCTGGCGGCTCCAGCAAGCTTCTCGACCGTCTTGTCAGCTTCCTGACCGTCGGCGAAACATACTTCAATCGTGACGCGTCCCAATTCAATCTGCTGCGCCAGGAGATCTTGCCAAAGTTGATCGAGAGCCGCATTGCTACGACAAGAACGTTACGCATCTGGAGTGCGGGTTGTTCGACCGGCGAAGAGCCCTACTCGCTCGCCATTTTGCTGCGAGAACTCATCCCGTACATCGAAACCTGGGACGTAACCATCTTGGCAACCGACATAAACCTGGAATCATTGCGCCTGGCCCGGGAAGGACGCTATGGACAGTGGTCGTTCAGGAACATGCCGTCAGAATGGCTGGACAAATACTTCTTTGTATCAAACACCTCTGCTTATCATCTTTCGGACACGATCAAGGACCAGGTGACCCTGGAGCACGTCAACCTCAAAGAGAGCGTCTATCCGTCATTCAGCAACCAGACAGTAGATTTGGACTTGATAGTCTGCCGAAACGTAATGATCTATTTCGATGATCAGACCACTGCTGACGTCATGACGAAGTTTCACTCGTGTATTGGCGATGGTGGCTGGCTCTTGGTGGGCGCATCCGACCCGATTCCGCCAAAACAGCTCTTTCGGGCGCGAAACCTCTCCAGTGCATTCGTCTATCAGAAACAACAGCAGGGCTTCGAGGCCCGCAAGAGATCGCGGACAAACGCCAAAGTGGTGGCCCGACCGCGTGCGAAGGCGATTGAAAAGAAAAAGCTCCCGAAAAAAAAGGTGCGCCCCTCTATTAATGAGCTGCTATCTGAGGCTGAGGCCATGCTCGAGTTGGGTCAGCAGAACATGGCGGCCGCCAAAGCCTCCAGGATCCTGGAGGTTGAGCCCAACTCTGCGCCAACCCTGCTGCTCATGGGTCGAATTGAGCTGGCCCGCAATGACCTCGGGCAGGCGGTAAAATATCTTGATCAGGCAATTGCCATTGACAAACTCAATGCCCACGCTTACTACCTACGGTCAGCGATCCACCAGAGTGCCGGCGATGACGCCGGCGCGATCAAGGCGCTCAAGAACACGATCTTCCTGGATTCAGCCTTTATCACCGCGCATTTTACTTTGGCTTGCCTCTACAAGCAGCGCGGGCAAGATCGGCTGGCTAACAAAGGTTGGGAAAACGTCTTAAGGCTAATGTCCGACCGAGATAAGGACGAAATAGTACCTGACGCCAATGGAGTTACGTTCGGCAAGCTAGAAGAAATCGTGAAAGCCAACTTGAAACAGGAGACGGAATAAGATGGGAACTACGAACGGAGACCAGCCAGACATAAATCTGCTTGACCGACTCGTCGACATCAATCTATCCGAAGCGCAGATTAAAGAAGTGCTAGAGGGACGAGCAGCCTCATTGGCCAGCACCGAGGACGAGGCCAGGGATGAGTCCACGACGAGCCAGTACGTCACTTTTCGGCTCGAGCAAGAACGCTATGCCCTTGAAGTATGCCTCGTCGAAGAGATCCAGCCGGTGAAAAAGATGACTTCTATCCCCTGCACTCCCGGCTTCATTTTGGGGGCAGTCAACATCCGCGGGCGCATCTTGCCGGTCGTGGACATAAAAAGTTTTTTTGGCTTGTCTCCTTCAGAGCTAAAGCCCTCCAGCAAAATAATGGTTGTAGCCACCGGCGAAATCCACGTAGGGGTCTTGGCCGACCAGGTTGAAGAAGTCCTGGATATAGCGCTTGATGACATCAAGGCCCAGATTGAAACCCTGTCGGGGTCGTCGGAAGAGTTCATCGTTGGAATCACGGAAGAAGCCGTGATCATCCTGAATCTCGCCGGGCTAGCGCAAGACAAGCGCATGATTATCCACGAGGATGTATAAGGAGAGCCTATGTCTTTGTCCGAAGAACAAATAATGCAGCAGTTGATGTCGACCTTCAAAGATGAGGCCGAGGAGCACCTCGAAGTCATCAATAAGCAACTGCTTGAGTTAGAGAAAAATCCGAGCGGCGAAACCCAAGAGCTTCTTCAAGAGGTTTTTCGCGAGGCCCACAGCCTCAAGGGCGCAGCGCGGGCAGTCGAGGCAACGGCCGTCGAGACCTGCGCGCACAGTATTGAGAGTATGTTCGCGGCGGCTAAGCGCGGTGAGCTTAGTCTTGGCCCGGCTGAATTCGACCTTCTATACGAAGGCCTCGACTTCATGACAACCGCTCTTTCAGCCGCTGTTGAAGGGACGCCGGCCCCGGACCAGATCGGCCTGCAAAGACGTCTGAGCTCTGTGCTCGCTAAATGTGCTACGGACCAAAACAGCGCCCGTGTCCCGGCCCCTGAAGCCAAGCAGGCTCCGATCGAACCTAAGCCAAGCCAGGGACCTGGGCCGGAAACAACCCCCGCGCCTAAGAAGGGCGGCAGTGCCGAGGAGACTGTTAGGGTTTCGACGCGCAAGCTTGACGCCTTGATGACACACGTGGAAGAGCTGCTGGTCTCAAAGATCCGCACCGAACAGCGCGTGGCCGAGCTCAAATCGCTCAGGAACTCACTGCAGGAGTGGCAGAAAACCTGGCAGAAGAAGCGCAGCGCCTACGATAAGCTGCGACGAGAGCCACGCGAAGACAATCGTGAGATCATCACGTTTTTAGGCGAGAACCAGGAGAACCTGAAGTACTTCTGGTCCCACACGAACAGCCTGCTCCAAGAATTCTCAAAAGACTCGATGCGCATGTCGCTCATCACGGAAGAGCTTCAGGAAGACATCCGGCGAGCAAGGATGCTTCCGGTGGCTTCTGTTTTTGAGAGCTTCAAGCGCACCGTCCGCGACCTCGCTCGCCAGCAAGGCAAGCAAGTCAATCTAGTCATCTGCGGCACCGAAACAGAGTTAGACAAGAAGCTGATTGAGGGGATAAAAGATCCCTTAATGCATATCATCAGGAACTCGGTTGACCATGGAATAGAGACACCGGAAATTCGCGTAGCCGCCGGGAAACCGGCAGCCGGCACAATCCAACTCTCGGCGTCGCAGCAGGGCAACGGCATCAAGATCGAGGTCGAGGACGACGGGGCGGGGATTGATTGCGAAAAGATCCGAGCCAAAGCTCAAGCCAAAGGCATGATTTCAGCGCAAGAAGCCCGGTCTCTCTCAGACGATGATGCCCGGCTGATGATCTTTCAATCTGGGTTCTCCACCGCCACCAAAGTGACGAGCGTCTCCGGGCGCGGCGTCGGCTTGGACGTAGTCAAAACCAACATTGAAAAACTGAACGGCCTGGTCACCGTAACCGCCAGTCCAGGCGGAGGCACCAGGATAAGCCTCAGCTTGCCATTGACGCTTTCCACTTCGAGAGTGCTGTTGATCGAGGTCTCCGGCGAGACCTTTGCGGTGCCGACAACAAGTGTCGAGCGTATTGTCCGCGCAAACGCCGAGGATATCTTCACCGTCGGAGACAAGAACGTGATCCAGATCGAGGGTCGCTCTATCTCCCTAGTCGGAGTGTCCGATGTGCTTGAGCTGCCCGCCAAGCTCAAGAAGGGCGGCAGCTCAAAGTTGCCGGTGATCGTGCTGGGCGCAGCCGAGAAACGCGTGGCCTTTGTAGTCGACTCGCTCGTCGGAGAGATGGAGATCGTCATCAAGTCCCTGGGCAAGATGTTGTCGCGAGTCAGAAACGTCTCGGGGGCCACGGTTCTTGGCAGCGGGCAGGTCGTCATGATCCTCAACGTGGCCGACATGATCAAGTCGGCCCGGGGAGTCAGCTATCGGTCGGCTGCTTCCGACAGAACAGCAACAGAAGCCGGCACCAAGAAAAGTGTGGCCGTGCTGGTGGTTGACGACTCGATAACAACCAGGATCATGGAAAAGAATATCTTGGAGTCGGCCGGATACCGGGTGACCATGGCACAAGACGGCGTTGAGGCGCTGGAAACACTGAAGCAGCAGCACTTTGACCTCATTGTCTCTGATGTCGACATGCCGCGCATGAACGGATTCGAGCTGACTACTCGGGTCAAAGAGAGCGATGAGTTGCAAGAGTTGCCAGTGGTGCTGGTGACGTCACTCGACTCCGCTGCCGACAAAGCGCAGGGGCTCGAATGTGGAGCCGATGCTTATATCGTCAAGCACTCCTTCGATCAGCGGGACCTGCTGGACACGATCAAGCAGTTGGTTTAGTGGTGCTCGGGGCGAATCTCACAGTGCAAAGCGGAACGGATTCACGTTATCCTAACCTGGTAGTCAATCGTACGGTCTGCAATCAAAAGTTTACGGAGGAAAAATGATCAGTGTCTTGATCGCTGAAGACTCAGCGGTAGTCGCAAGTCACCTGAGACAGCTGCTGGAGAGCGATCCTGAGCTCCACGTCTTAGCCGTTGCTCGCAACGGCTTAGAGGCCGTGTCCATGGCCCATAGCCTTAAGCCCGACGTCATCACGATGGACATCTTGATGCCTAAAATGGATGGCGTAGAGGCCACCAAGACTATTATGAGAGAGTGTCCGACCAGAATAATTATCGTCACGGGGAGTGCCGATCAAGTCGAAAGTCGCCCGGCTTTCGAAGCAATAAAAGAAGGCGCCTTAACCGTTCTGGAAAAACCTCGTGGCCACGGACACCGAGACTACTCTTCGATTAGAGACAACCTGGTTAAGACAGTGAAGACCATGTCCGAAGTCAAAGTGGTAACTCGCTGGGGCCGCCAAGTCCCGGCCGCTGTCCGGCCGGCCCGCAAGACCGAGACACCAAAAATCATTGCTATCGGCGCCTCCACTGGCGGACCGGCGGCCCTCAGTGTTATTTTGAAGGCCCTGCCGGTCAACCTATCTGTGCCAATCATGATAGTCCAACATATGACCACTGGATTCGGGCCGGCTTTCGCCGGTTGGCTCAACCAGGAAAGCGCGTTACCGGTCAGGATCGCCGAAGAGGGCGAGCGACTCATAGCCGGCTCTGTCTATATCGCGCCAGACAACACACACGCCGAGATAACGGCGGATAGCCGCATTGTGTTGACTGAGACATACGCGAAAAAATCCTACCATCGACCCTCTATTAACTGCCTGTTTGAAACTGTGGCCCGCGAGTTCCACGGTCACGCAATTGGAGTGCTCTTGACTGGGATGGGCGAAGACGGAGCAAGCGGCCTACAACAGATAAAAGCTGCCGGCGGAAAAACCTTCTGCCAGGACGAGGAAACATCGATAGTCTTTGGAATGCCCAGAGCCGCGATCGCAATGGGCGCGCCTGACACAGTGCTGCCGATCAGCAAAATGGGCGCCGCTCTCTCGCAACTCGTCGGCGTAAGCAAGCTGAAACATCAGGAGAAGATCAATGTCTAAGAAAATTATGGTCGCCGAAGACAGTCCCACACAGGCTCAGCGGGCCAAGCTCATCTTAGAAAGCGATGGGTATGAGGTGTTTGTGGCCGAGGACGGGCGAATTGGCCTAGAGATGGCCATCGCCGAACAGCCGGACTTGATCGTCTCGGACATCGTCATGCCCGAGATGGACGGATACGAGATGTGTCAGGAGCTGAAAAGCCGCGACGAGACAAAAGCGATCCCCGTGGTCATGTTGACGACCAAAGGGGACATCATGGATATCATCAAGGGGCTGGGGGCTGGGGCCGACAATTTCCTCACCAAACCATACGAGGGGGCGTACCTTCTTGAGCGCGTCAGAAACGTCTTCGAAAACATCTCCCGCCGAGCAGCCGGGGCGCTTTCTGAAGAAAATGAGATCGCTGACTTTCAGGGCAAGATCAGCTTGACCACTGATCGCTACCAGATACTCTCCCTCCTGCTCGGTACGGTGGGGGTCGTGATCCATTGTAATGTTATGGGCATCTTTCTTATTAGTCCCGGTGGCCGACACAGCCTTTATCTGGTATCCCTTCAGCCGCTCAACGACGCCTCGGGGTCAGACTTAACAGCCAAAGTGCTGGCTGCCGCCAATGTCTTGGACGGCGGCGAACTGACTGAAAACGACATCCGCCTGACCAAGGTGGTCAAAGAAGAGAGCTTTCCGGAAAACACAGAGATGTTCAATTCCTTTATCAGCGTCCCGCTGATCAGCGGGGGGGAGGTTATCGGAATTCTCACGACCGCCAACACAAAAGAGGACGCGTTTCAGCCTGATGACGTCAAACTGCTTTACCAGCTCGGCCTGGAATCCGCCGGGGCCTTTGACAGGATCGGACGCTAGATTATGCGGCATGAGAAGGGACAGCATGAGTTCTATCGAAAATGAGATACAAAATAGTGTTCTAGAAATCTACGAGGATCTGCTAGGCACAGTCTGGGCCAAAATCCTGCCGACACTCGGCACTGTGACCGTTGTCACCATCGTGCAACGAGCCGTCAACCGCACCAGCAAGGCCCACCCAATACTCATCCATTTAGATGTATCTGATTCTGGGTTGTCGTTCGAAAAGATCAGGGAGCATCTCGGCGAAGCGGATCGAGACGAGCTTCGGAATTCCTTCAAAGATCTGATCGCGAATCTTTTCGACATCCTAGCCAAATTAACCGGAAACATCATCGTCAAGCAATTGATAAAAGAGGTCGACGGCCTAGCTCTCGACGCGGACAATCCCCAGTGAACTCTCGGCCGGCGCATGCTTTGATCGGGCTGGCGGCGGGAGCTATGCCGCTGGTCACCGTCGGGGCCGCGATAGCCGGCTGGCCAATATCCTGGATAGTACTTGTTGGCCTGAGCGCGGCGGTCGTCGGCACGACGGTCATCACCCTCACCAGGGGTCGCCTGGTCACCCACCTCCAAGAGCTGTCTGCCGAACAGAAGGCGCTCTCCGCAACCCTAGAGGCAAACGCCGAGGCTCTAGCAAAAGCCGATCGCCGTTACGCCCGCCTGCTGTCGGGAACAGATGACTCGGTCATCATTGTCGATACGCACGGCAAGATTATTGAGGCAAACGAGCCCATCTCAACAGTGCTGGGGTTGCCGCCCACGGAGCTACCAGGCCACTTTTTGCCAGACCTGGCCTCAGCCACGGAGCGCCAGCACATTCTGAGTTTTATTTCAGAAGCTCTCGACACTGGCAAAGTTTCAATACAGGACCTGATGCTCAACCAGCAGGATGGCGAAGCCGCCTGGTTCAACGGCACGGCGATCAAAGCGGGCGAAGAAACGGACCAGGTGCAGATCGTCCTCAAGGACATCACCGCCACCAAGCGCCAGTTCATTCTGTCGGAAAAAGAAATTGCTTTCATCCATGAACTCAGCCGCACCCTCCCCTTGCTGCAAGATTTCGACCAGATGCTTGAGCGAATTTTGGGTATGCTCGGTGAGGCGCTGCATTATGAGGGCTTCGCCTTAGTTCTGGCGGAACCCAACGACACCATTGCTACGATCTATGTCGGCGACAACCCTGAGTCCGGCTTCATCGAGAACATTAAGGACTGCGTCAAAGAGGTCTTGTCTGATCTAGGCGACGAGCAGGACGCTGCCGACATCGAGTTTGCTCTTGAGAACAAGCAGGGCATTGACGCTGGCGGGGAAACTGTCGGCTCACAGATCATGTTGCCGCTAGCCGTAGTCAACGGAGTTGCTGGTCTTTTCAGCTCAAAGGAAGACGCCTTTAAAAAGGAAGATCTTTCGCTTTTCTCGACGATGGTCAGCGGCATCTCATCGCTTTATATTGCCTACAAGTCCTATCAGCAGGTGCAGCACTTGTCGATTACTGATCCTCTGACCGGACTCTACAATCGACGCAAATTCTTTGAAGATCTCGAGCGCGAAGTCGCGAGGATCATTCGATATGAGTCTCCGCTAGCCTTGATCATGCTCGATATCGATCACTTCAAGGCCGTCAATGATCGTTTCGGCCACCAGATGGGCGACGAAGTCCTGAAAGAAGTAGCCGAAATACTCCGAGAAAACACTCGTAAGACCGACGTCGTGGCCCGCTACGGCGGTGAAGAGTTTATTCTCTTGTTGACCGAAACGCCGCTTGAAGGCGCCACGCTGGTAGCCTCGCGCATCCGGGAGGCCATAGAGAAGGTGGCGGTTCTCGGGGCTGATATAGAAATCAAGTTTACCGCCAGCCTGGGGGTCGGAGTGTTTCAAGAGGGCGACACCACTGACACGTTCGTCGCCCATGCAGACGCCGCTCTTTACCGAGCGAAGGATAACGGTCGCAACCGCATCGAACTAGTCGACGTCTGAGCTCCCGCGATCTAGCTGGACTGTGCGGATCGGAAACGGTATCTCTATCCCCTCGCGACCATAGCGCTCCTGTAGCCGCTTAACGAACTCGTGCTTCATGGCGTACTGATCGCCAAACTCTTTGACCCGCAGTATCACCGAGAAGTCGATGCTGGACTCGCCGAACGTATGGAAGCGAATAAACGGCTCGAAATCGGCCATTCCCCCAGTAACATCCTTGACGGCCTCTTTGGCGACTTCGATCGTGACCCGCTCAACATGAGCTAGGTCGCTATCGTACGCCACCCCCACCTGGACAACCACGTTCATCTGCTGTTCCGGCTGGTTGTA